>CANKMT010000072.1 GCA_947482825.1 Betaproteobacteria bacterium | reverse complement strand
CGGCACGATGGGCACGCACACCATCGCACCGAACCTCTACAAGGGCCTGCCGTTCGACGCTGCACGCGACCTCGTTCCAATCTCCCTGGTCGTCGATGTGCCGCTGGTGCTGCTCGCCAGCCTCCAACTGCCGGCGAACTCGGTGCGCGAATTCGTCGAGCTCGCGCGCAACAGCCCGGGCAAGTACTCCTATGGGTCGCCAGGCAACGGGACGCTCAACCACCTGATGGGAGAACTACTCAAGCAGACGGCGCGCGTGGAGATGCAGCACATTCCCTACAAGGGCGGCGGCGGCGCATACGTCGACATGCTTTCCGGAAGTGTGGCGATGATGTTCGACCCGATCCTTTCGGCCACCACGCAGGTCAAGCAAGGGAAGATGAAAGCCTTCGCGATTGCCTCGGCCAAGCGCTCCGCCGCGCTGCCGGACGTGCCGACGATGACCGAACTCGGCTACGCGGGATTCGACGCGTCGCTTTGGCTGGGCGTTTTTGCGCCGGCCGGCACGCCGCAGGCCGTGGTCAACCGAATCTCCACCGATATCGGGACCGTCCTCAAGAACCCGGACGTCCGCGCGAGGCTCGAAGGGCTCGGCGGCGAAGTCGTCGGCCTGCCGCACGAAGCATTTGCAAAAGCCTACGCTCGCGACCTAGTGCGCTGGGGCAAGTCGATCCGGGAGATGAACATCAAGATCGACTAGGTCGAACGCCCCCTGTTGGACGGTCAGGCTTTGCCGCTTTCCTGGTGCTTGAGGTAGAGCTTCTGCATTCCGCCGAGCCAACGGTCGTAATTCGTGGTTTTCGCGCGCATGTAGTCGAGCACCGTTGCATGCGGCAGCACGAGGAAAGTTTCCGCCGCCATCACTTTCACGATCTCCTCCGCAACCTGCTCGGCCGATAGCGCACCGTCCACGCCGGCAGAACCGCCCTGCCCGGTGTACATGCCGGTGATCACCGCCTGCGGGCACAGGCACGACACGTGCACGCCCTTGCGTCCGTAGGCGATCGCGAGCCATTCCGCAAACGCCACCGCACCGTGCTTGGTCACGCCATAAGAGGCCGACTCGACGATGTTGAGCAGACCGGCGGCCGACGCAGTCACGAGGAAGTAGCCTTCTCCTCGCGCGGCCATCTTCTCCACCACTGCGCGTGACGCCCACACATGCGCCATGCAGTGGATCTTCCAGTTCTTCTCCCAAACCTCGTCGGGGGTCTCGATCCCTCCGCGCATGACGACGCCTGCATTCGAGAAATAAACGTCGACCCGGCCGTACTTCGCTTCGGCGGAGGCGACGAGCGCCTGGATGTCCTCTTCACGGCTGACGTCGCAAC
The DNA here is from genome assembly GCA_947482825.1 of Betaproteobacteria bacterium. Taxonomy (GTDB): domain Bacteria; phylum Pseudomonadota; class Gammaproteobacteria; order Burkholderiales; family SG8-39; genus SZAS-79. The sequence goes on along the minus strand of CANKMT010000072.1, from coordinate 28,596 downwards.
GCACTGCGTGCCCGCCGATTTCTTTCGCGACGGCTTGCGCGCCCTCCAAGTTGAGGTCCGCGACCACGACGCCGGCCGCTCCACCGGCCGAAAAGCGGCGCGAAGTGGCGCGACCGATGCCGCTCGCCGCGCCCGTGACGACCGCGACTTTGCCTCGGACGTCCACGGGCTAGTGCTTCTTCGTCGCCAACGCTTCGTCGAGCGAGGTCTGCTCGGCGATCTCCTGCTTGGCAATCGCATTGCGGTGCACTTCGTCCGGGCCGTCGGCGAAGCGCAGCGTGCGCTGGTGCGCGTAGGCATTGGCCAGGCCGAAATCGTCCGACACGCCGCCACCGCCATGCACCTGCATCGACCAGTCGATGACCTGGCAGGCCATGTTCGGCGCGAGCACCTTGATCATCGCGATCTCCTTGCGCGCCACCTTGTTGCCGACCGTGTCCATCCGCCATGCCGCATGCAGCACCATGAAGCGGGTCGAGTCGATCATGATGCGTGCCTCGGCGATCCGCTCACGCGTGACGCCTTGCTCGGCCACCGTGCGCCCGAAGGCAACGCGGGAGGTGGCGCGCTTGCACATCTTCTCGAGCGCCCGCTCCGCCTGTCCGATGGAGCGCATGCAGTGGTGGATTCGGCCGGGTCCGAGGCGCCCTTGGGCGATCTCGAAACCGCGCCCCTCGCCAAGCAGGATGTTCGATGCCGGCACTTTCACGTCCTTGAGCTCGATTTCCATGTGCCCGTGCGGCGCGTCGTCGTATCCGAAGACGTTGAGGTGGCGCAGGATCTTGATGCCGGGCGTGTCGTGCGGCACCAGCACCATCGACTGCTGCGCGTGACGCGATGTGTTGTCCGGGTCGGTCTTGCCCATGAGAATGTAGATCTTGCAGCGCGGGTCGCCGGCGCCCGACGACCACCACTTGGTGCCGTTGATGACGTACTGGTCGCCCTCGCGTTTGATCCTGCACTGGATGTTGGTCGCATCCGAACTGGCCACCGCGGGCTCGGTCATCAGGAAGGCAGAGCGGATCTCGCCGCGCAGGAGCGGGTCCAGCCACTGGCGCTTGTGCTCCTCAGTGCCGTAGCGCTCGATCGTCTCCATGTTGCCGGTGTCGGGGGCCGAACAGTTGAACACCTCGGGCGCCCAGCTCACGCGGCCCATGATCTCGCAGAGCGGCGCGTACTCGAGGTTCGACAACCCCTCGGGCACTCGCTTTGAGTGCGGAAGAAAGAGGTTCCACAGGCCCGCGGCGCGCGCCTTGGGCTTGAGTTCCTCGATGATCGGCACCGCCTCCCAGCGCTTGTCGCCGCGCACGTGCGCGTAGTACTTGGACTCGTTCGGGTAGATGTGCTCGTCCATGAACGCGTTGAGGCGCTTCTGCAGATCTTTCACCCGCGGGGAATATTCGAAATCCATTTGCCTTCTCCTATGCGGCCTTGCCGCTTCTCTTCAATGTTTTCTCCACCTGCAGCCAGCCAAGCTCTGCCAGCAACGGCGCTTTCGACCCCGCTTCGACGGCGTGCGCGCTCGACGCTGTGCCATCGACCACGCGCTTGGCGATGCCCTGCGTGATCGCAGCGATGCGAAACAGGTTGTAGGCCATGTTGAAGTCCCAGGTCGCCGGGTCGATGCCGGCGCGTCCGGTGCGCTTGCAGTACATCTCGATGTATTGCCGCTCGGTCGGGATACCCAGTTCCTCGTAAGGCAAGCCTTCGATGCCGCGAAACTTGCCCGCCGGGATATGCCAGCTCATGCAGTGGTATGAAAAGTCCGCCAGCGGATGGCCGAGCGTCGAGAGTTCCCAGTCGAGCACCGCAAGAATGCGCGGCTCCGTCGGGTGGAAGATCGTGTTGTCCAGCCGGAAATCGCCGTGCACGACGGTCGTTTCGTCGCCGGCAGGGATGTTCTTGGGCAAGTAGGCGATCAGATTGTCCATCGCCTCGATCTTCTGCGTCTCCGAGGCCTGGTACTGTTTGGTCCAGCGGCCGATCTGGCGCTCGAGGTAGTTGCCCGGCTTGCCGAAGGTCTCGAGGCCCGCGGCCTTGTAGTCAATCGTGTGGAGTTGCGCCATCACGCGGTTGAGCTCGTCCCAGATCGCGAACCGCTCCAGTTTCGTCATGCCCGGCAGCGCCTGGTCCCAGAGCACACGTCCTTCCACGCAATCCATGATGTAGAACATCGTGCCGATGACGCCTTCGTCTTCGCAAAGGGCATAAGTCCGCGGCGCCGGGAAGCCCGCGCCGTGCAACGCCTTGATGACGCGGTACTCGCGGTCCACCGCGTGCGCCGAAGGCAGCAGCTTGCCGGGGGGTTTCTTGCGCAGGACGTAGTGCTTACCGCCTGCCGTGAGGCGGTAGGTCGGGTTCGACTGGCCACCCTTGAACTGCGCCACTTCGAGCGGCCCCGAATAGCCTTCCACATTCGAGCGCATGAAGGCATCGAGCCGCGCGGTGTCGAACCGGTGGCGCTCTTCGACGGGCTTGGTGCCGACGAACTGGTCGAAACTGGATGAGGACATGCGCCGGAGGGATCTTGCGATTGTTGTGGTTGCAGGGGATCGTGCCGGCTGTGGTCTGCGCGGCACAAAAGCTTACGCTGTTTCGCGCGCGGCTGCCAACCGCCCCCCCTTCAACGCCCGGCGAACCGCTAGAATCGAAATGCACCCATGCGCGAGGGAAAACGATGAAAGCAATGACTGCTGCGGCGGGAAAACGGGCAAAGGACTTTTCGGTCAACCATCTGGGCGACACGCGATTCGTCAAACGGGGGCTGCGCAACTACTTCGAGTATCGCGACCTCGGAATCGCGGACGCGTCCAAGGGCAAGGTGGTCGCCCACGTGATCCGCGCGCGCCCCGGCAAGGCGCCCGAAGGCGAATGGCACCGCCACGACTGCAAGCTTCAGTTCGTCTACGTGCTCAAGGGCTGGATCCGCTTCGAGTACGAAGGCGTCGGCGAGATCACGATGAAGAAGGGCACCTGTTTCCAGCAACCGCCGAACATCCGGCACCGCGAGATCGCGCACTCGAAAGACGTCGAGATGATCGAGATCGTCGCGCCGGCGGATTTCAAGACGATCGGCGCTTAGGGTGGCTCCGGCCTCACCCTGATCCAGAAAGTCACCGGCCCGTCGTTGACGAGATGCACTTTCATATCGGCGCCGAAGCATCCGGTTTCGACGCTCGCATGCCTCGATCGCGCAACGTCTACGAGGAAATCGAACATCCTTTCCCCCTCGTCGGGTGGCGCCGCGGATGAAAAACTCGGCCGGGCGCCTTTGTGGGTGTCGGCCGCGAGCGTGAACTGCGGCACCAGCAGGAATCCGCCCGCCGTGTCTGCGAGGGACCGATTCATCTTGCCGCCGGCATCGGGAAAGATCCGGTAGCCGAGCACCCTTTCGCACAAGCGCCGGGCTTGAGCCTCGCCATCGCCCTTTTCGACCCCGATGAGGGCCAGGATCCCGGGGCCGATCATGCCTTTCGTTTCGCCGCCCACCACCACCCGGGCGTCCGTAACTCTTTGAATCAGCGCGATCACGCGAGGATGTCGGGGATCAGCTTGTCCCTCAGCCGGGCGAGCGTGTCCTTCAGGAACAGCTTTCTCTTCTTGAGGCGGCGCAACTGGAGCTGGTCCTGCGTCGGGTTTTCCGCGAGCCGGGCGATGATGTCATCGAGTTCGCCGTGTTCCAACTCGAGCACCGCGATGCGATGTTCGATTTCAAGGCGTTCCTCTTCTGTAAGCGGTATGGTGCCCATGAGTGTCTTTCAGGTCCGCCCCGCGCGCCCGGGGCGGCGCTTGCCGGTTTACGCCGCGCCCACCGCCTGAATGCAGCTTGGTGTGAACTACTTCACTGGCAATCGGGGCGCATTGCCCACATCCTATCCGGAGTGGCCGACAGGGGAAAGGGGAAACCCGCCGGCCGTCAAGGCGAGCGAGAACGACTCGTACGCACGGAAGGCAGCGCCCCGGTAGAATCACACGAATGCGACGCAGCGACTACGACGTTACAGATTCGATCCGCACGACAGGGCCCGCCGAAGTGGTCGCCGAGGTCTCCGGAATCTTCGAGCGCCTCTTCCCCTCCGAGTCAGCGACGGTGATCGCCCGAGCCTTCGATGACCTCGTCGGCCTCTACCAGGGCGAAGACGAACGCCACCATCCCTGCGACACCGAGTATCACGACATCCAGCATGTGCTCGACGTGACGCTTGCGATGGCGCGCCTAATGGATGGGTACGCTCGGCACCGAAACGGCTACTCACCGATCAGCCCGGACCACTTCCGGGTCGGCGTGATCACCGCGCTCTATCACGACATCGGCTACCTGCGGCGCAAGGGGGACCACACCCACCGATATGGTTCCGAATACACGCTCACGCATGTCACCCGCGGCTCGGTGTTCCTGCGCAGTTACCTGAAGACGCTGGGTCTGGAGGCGCACGCCGCCACCGGCTCCCAGCTCGTGCATTTCACGGGCTACGAGCGAAACACCGACACGATCCGGATCGGCGACCCGATGCTACGCAAGGTCGGCGAGTTCCTGGGCACGGCGGACATCATTGCTCAGATGTCGGACCGCTGCTACCTCGAGAAATGCCGCGACCGCCTGTACCCGGAGTTCGTGCTCGGCGGGCTTGCGAGCCGGCGCATGCCCGATGGAAGCATCAACGTGCTCTTCAGTTCGGGCGAGGATCTGGTGCGCAAGACGCCGGGCTTCTACGCCAATGCGGTCAAGCGGCTGGACCACCAGCTCCATGGCGCTTACGCCTATGCCGAAAAGCATTTCGGCGGCCGGAACCTTTACCTCGAAGAAATGCGCAAAAACGTCGACTATGCAAAGGCGGTGACGGCGGAGACCGGCGCAAGGATGCTGCGTCGTACGCCGCCCTACACGCTGCTTCCCGACGTTGAACCGTATCCTGCCGAGATGAAGTTCTAAAGCACCGGCCTGGCGCGAAAGTACTCGACGCGGTCGATCGAGCGCACGCCGATTTCCCTGACCTGGGTTCCCTGCAGGACTCTGAGGGGCACTTCGACCCCCGCCGAGCCGCGCGCCCAGATTTTCTTGTAGAAATCGGCAAGCGAACTCACGTCCTCGTTGCCCACGCCCACGAGAATGTCACCGCGCTGCAGCCCCGCCTTGGCCGCCGGGCCGTCCGGCGAGACGCGCGAGACGAAAAGCCGTCCCCGCAACTCCTCGGTCGACATGCCCAGCCATGGCCGTGCCGGACCGGCGCGGCCCTTGTCGAGGAGTTCGTCCAGGATTGGCTTGAGCAGGTCAACCGGAACGAACAGGTTGCCCGGAGACTGCGTGCCGGGACTCATCGCGTCGGCGACGATCAGCGAGCCGATCCCCAGAAGGTCTCCCTTGGGGCCGATCAGGGCCGCGCCCGACCAGTTCGTTACCGGCGGGTAGGTATAGATTGCCGAATCGAGCATGTACTCCCAGCTTCCGGAGAAAGGCCGGCGAGAGACGACGTAGGCCAGACTCAGTCCTTCGCGCCCGCCGTACGTTGCCACCATGACCGGGTCGCGCTCCGCCAACTGGTTCGAGTCCCCGAGCGGCAGCGGCTTGCCCTCGATCGGGGTTACCAGCCTGAGCACCCCGAAACCGCTTGCGTGGTCGTAACCCGCAAGCGTGGCCGGTACCACGCGGCCATCGCCGGAAACGACTTCGATGCCCTCGGCTTCGATGACGAGATAGCCGATCGTCAGCACGAGGTTCTCACGGATCAACACGCCGTTGCCTTCGCGCGCTGTGCCCAGCGACTCCGCCGAGCGCGCGTTGGGCAGGATTCGCGATTTCACCCGCACCACCGCGGACAGGGTTTCCGTGTTTTCGTCCCGGACCTTGTCCTGCGCGTAGGACGTTCCCGAAACGACCAACATCATCAGGACGAATCGCAGCACAACTCCCATTGCAAGCCTCCTCAGGCCGGGTGAAGACACAGTGCTTGCCACTTTAGACCGAGTGGAGCCGCCAATCCAGAGGCAACCCTTAAGAGGCAACCCTTGAGCGCGCCTGCCGCCGGCGACCGCACCGCTTTGACACTGCTTCGGATTTTCCGTTAACGTGACTGAAATAAGACGGTCTCAAAGTACCGCCTTCCGCCCCATGCAATTTCCGAGGAGACCTCCCGCTTGTCCGCGATCCGCCTCCAGGAGGTCACCAAAGCCTGGGGCGAGGCGCGCGCGGTCGACAGTGTCAGCTTCGAGACAGCCGCCGGCCGGTTCGCCGTGCTGCTCGGCCCCTCCGGGTGCGGCAAGTCGACCACGCTTCGCCTGATCGCAGGCCTCGAGCAGGTGACCGCCGGCCGCGTGCTGATCGCGGGCCAAGACGTGACCAGCCTCGCGCCCGCGGCACGCCGGATTTCGATGGTTTTCCAGTCCTACGCGCTGTTTCCGCACCTTTCGGTCGCCGAGAACATCCTGTTCGGCCTCAAGGTGCGCGGCGTCCCGGCTGCGGAACAGGAAAAGCGCCTCAAGCGCGTGGCGGACCTGCTGGGCATTGCCAAACTGCTCGAGCGCAAGCCTTCCCAAATTTCCGGCGGGCAGCAACAGCGCGTGGCGCTCGGCCGCGCAATCATCGCCGAAGCATCGGTGTGCCTGATGGACGAGCCGTTGTCCAATCTCGACGCGCAACTGCGCCACGAAATGCGCCGCGAGATCCGCTCACTGCAGCAGGAACTGGGCATGACGATGATCTACGTCACGCATGACCAGACCGAAGCAATGAGCATGGCCGACCAGGTCGTGCTCATGAAGGAGGGCCGCATCATCCAGAACGCGAGTCCCGCCGAGTTGTATGCCCGGCCGGTCAGCGCGTTCGCGGCGCGTTTCATCGGCACGCCTCCGATGAACGTGGTCTCGCTGCCTTCGATCACCGGCGAAGGCCTGTTGCTCGGCATCCGCCCCGAACATATCCGGCTCGACGACGGGCGCAACAAGGGCAAGGGCGTGGCCGCGCAGGTCGATGCAGTAGAGTACCTGGGGGCCGATTCTCTGGTGACTTGCCGGGTCGGCGCCGAGATCCTGACAGTGCGCCTTCCGGGCCAGGTCGAGCTGAAGCGCTCGAGCGAAGCGCGGCTGGCGTGGGACCCCGAAGCAGTCCACCTTTTCGATGCCGCGAGCGGCTTGCGCGTAGAACGCGAAACCCACACGGTGGTTTTGACGACCTGATTTTCAACGGAGGAATCGAACATGATTGCGAAACTTAAACGCCTGGCTGCATTGGGCCTCACTGCGGCGTGCGTCGCGCTCTTGCCAACCGTGGCGGCGGCGCAGACCACCGAGGTCTCTTTCTATTACCCCGTGGCCGTAGGCGGCCCGATCACCAAGCTCGTCGACAGCATGGCCGCCGATTTCGAGAAGGAAAATCCGGGCATCAGGATCAAGCCGATCTACTCGGGCTCCTACCAGGAGTCGATCGTCAAGGCGCTCACCGCGATGAAATCCGGCGAGCCGCCGGTGCTCTCTGTGCTGTTGTCCACCGACATGTTCACGCTGATCGATGAAGGCGCCATTGTGGACTGGACCGGCCTCGCCACCAGTCCGGACGACCAGGCCTGGCTGAAGAGCTTCTACCCGGCGTTCATGGAGAACAGCCAGACCGGCGGCAAGATCTGGGGCGTGCCGTTCCAGCGCTCGACCATCGTGCTGTACTGGAACAAGGAGATGTTCAGGGAAGCCAAGCTCGACCCGAACCGCGCCCCGGAAAATTGGAAGGAGATGCTCCAGTATGCGCAGAAGCTCACCAAGCGCGACGCTTCGGGCAACGTCACCCAGTGGGGCGTGCAGGTGCCTTCGTCCGGCTTCCCGTACTGGCTGTTCCAGGGTTTCACGACGCCGAACAACGTGGTGCTCATGAACAAGGCCGGCAACCAGACCTATTACGACAACCCGGCAGTCATCGAAGCCCTGCAGTACTGGGTGGACCTTTCCCAGAAGCACAAGGTGATGCCACCCGGGATCATCGAATGGGGAACCACGCCGAAGGATTTCTTCGAGAAGAAGATCGCCATGATGTGGACCACCACCGGCAACCTCACCAACGTCAAGAACAACGCCAAGTTCGACTTCGGCGTGGCGATGCTGCCGGCCAACAAGCGCCGTGGCAGCCCGACCGGCGGCGGCAACTTCTACCTGTTCAAGAAATCCACGCCGGCCCAGCAGCAGGCCGCCCTCAAGTTCGCGAAGTGGATCACCTCGGCCGAGCGCGCCGCGCAGTGGGGTATCGAGACCGGTTACGTCGCCGTGCGTCCCGCGGCGTGGGAGACGGTGACCCTGCGCAAGTACGCAGCCGGCTTCCCGCCCGCCACGGTCGCGCGCGATCAGCTCGAGTTCTCGGTCGCCGAGCTTTCCACGCACGAAAACCAGCGCGTGACCAAGGCGCTGAACGACGGCTTGCAGGCCGCGCTCACCGGCACCAAGAAGCCCGACCAGGCGATGAAGGACGCGCAGCGCGAGGCAGACCGGATCCTCAAGCCCTATCGAAAATAGTCGGGGAAAAGGGAACAAGGCGGTGATCCGCCTCAGCGCGCAAGTCCATGGCTGGCTGCTGTTGCTGCCGGCCATGGTGCTGCTCGCTGCGTTCACGCATTACCCTGCGGCGGCCACGCTGCTGCACAGTTTTTTCTCCACGCCCAAAGGAGAACGCCCCGCCGTATGGGTCGGCCTCGACAACTACCAGGGCATGGTCGAGGACCCGGTGTTCTGGCAGGCGCTCACCAACAACCTGTGGTTCGCGCTGGGCACGATTCCAGTGTCGATCGGGCTCGCTATGCTTATGGCGGTGTGGGTCAACGGCAAGCTGGCCGGGCGCGGATTCCTTCGCATGGCGTACTTCACGCCCACCGTGCTGCCGATGATCGCGGTGGCGAACATCTGGCTCTTCTTCTACACGCCGACCTACGGGCTGCTCGAGCAGGTCACAGGCGCATTCGGCCTTCCTTCGCATAACTGGCTTGGCACGCAGAACACGGTGCTTGGGTGCCTCATCGTGGTGACGATCTGGAAGGAGGCGGGGTTCTTCATGATCTTCTACCTCGCCGCACTGCAAGCCATCCCGCCCGCCCTCGCCGAGGCCGCCGCAATCGAAGGCGCCGGCCGCTGGTATTTCTTCCGCCGCGTGGTGTTCCCGCTGCTGATGCCGACCACGCTCTTTGTGCTTATCAACGCAGTCATCAATTCCTTCCGCCTGGTCGAGCACATCATCGTGATGACCAAGGGCGGGCCGGACAACGCGAGCGCTCTCCTGCTCTACTACATCTACGAAGTCGGGTTCAAGTTCTGGGACTCGGCCTACGCCTCGACCCTGACGGTCGTGCTGCTAGCGATCCTCGCCTCGGCCGCAATCGCGCAGTTCGTCTTCCTCGAAAAGCGGACGCACTACCAGTGAACCCGTCCCGCGTCCGATGACTGCGCGCAACCCCATGGAGCCGCAGGGCCTCGACCGCGCGCTCGAGACCATCGGCGCCTGGGTGCTCGCGGTGCTGTGGATCCTGCCGCTTGCGTATGCGATATGGACCGCTTTCCATCCGGCCGAATTCGCCACGCGATTCGACCTGACCGCTCCTCTCACTCTGGAGAATTTCCGCAATGCGTGGAATGCCGCCCCGTTCGCGCGCTATTTCCTCAACACGATGCTCCTGGTGGCGCTGATACTTGCGGTGCAACTGGTCCTGTGCACGCTCGCGGGCTATGCGTTTGCACGTTTCGAGTTCAAGGGACGCGACGTGGTGTTCATGCTGGTGCTGGTGCAGCTCATGGTCATGCCGGAGGTGTTGGTGGTCGAGAACTACCGCACCATGGCAATGCTCGGGCTGACCGACACGATCACCGCGATCGGGCTTCCCTACATGGCCTCGGCATTCGGGATCTTCCTTTTGCGCCAGACCTTCAAGACCGTGCCGAAGGAGCTCGACGAAGCCGCGCGAGTGGAAGGCGCAAACGCCGTGCAGGTGCTCTGGAAAGTCTATGTCCCGCTCGCGCGGCCGGTGTACATCGCCTACGGCCTGGTCTCGGTGAGCTACCACTGGAACAACTTCCTGTGGCCGCTGATCATCACCAATTCGGTCACTTCGCGCCCGCTCACGGTGGGCCTGCAGGTGTTTTCTTCTTCCGACCAGGGCATCGACTGGTCGATCATCACCGCGGCGACCCTGATGACTTCTGGTCCGTTGCTGGTGGCCTTCCTGCTTTTTCAGAAGCAGTTCGTGCAATCGTTCATGCGTGCGGGGATCCGATGAAGCTTTTGCAGTGGAACATCCAGTGGTGCCGCGGAATGGACGGCGTGGTCGATCCGGCGCGCATCGCCCGATTCGCGAAGCAGTTCGCCGATCCGGATGTGGCCTGCTTCCAGGAGGTGGCGATCAACTACCCGGCGCTTGCAGGATCGAGCGGCGAGGACCAGGTGGAATTGCTCAAGGCTCAGTTCCCGGGATACACGGCGGTGTTCGGCGCCGGGACCGAGGTACCGGATGACTCAGGCGGCCGCCGCCAGTTCGGCAACCTGATCCTTTCGCGCCTGCCGGTGCGGCAGGTGTTCCGGCACTTGCTGCCGTGGCCGGCCGAAAGCGATACGCCGAGCATGCAGCGAGTTGCGGTCGAAGCCATCGTCGAGAGCGACGTGGGGCTGGTGCGCGTGACGACCACGCACCTCGAGTACTACTCCGCCAGGCAGCGCATGGCGCAGGTCGAGCGCCTGCGCGAACTGCACCTCGAAGCGTGCGGCCACGCGCGCGCCAAGTCTTCCTCGCAATACCGATCGGGTCCGTTCGAGCCGTACGAGCGGCCGGTTTCCGCGATCCTCACGGGCGACTTCAACATGAAAGCCGACGACGCAGCCTGCGTGAAGCTGCGCGAGCCTTTCGAAGGAAAGGTCCCGCGCCTGGTTGACGCATGGGCACATGCGCACCCCGGCGTGCCGCACCCGCCGACGTTCTGCCTCCACGGCACGCAATATTCGAAGGAACCCTACTGCTGCGACTTCGTATTCGTCTCCGAAAACCTCGTCCCGCGCCTGCAAAGCGTGCGGGTGGACGTGGACACGCAAGACTCCGACCACCAGCCGGTGGCCATCGAGCTGCGCTGAATACTGCCATTTTTCGGTAAACCCCCGCGTCGATATTGGGTTTCCGGGCAAAATACTGCCATCGGCCGATGCCGATCTCAGGTCTTTACCGTGCGCCTCTGAGCAGCCGCGAATCGCTCGCGAACCGCTTCGATGCGATCTCGATTGACGCCGTAGTCGCGCCGTCCGAGGCGCGAAGCCTAGCGCACATGGATTACCCCCTCCTTCTCGGAGGCCAAAAACTCGACGTCATCGACGTACCCCATGAGCTGCGACTTGTACTCGGCGTAGAGGTAGTTTGCCTCGTGCTTCACCACCAGCGTGCGCTCTGAGGCGTCGATGATTTCGCGCAAGGCGGCCATCGCATCCACCGCGTTGCCAGTGAACTTGATAGGCGCGATGAAGTGAATGGCGTCCGCCGGGTCGGCCTGGCTCGAAACGCAGTTGGGCGAGCTCCTCGGCCGGGCCAGCCGGCCGTCGGTGACGCCGAGGTAGGTGGGACGATTGCCTGCGAACACGGTGTCTCCCGAGTGACCCCAACTGGCGGCCGCGGTGTGCAGGGCCGTGCCCGCAATCACGCCTGCGAGCAGGAGGCCCGCGACCCGCAGGATTCGTTTCAGCATGCAGCCAATCGCTTCCGGGGCGAACGGCGCGATGTTAACATCGCCGCAGACCCTGCCGCGAACGCGGAGATCCTTTCAGGAGCACCTTCATGCTGCAAATCTCGGCACAGCAACTCGCGGAATTGCTTTCCGGCATTGCGCGCGCGCAATCGGCGGTCATCAACGGCATCGACCGGGCCATGACCGGGGCGAAGAGCACCCACATAATGCCCGCCGTGGGCAACGTCGCGCACTTGCGCGACCGGCCGCAGGCCACGCTCGTCGATCTGCCGGTGCGCATCCTCATGTCTTATGAAAGCCGCGTGGGACCGGACCTCGCAGCGATCCAGCGCGACCTCGAGCGCCTTTGCGGCGGCCCCGCCCCCAGCGCGCCCGCTGCAGCGGGAGTCCCTGCTGCAGACGCCGGCGGCGACATGGACTTCAGCAACCTCGGCGGCAAAGCCTAGCCGCAGAAGCACGGCATGCCCGTGCCTTCCTAGCCCGACCCGTCCGGAAAATTCGGCTTGCGTTTCTCCCTGTGCGAGGCGATGCCCTCGTGCACTTCGGGTCCAGCAAAGCCGAGGAATTCGAGCGCGAGCGAGGCATCGAAAGTCGGCCCGGCCATGCGCAGCCAGTTGTTCAGGCTGTACTTCGTCCAGCGCAGGGCGCTCTGCGCGCCGTTGGCCATCTTGCGCGCCACCTCCAGCGCTTTCGCCTGCAACTCTGCCTCTTCGCAACACAGCGACACCAGCCCGATCCTTTCGGCCTCCTCGCCGCTCACCTGCTCGCACGTGAGGAGGTAGTACTTCGCCTTCGCCATCCCGCACAAAAGCGGCCACACGATCGCCGCGTGGTCGCCCGCGGCCACGCCCAAGCGCGTGTGGCCGTCGATGATGCGGGCGTTCTTTGCGGCGATCGAAATATCCGCAAGCAGTCCAACGACCAGCCCCGCGCCGACGGCCGGGCCGTGCATCGCTGAAACGACGATCTTCGAGCAGTTGATGACGTTATAGACGATGTCGCGCGCCTCGCGCCAGACGCGCGCGCGGACCTCCGGCTTGTCGGCGATGTCCTGCACCAGGGAGAGGTCGCCGCCGGCGGAGAACCCGCGGCCCGCGCCGCGGATGATCGCCACGCGCGTGTCCGGGTCACGGTCCACGTCTCGCCAGATGTCGGCCAACTCCGCATGCATGCGGTGTCCCGCGGTGGAAAGCTTGCCGTCCTCCGAGCCCATGACGATCTCGAGGATGCCCGGCTCGATGGTGCGGACGTGCAGGTCCTTATAGTGCGAATAGTCCATGTGATTTCCCCGCTTTCTCTTGTGCTTGGTGGAGGCGGCGATTGTACGCCCCGACCGCGCGGGTCTTCTCTTACAATGCGCGGATGAAATCCGTCCTGCGAACACCCGAAGAACGGTTTGCAAACCTGCCCGGCTTCCCTTTCGCGCCGCACTACGTCGAGGCAGTGCCGGGCCTCGAGAGCCTGCGCTTGCATTACGTCGATGAAGACCCTCCCGACGCAAAGCACACTTTCCTCTGCCTGCACGGCGAGCCGACCTGGAGCTACCTGTACCGCCGCATGATCCCGGTCTTCAGCGCGGCCGGTCACCGCAGCGTGGCCCCTGACCTGTTCGGCTTCGGCCGCTCGGACAAGCCTGCGGACGACGCAACCTACACATTCGACTTCCACCGCAGGACCCTGCTGGCTTTCATCGAGCGCCTGGACCTAAGGAACATCACGCTGGTCGTGCAGGACTGGGGCGGCCTGCTCGGGCTCACGCTGCCGATGGAGATGCCGGAGCGGTTCTCGCGGCTGCTGGTCATGAACACGATGCTCGCAACCGGCGAGCTTCCCCTCACCGAGGGATTCGTCGCATGGCGTGCCTGGGTCGCCGCCAACCCGGACCTCGATTGCGGCAAGCTGCTCGGCCGTGCGTGCCGCCACCTCACACCGGAAGAGGCCGCCGCTTACGAGGCACCCTACCCGGATTCGACATTCAAGGGCGGCGCACGGCGGTTTCCCGCCCTGGTACCAGACTCACCCGACGCCCCCGGCGCTGCACTCTCGCGCAAGGCGCGCGACTGGTGGCAGCACTCGTGGAAAGGCGAAGCCTTCATGGCCGTCGGCGCAAAGGACCCGGTGCTCGGGCCGCCGGTCATGGAAGTGCTGCGCGGATGGATCCGCGGCTGTCCGCCGGCCTACATCCATCCGCAGGCGGGCCATTTCGCGCAGGAATGGGGCGACGACATTGCGCGCCGTGCGCTTGAGCATTTCCGATCGGACTGACCCGAACATGAATTCGACCGACTTCGGCCCGTTGCTGGTTTCCTACGAAGATGTTGCCGCCGCTGCGCAAAGAATCGCAGGCCAGGCGATTCGAACGCCGGTCATGACCTCGACCACCGTCGACGCCCGAACCGGCGCAAAGGTGTTCTTCAAGTGTGAAAACTTCCAGCGCATGGGCGCGTTCAAGTTCCGCGGCGCCTACAACGCGCTGTCGCTGCTCACGCCGGAGGAGGCGAAGCGTGGCGTGCTGGCCTATTCTTCCGGGAACCATGCGCAAGCCGTAGCACTCGCCGGCCGCCTCCTCGGGGTGAAGGCCGCGATCGTGATGCCGATGGATGCCCCTCCGGTCAAAGTCGAGGCCACGCGCGGCTACGGCGCCGAAGTGATTCTCTACGATAAGCACACGGCCGACCGCGAGACTTTCGCGCGCAAGATAGCCGCCGAACGCGGACTCGCGCTGATTCCGCCGTTCGATCATCCGCACGTGGTGGCCGGCCAGGGCACTGCAGCCAAGGAGTTGATCGAGGAGGTCGGCCAACTCGACTACCTGCTGGTGTGCTGCGGGGGCGGCGGATTGCTCTCCGGCTGCGCGATCGCAGCCAATGCACTGTCCCCCAATTGCAAATCCATCGGCGTGGAGCCCGAACTCGGCGACGATGCGACGCGCTCGTTCAGGACGAAGACTCTGCAAAGCTGCCACAACCCCGAGACGATCGCCGACGGTGCGCGCACGCACTCGATGGGCAAGGTCACGTTCCCGCTGGTCATGGCCTATGTGGCCGACATGCTCACTGTGAACGACGCCGAATTGCTGCGCACCATGTTCTGGTTGTGGGAGCGGATGAAGATCGTCGTCGAGCCCACCGGCGCCCTTGCGGCCGCCGCACTGCTCGAAGGCAAGCTGGACGCCAAGGGCAAGCGGGTCGGAGTCATCGTTTCCGGCGGCAATGTCGATCTCGACTGGGCCGCGAAACAAAGGGTGAGCACGCAGTAACCGCAAGTCGACTGCGCTATCATCCGCGCCTCCCGCGTACTCCCCGCATCTACTCTTCACGGAATCCACACACAATGACTCTGCCAGCCAAGATGCGCGCCGTCGAGATCACCTCACCCGGCGGCCCCGAAGTCCTGAAGATCGGCGAGCGGCCGCTGCCGCAACCCAAACCGCACGAAGTGCTCGTCAACGTCGCCGCGGCCGGCGTCAATCGCCCGGACATCCTGCAGCGCATGGGTCTCTATGCAGTGCCGCCGGACGCCTCCGACCTGCCGGGGCTCGAGATCGCAGGCACTGTGGTCGCCATCGGCGCCAGCGTGAAAATGTGGAAGGTGGGCGACCAGGTCTGTGCGCTTGTCCATGGCGGTGGATACGCCGAGTACTGCGTGGTGCCCGAAGTGCAGGCGCTGCCGGTGCCCAAGGGCCTCACGCTCACCGAAGCCGCGTCATTGCCGGAAACCTTCTTTACGGTCTATAGCAACGTGTTCGACCGTGGCGCCCTCAAGGCAGGCGAAGTTCTGCTCGTGCAGGGCGGCTCTTCCGGCATCGGCGTGACCGCGATCCAGATGGCCGCGGCCCTGGGCAACCGAGTGTTCGCCACCGCGGGCAGCGACGAGAAATGCGCCGCCTGCGTGAAGCTCGGGGCCGAGAAGGCGTTCAACTACCGCACGGGCGACTGGGCCGAGGAACTCAAGGCCGCAACCGACGGCAAGGGCGTGAACGTAATCCTCGACATGGTCGGCGGCGACTACGTGCCCAAGGAACTCAAGAGCCTCGCCGACGAAGGGCGCCTCGTGATGATTGCCTTCCTGCGCGGCATGAAGACCGAGGTGGACCTGAGCGTGATCATGCAAAAGCGCCTGCAGGTCACGGGCTCGACGCTGCGGCCGCGCACGATCGAGTTCAAGGGACAGGTGGCGAAGTCGCTGCGCGAGCGCATCTGGCCGCTGCTCGAAGCCGGGAAGATCAAGCCGGTGCTCTACAAGACTTTTCCACTGGCCGAAGCGTCCGAAGCGCACAAGCTCATGGAAACCTCGACGCACATCGGAAAAATCGTGCTTACCGTCTGACTTTCTTTCCCTGAGCCGGGCGCGCGTCGCGCCCGGCCTCGCTTTTCAGCCACGCAACAAAATCGGCCACCTCCGGCCTCGAGGCGGCATTGCGCGCAACCTTGGCGAAGTACGCGCGCGCCGTCTGCGCAACGCCTTCGAATGGCGCAACGAGTTCGCCCGAGGCCAACGCCTCGCTTACCAGCGGCGTGCGGCCCATCGCGACGCCGTGCCCTGCGATCGCGGCCGGAATGACCTGGTCGTAGCCGGAGAAGCGCAGGTTGCCGGCCGAGCGCAGGTCGGGAATGCCGGCCACTTCGAGCCAGACGCGCCAGTGCAACCAGGGCCAGCGCCCCTCCGGATCGTCCACGTGAAGCAACACTTGGCGACCGAGGTCGGCGGGTTCGCGCATCGGCCTCTTGGGGTCGGACATCAGCCGCGGGCTGCAAACCGGGAATACGCGTTCGCTCGAGAAAAGCCGCACAGCATCCTCACCGGCCAACGCAGGCGGGCAATAGCGTACCGCCACGTCCACACCGTCACGGTCGAGATCCTGGATGCGCGTGCCAGCCGAGATACGCACGTCCACGCCAGGATGCGCGCGCGCGAATCCCGCGAGGCGCGGGATCAGCCACAATGAAGCGAAGCCCGCCGTCGTGCTGACGTAGAGCGACTTGTTGCCGACCATAGCGCGCAGGCGGTCGGTGGCCGAACGCATGATCGCGAGCACCTGGGCGGCCACCGGGTAGAACTGCTGGCCGGCTTCGGTGAGGACCAGCGCGCGATGCCGCCGCTCGAACAGCGGCGCGCCCAACTGGTCCTCCAGTTCCTTGATTTGGCGGCTGACCGCCGATTGCGTCAGGTGCAACTCTTCGCCGGCCTTGGTGAAGGACAGCAGGCGCGCCGCCGTCTCGAACCCGCGCAGGAGGTCCAGGGAGGGCAGGCGAGGCGGCGGGTTCGTAGTCCCTCGGTGCATGTCGCGCTTTGTCACAGTCCCTGGGCTCACATTCCTATCGCGCATGCATATCCTTCCGAATTAGCGTTTTACGGCGCTGCAGCAATCAATGAAGATTCATTCCACGCGATGGATAAGCATGCTGCTTCTTCATCTGAACCGCAAGGAGCGCCTCATGCGCATCGAACTGAAGAATTCGGGTCCGGTACACCTCGACGACGGGCAGACCCTCCGCGTCGTGGACGGCGCCGGCAGTACCGTCACCTGCAAGGAAGGCGCCGTCTGGGTGACCGAGGAAGACCAGCCGAGGGACGTCGTACTCGAAGCCGGCGCCTGCGTGCGCCTCAAGCGCGCCGGCCTCACGCTGATCCAGGCCCTCACCCCGGCGACCTTGTCGATCGCGTAGGCCTGCCCCTTCAGCGCAAGTTGCAGCACCCGCGCCCGCCACTCCTCCCCTCCTCCTTGGCGGGCGCGGCTTTCTGTCCCGGCGACAACCGCGTTACGCGGCACACGCTGCGTCTACAATAGTGGTTTTCCCCGGCCCCCCCGGGCGAAGCGACACCTCATGGCACACATCGTCCCCCGCCCCGCCGCGACCCTCATCCTCCTGCGCGACGGCCAGGCCGGCCCCGAGATCTTCATGCTCAAGCGCAGCCCCTCGGCCGCCTTTGTCGCAAACGCCTATGTATTCCCCGGTGGAGGGCTGGACGCCGATGACCACAAAGCGCTCGATCGAGTGCGTGGCCTCAGCGAAGCCGAGGCCAACCGCCGGCTGGGCGTGGAAAAAGGCGGTCTCGCCTACTGGGTAGCCGCCGTTCGCGAATGTTTCGAGGAGGCCGGCATCCTGATCGCGGTCGATGAATCGGGCCGGCCGATCGATCCGCGGCACGCCGACGAGCTTGCGGTGCATCGCGACGCAGTCAACGCGGGCAAGCTCGCGTTCGGCGAATTGCTCGAGCGCGAGCGCCTTGCGATTCCCGCCGAACGCATCGCCTATTTCAGCCACTGGATCACCGCGCCCGGGCGGCCGAGGCGCTTTACCGCGCGCTTTTTCGTCGCGCACTCGCCCGAGGGACAGCACGGTTCGCACGACGAGTCCGAAACGGTTGCGAGCGAGTGGGTTCAGCCGCACCTTGCGCTCGAGCGATGCGCCAAGGGCGAGATCGAGCTCGTCCACCCGACGCGCATTTCGCTGACCGACCTTGCGCCTTTCGGCGTGGCCGCCGAGGCCTTCTCGTACGCGAGCAACCGGATCGACATCGAGGCGGATGCCTCCTGCTGGGCGACCGGCAAGGACGGCCGCAAGCTCTTTCGCCGCGCCGACGCGCCCTACGCCGAAGTCCACTGGAGCGACCCCGAAGAAGCCGGCGACACCAGCTACGACCTCGTCCCCGGCGTGGCCAAGCGCCTCGACCAATACGTAACGCGGGTCATCGCGCCGAATCCCGGAGTAATGACTGGACCGGGCACCAATTCCTATCTCGTCGGCACGGACGCACTCGCGCTGATCGATCCTGGTCCGGCGATCGACAGCCACATCGAGGCGTTGCTCGCGGCAGGGGCCGGCCGCATCAAGTGGGTCCTGTGCACGCACACGCACAAGGATCATTCGCCGGCCGCACGGCGGATCAAGGAGGCAACCGGCGCAACCGTGATCGGCCGCCCGGCGCCGCAAGGCGGCAGCCAGGACCAGGACTTCGCGCCCGACCGCGTGCTCGGTCATGGCGAGAAGGTAGAGTTCGGCGGGATCACTCTGCGTGCGATCCACACGCCAGGGCATGCATCGAACCACCTTTGCTACATGCTCGAGCAGACCCGAATGCTCTTCACGGGCGACCACGTGATGCAGGGGTCCACCGTCGTCATCAATCCGCCGGACGGCGACATGCGCGCCTATCTCGCGTCGCTCGAAATGCTCTTGACGCAGGACATCGCGATCTTCGCGCCGGGTCACGGCTACCTGATTGGTAGGCCGCACAAGGAAGTCGCGCGACTGGTCGCTCACCGCCTGGCGCGCGAGGCGAAAGTGGTCGCCGCGATGGTAAAGCTCGGCGCGGCAACCCTGGAAGAACTGGTGCCCGCGGTCTACGACGATGTGTCGCCCAAGCTTTACCCGGTCGCGGCTCGTTCGCTTTCGGCGCACCTGGACAAGCTTTCCGCCGAACGCCGGGCACTCGAGCAGGGCGGCCGCTGGACGCTTCAAGGTTGAGCGCCGCGCGAATAGAATTATCCCGCCCGGGTGCTAAGATTCGGGCACAGTAAGATGCCTTCCGCGGTCCGCCTCCCGGCACCGCACTGTCCAAGGAGCCCCCATGGAAAATGAAAAGACCATGAAGATTGTGACCAACCTCGACCGCGCCGGGGTCGAGGCCCTGCTCGCGCAAGTTCGCGGCCAGGCGCAATCGAAGAACCTCCCGGAACTGGCGTCGCTGTTCAACGGCGTCGAAGGCATGCCGCGCGCGCAGCTAGAGTTGAAGGTGGCCAACGCGCTCAAGTGGCTCGCCGACAAGCCCGAGCATGCCAGCCTCGGTGCGCAGCTCGAGATGGCCGAGCTGAACCTGCGCAACATCTAGGCACCGGGCGCGGGACGTCCTCAGGTGTCCCGCTACGATTACGACCTTTTCTGCATTGGCGGCGGCTCGGGCGGGGTGCGCGCGAGCCGCGTGTCGGCCGGTTTCGGAGCGAAAGTCGCTGTGGCCGAGGAAAGGTATTTCGGCGGCACCTGCGTCAACGTCGGCTGCATTCCCAAGAAGCTCTTCTCGTACGCCGCGCATGTGCGGGAAGATTTCCATGACGCTGCGGGATTCGGATGGAGCGGTCCGGAGCCGACATTCCACTGGCCGACCCTGCTCGCCAACAAGGACAAGGAAATCGCGCGGCTGAACGGCATTTACGAAAGCCTGCTCTCGAAAGCGGGCGCAACGATCCTCAAGGCCCGCGCCACGATTCTCGATCCGCACAGCGTCGAGTGCGGCGGCAAAACCTATTCCACCAAGCACGTGCTCGTCGCCACCGGCTCCTGGCCCACGGTGCCGGAGATTCCGGGTCGCGAGCTGGCCATCACTTCCAACGAAGCGTTCTTCCTGCCGGAGCTTCCGGAGTCGATCATCGTCGTCGGCGGCGGCTACATTGCGGTGGAGTTCGCATCGATTTTCAACGGACTGGGAGTGAAGACCACCCTGCTCTACCGCGGCAAGCGCGTGTTGCGCGGGTTCGATGCCGATCTCGGCACGCGCCTCGCCGAGGAAATGACCAAGAAGGGTGTCATCGTTCGACTCGAGAGCGACATCGCGGCCTTGGAGAAGAAACCGGGCGGCGCGCTTGCCGTGAAGTTCCGCGACGGCCGCCAAGGCGAAACGAGCGCGGTCATGTTCGCCACCGGCCGCAAGCCGAATACGCACTACATGGGGCTCGAAGCCGCCGGGGTAGAACTTGCCGAAGATGGCGCGATCAACGTCGACGACTACCTGCAAAGCTCGGTCCATTCGATCCACGCGTTGGGCGACGTGACCAACCGAGTGAATCTCACGCCGGTGGCCACGGCGGAGGGCATGGCGCTGGCGAAGACGCTTTTCCGGGGCCAGCCCACGCTGATGGACTACGACAACATCCCGACCGCGATCTTCGCGATCCCCAACGTCGCCACGGTCGGGCTCTCCGAGGAAACTGCTGTGGCGCGCGGCCATGCCGTCGAGATCTACAAGACCTCTTTCCGCGCGCTGAAACACACGCTCTCGGGCAGCGAAGAAAAGACCTTCATGAAGCTCGTCGTCGATGGGCCCACGCAACGCGTGCTCGGGGCGCACATGATGGGCGCCGACGCCGGCGAGACCATCCAGGGCATTGCGATTGCGCTCAAGTGCGGCGCGACCAAGGCGCAATTCGACTCGACCATCGGCATCCACCCGACCGCGGCCGAGGAGTTCGTCACGATGCGGGAAAAATTCACCCAATAGAGGCAAGCGCATGGCAAGCGTTCCCAAGGAAGTCCCTCGCGCAATGGTGTCGATGAACGGCGCCGAGAGCCTGGCGCGCACGCTGCTCGCTTCGGGCATCGAACTCGTCTTCTCGAACCCGGGCACGTCGGAGATGCATTTCGTCGCGGCCCTCGATCGCGTGCCCGGACTGCGGTGCGTGCTCGGCCTGCACGAGACCGTCGTCACCGGCGCAGCCGACGGCTACGCCCGCATGACCGGCAAACCCGCCGCGACGCTCTTGCATTGCGGGCCGGGATTGGCGAACGGCATTGCCAACATCCACAATGCGCGACGCGCGTTCTCGCCGATGGTCAACGTCGTCGGCGATCAGGCAACCTATCACCGGCCCTACGACGCGCCGCTAACGGCGGATACCGAGGGTCTCGCGCGCGCCGCCTCGCACTGGGTGCGCACCTGCACGACTGCGGAAGAAGTGCCCGGCGCGGGCGCCGCAGCGGTGCAAGCCGCGCGCACCGGGGCCGGGCAGATCGCCACGCTGATCCTGCCGGCGGATACCGCATGGAACGAAAGCACTGGTCCGGCCGACCCGCTGCCGGTCCCCCAGCGCACCCGCGCGGCGCCCGAAACACTGGCGACTGTCGCTCGCGTCCTGCGCTCGGGCAAGCCCGCGATGCTGGTGCTTGCCGGAAGCGCGTTGTCGGAAGCGGGCTTGCGGGCCGCGCACCGGATCTCGGTCAAGACCGGCGCCAAGCTGCGCGTGCCGACGCAGGTCGGTCGAATGGCTCGCGGTCGCGGCCGTCCGCAGATCGACCGCATTCCCTATGCCGTGGATCGCGCGCTCGAGGTGTTGAGCGGTCTTGCCAACCTCGTGCTGGTCGGCACCAGGCCCCCTGTGGGGTTTTTCGCCTATCCGGGCAAGCCCAGCGAGTTGTGGCCCAAGGACTGCGCGGTGCACGTGCTCACGCGCATCGAGGAAGACCATGTCGCGGCGCTCGAGGCGCTTGCCGACGAACTCGGCGCGCCGCGCGATACGCCGATCCCCGAATTGCCCCGGACGACGGTGGGCAGCGGACCGTTCACGCCAGAAGCGTTTGCCGGCACGTTCGCGGCGCTGGTACCCGAAAACGCAATCGTGGCCGAGGATGCGGTCACCTCCGGGCGCCAGCTTTTCGCGCCCACGTTCGCCGCCGCGCCGAACGACTGGATCCAGATCACCGGCGGCGCGATCGGCTGCGGCCTGCCGATCGCGACCGGCGCAGCCGTCGCCTGCCCGGACCGGAAAACAGTCTGCCTGCAATCCGACGGCGGCGGCATGTACACGCTGCAGTCGCTCTGGACCCAAGCGCGCGAAAAGCTCGACGTGGTCAACGTGATATTCGCCAACCGAAGTTACAAAATCCTCATGGGCGAGCTCATGGCGGTCGGCGCAACGCCGGGCAAGAGCGCCCGGCAGCTTTTCGACCTCGGGCCGCCGGACCTTGACTGGGTGAAGCTCGCCGGCGGCATGGGCATGGAAGCCACGCGCGTCGACACGCTGGAGAGCTTTGCCGATGCATTCCGGGCCGCCTGCTCGCGGCGCGGTCCGTTTCTGATCGAGTTCGCAGTGCCTTGATCGGGCCATGAATCACGAAGTTTATTTTATGCAGACATAATATCCATGCGGCTCTTCGGACAACCAGATTGCCGTTTTAGAAAAATAAGGACTGGAGGAGACATGTTCAGAACCGCACTTGCGAGCGTGCTGCTCGCGCTTGTTTCACTTACGGCGCAGGCACAATCCTGGCCCAGCCAGACCGTGAAGATCATCGTCGGCTTCCCGCCCGGCGGCACGACCGACGTGATCGGCCGGCTGGTCGCGCAGGAGCTCACGGAGTCGCTCGGCAAGGCCGTGGTCATCGAGAACCGGCCAGGCGCTAGCGGCACCATCGGCGCAGGCATCGCGGCCAAGTCGACACCGGACGGGCATACGCTGGTGATGGTCCCCAGTACGCATGGCACCGCCCCGGCGCTCTATGCGTCGCTCCCGTACGAGGAGAAAGACTTCGCGCCGGCCGCGCTGGTCGCGACGACCCCGTACGTGCTCGTCGTCCATCCGAGCATGGCGGCAACCAACATGGCGCAACTGCTGGCCTACCTCAAGGCGAACCCGGGCAAGGTCGAATTTGCGTCATCGAGCCCCGGCACTGCGCAGCATCTCGCAGGCGAGCTATTGCAGCGCATGGCAGGCGTAAACATCGTGCATGTCCCCTACAAGGGCACCGGGGCGCTAATGCCTGACCTGCTCTCCGGGCGCGTGCCGATGATGTTCGAGAACATCGCGATCATGACGCCCCACATCAGGAAGGGGGCGCTGCGTCCGATCGCGATCTCGAGCGTGAAGCGCACGCCGCTGCTGCCCGACCTGCCTACGGTCGCGGAAACCGGCCTGGCCGGGTTCGAAGTGCTCGGCTGGTTTGCGCTGCTCGCGCCGGCGAAGACCCCGCCCGAAGTCATCCGGCGCCTGAACAACGACATAAACGCGGCCATCGCGAAGCCGGCCATCGTTACGCGTTTCGCCGAGCTCGGTGCCGAACCTCTTACCGGGTCGCCGGACCAGGCCGTCGCCTTCATCCGCGGCGAGCAGGAGAAGTGGGGCAAGATCATCCGCGACGCGGGGATCAAGCAACAGTAACTGTGGGCCTGCTGCACCGCTTCGCTAGGCCAGCGCCCTCGCGATCAGCGACAGGCCGCTGGCGGCGAGAACGATGCCGATCGCGCGCATGAGCGTGTCGCGCGAGATGCGCGCGAAAGCCTTCGATGCGACCCAAAGACCACCGAGCGAAGCCGGCAACACGGCGAGCGCATAGAGCCACGGCTTGGGCGACTGCAGCGGCCCGGCAATCGTAAAGGCCACGACCCGCAGGGTGATGCTGAACATCGTGCAGGTCCCGAGCGTCGAACGGTATTGCTCCTTGGTGAGCGCCCGGCGCGAGAGGTAGATCGCGTACGGCGGCCCGCCCGCGCCGAACAGCGCGCTCGTGATGCCGCCGACGAATCCGACCGGGTAGGCCCAGGCCTGCCGAACGGTTCCCACCGACCCGGCATGCGCGAGGTTCGAGACCGCCACCGCGAGCACGAACGCACCGAGCGCGGCCATCGACACCGAACGCGGCAGGTTGACGAGCAGCGTCATCCCAGCAATGGTGCCCAGCACCACCAGCGGCAGCATGCGCTTGAGTTCGCCGCCGACCGTGTTCTTCGGGTCCGCGAGCCCGATGCGCCATGCGCTGGTGCAGTCGAGAAGCGCGAACATCGCGAGGGCAAACGGCAGCGACACCAGGTGCGTGGCGAGCGGAATGGTGACGAGGGCTGCGCCGAACCCGGTGACCCCGAAGATGAAGGCGCCGGTAAACGAGATCACCGCGAGCGCGGCCAGGGTCGCGTAGTCCGACGGGTTCAAGCCGCGTCCGGGGCGATCAGCAATTCCTGACGCGTCCAGCGGTTCATCTTGCGCAGGCCGGCCACATGGCGCACGAAAGGCAGGCCCAGCTTTGCTTCCAGCCGGAAGGCGCAGCGCTTGAGCTCCTCCCACTCGATCGCGCGAGGCGCGCCTTTCAACGCGAACACGATCACGTTCCCGTCTTCGCGCGCGTTGAGGCAGATCACGCACCCGCCGAAAACAGCCTCTATGCGCTTGAGATACCGGTCGAAGCGCCGGTCGTGGCCGAAGAAGTTGAGGACAAGCACGCCAGGTGAGCGCAGCGCACGATACGCCGCCGCGTAGAATTCCCCGCTCACGAGCTCGGGCACCTGGTCACCGTCGTCGAAGCCGTCGATGAAGAGCAGGTCGCACCCCTCTTTCATCGCGTGGACCGCGGCCGCCCCGTCGCCGAGCTCGATGCGCAGCTTCGTACTGTCGCCGGGCACGCTGAACAGTCCGCGCGCAGCGGTAATTACGGCCGGGTTGAGCTCCACCACGCGCGTGCGCACACCCGGGAGCCGCTTGAGGATGAATTTCGGGATCGAGCCGCCGCCCAGGCCCACCATCAGGCATTCGCGCGGCCTCGGGTGGAAAAGCAGGAACGCCATCATCGTGCGCGTGTAGTCGAGTTCGAGGTCCTCCGGCGCATCGATGCGCATCGCGCTCTGGATGTGCTCCCCGCCCAGGTGCAGGTAGCGGACCCCGTCCTCCTCGCTCACCGTGATTTCCGGGTGCGTGAGTTTACGCAGCGTCCTCTTCAGCCAGCCCATCGCCGGCTCTTCGCAAGGAAGTAAACGGCGGCGGCACCCGCAAACGAGAGCAGCGCGGCGCCGAGAATGGGCGCCTCGTAGCTGCCCATGCGGTCGAATGCATAGCCCGCAAGCGTCGGCCCGATCAGAGTACCTACGCCCGCGGCGGTGTAGAGCCATCCGATGATCGCCGAAACCGCGCGGCCGCCGAAAATATCCATGACCACCGCGGGCGCGGTGGCCACGAATCCGCCGTAGAAGAGCCCCATCGCCACCGCCATTGCGGACAGCGCCCAGAGGCTCTGCGATTGCCACCACACGAGGAAACTCGCGCCGAGGCCCGCATACATCAGGGCGAGCGATTGCATGCGACCCATTCGGTCTGCGAGGCCGCCAATGCAGAACCGTCCGACGAGGCTGCCAAGCCCGATGAGGCTCACGAGCAGCACCCCGGCCGACTCGGGATGGCCGAGGTCGGTCGCGTACGGCGCAAGGTGCACCATCGGCACGAAAACGCCAATGGTCGGCAGGAAAAGCGACCCGTAGAGGATCCAGAATATCCTCGACCGCAGCGCCTCCGCGAGCGTGAGCCCGGGCGGCGGCTCGGGCGGCGGCCAACCTGTCGCGGGCTCGCCCAGGCGACGTTCATTGCGCTCCGGGTCGTTGTCGATGAAGCAAGCTGCGGCGCCCGCGAGCACAAGCGAGAAGCCCGCGAGCATGAGGTACGCGCCTCGCCACCCGAAGATCTCGATCCACCATGCAGCCATCGGCGGCACCAGGAGGTTGCCGGCCCCGATGCCGGCGACCGCGATGCCTGTAGCGAACGCGCGCCGCTGCTTGAACCATGGTTGGACCGCACCGACCGACGGCACATAGGTCAGCCCGACGCCCACGCCGATGCCGATGCTGTAGGTCACGTAGAGCACGGCCAGCGACGGCGCGAAGCTCGCGCCCACAAGGCCGAGGGTCAACGCGGCCGCGCCGACCAGTGAGATCCTGCGCGGGCCGAAGCGGTCGGCCAGCATCCCGGCCGGTGCGCCCAGAACGAAATACAGGAAAGCAGAAAGCGAAAACACCAGCGACACATCAGCCCGCGGAGCACCGAACTCGGCTTGGAACGCCTTGAAGAATCCGGCAAACGTGTAGACCACGCCAAAGCCGGTGAACATCAGCGTGAACGCGGCTGCCACGACCGTCCATCCGTAGTAGTGACGGCTTCTGGGGTGGTCCCGCCTCAAGGCTGCCTCAGGTGAGTGCGCCGCGCGCAGTGATCGGCCAGAGGGCTTCCACCTTGCCGCCGCTGCTATCAATTTGCATCCCTCCACGGACGCACACATACCAGTCGTAAAGGTTTACCGTCGGGTCGCAGTGCCCTGGGACCAGCAGCAGCTTCTCGCCAAGCGCGGGGGCCAGGGTACCGGGTTTCGCCTCAATCACGCCGTGCTCGTCCGAGGCCCTGGTGAACTCGAGGCCGGGACGATTCCACACCGTGGGCAGGCCCGAATCGATGCTCGAGGCCTTGAGGCCGGCATCGACCACGATCCGCTCCGGCACCGGCCGGCTCATGACCGTGGCGAGCACGAACAGCGAATGCTCGAAGCGCGGCAGCGGTGGCGCCCATTCGTTGCGGGCGTAGTCGGCATCCATGAAGATGTACGAGCCCGGCTGCAACTCGTCGTACACGCCGCTGGCGGCCTCGAACATGAAGCTGCCGCTTCCCGCGCCCGTGACGATCGGGCAGGCAATGCCGTTTGCGACGATCAGCGCACGCGTCGAGCGGGCCGCTTCGATTGCCGCGTCGATCTTCGCGCGACGATCGGCCATCGTGCGCACGTGCTGGGCCGAGCCCTGGTAGGCCTGCAACCCCATGAAGTGCAATCCCGGCGTCGCGACGATCTTCCTCGCGAGCGCAAGCGCGGGCTCGCCGGGTGCCACACCGCAGCGCCGCGCCCCAACATCGATCTCGACATAGACATCGATCTGCGCGCCCTCGGCCGCCACCGCGTCACCGAGCGCCGCGACCTGCGCCGGATCGTCGACGCAGATTCCGATGCGCGCACGCTTCGCGAGTCGTGCAAGGCGCGCGAGTTTCTGTGCGCCCACCACTTCGTTGGAAACCAGGACGTCGCCGACACCGCCTTCGACCATCGCTTCGGCCTCAGAGACTTTCTGGCAGCACACGCCGACTGCGCCGGCCGCAATCTGGCGCAACGCGATCTCGGGGCACTTGTGCGTCTTGGCATGCGCGCGCACGCGGACTGAACGACCGACAAGCGATTTCGTCAGCGTTGCGATATTGCGCTCGAAGGCGTCGAGGTCGATGACCAGCGCCGGCGTGTCGATCTCGGCAAGTGTCTGCCCGGGCTGGGCGGGCCGGATCGCCGTCATGCGGGCGCCGGCTCGCGGCGGAACGAGATCCACAGCGCGGCTGCGAACACCACACCCAGGAGCGGCAGCGCGAACAGGTTGACCTTCTCCCACCCGGCGCCGGTGACGAGCACGCCCGAGGTCAGCGAGGAGATCACCATCATCACGAAGATGCACATGTCATTCGTGCCCTGCGCCTTGGCCTTCTCCTCGGGCCGGTAGGTTTCGGTGAGCAGCGCGGTGCCCCCGACGTACATGAAATTCCATCCCACGCCGAGGAGCACGAGCGACAGCCAGAAATGCGTAACGCTCACGCCGTTGAGCGCAATGCCGATGCACACCACGTTGAGCACCGCGCCCGTGGCGATGACCTTGATCACGCCGAAGCGCTTGATCAGCGACCCCGCGACCAGCGAAGGGGCGAACATCCCGATCACGTGCGAGGAGATCACGAATGCCGCGTCGCCGAACGGGTGCCCGCAAAGCCCCATGGCGATCGGCGTGGCGGTCATCAGGAGGTTCATGACGCCGTAGCCGATCGCGCCCGAGAGCACTGCGACGATGAACTTGGGCTGCGTCGCGATCTCGCGCAACGGCCGCCCGCCGCTCGCCCTTTCCTCTGCGGTCGGATTCGGGATCCGCGTGGCGGCGAGCAAACCGATCGTGGCCAGGCTGAAAACGATCAGCAGGAGATAGGCGCCAAGGAAGCGCTCGGCGAAGGCATCCACGGAAAACCGGCTCGAGCCGGGGCCGATGATTCCGCCGACAAGCCCGCCGGCCAGCACGAGCGAGATCGCGCGGGCTTTGTAGTCGTAGGGCGAAACGTCGGCCGCGGCGAACCGGTAGTACTGCCCGGTTGCGTTCGATGCGCCGAAGACCAGCGTGCCCAGGCACAGCAGCCAGAAGCTGTGCGTGATCATGGCCAGCGCGCAGATCAGCGCGGCTGCGATCCCGGTTGCCGCACCCGCAATCAGGCCCTGTGTGCGACCGACCCGTTTCATATAGAACGAAGCCGGCAGCGTGGCGATCGCCCCGCCGAGCACCCAAGTGGTCACCGGCAGCGTGCCCAGCGCCGGGTTCGTCGCGAGGGTCATCCCGGCTAGGCCGTTGATCGAGGCCAGGGTGGAACTG
>CANKMT010000071.1 GCA_947482825.1 Betaproteobacteria bacterium | reverse complement strand
TGCGGCATCGATTACCAGATCCTTCTGGCCGGCCAGCGACGTAGCGCTCGCGAGCGCCGGCAGCGTGCGGTTCGCGACGTTGCCGGCAAGGTCGGTGATCGTCCCGCCGGCGAGCGAATTCGTAGCGACGTAATCGAGGTCGGCCGACGTATCCCCGGCCTGCACCACGTAGGAGAACATCAAGGTGTCGGAACCAGAGCCGCTCACGTAAGTAGCGGTACGGCCCGCGCCGCCGGTCGCGAGTTGCAGCGTCGGCGTGCCGGTCACCGAGACCGCATCGCTGAACTTGACCGCCACGTAGACCGTATCGCCTGCAATCCAGGTGCCGTTCACGTTGGCGGCCGAGACATACGAGACCGTCGGCGGCGTCGTGTCGATCCCGGTCTTGAAATTCAGCGTGTAGGCGCTGCTCACGCCCTGGTTGGTTTCTGCGAAGCCGGCGTAATGGTTGCCTGCGGCGTCCTGCAGCGCCTGCCCGTCGATCTGGACGTAATAATCGGTGTTCTGCGCGAGATCCGATGCCGGATTCAGTGTGACCGTCTTGGCCGCCGAGTTGTAGGTCACCTGGCTTGAGTCCGCGGCGCTGATCCTGGCCACCGCCACCCCGTCGGAACTGCGCCGAATCGTCAGGAAGCCTGCATCCGGGAACACTGCTTCGTTGAAAGTGAGGACGATGTTCGAGGCAATGGCGACGCCGGTCGAGTTGTCGGCCGGAGCAAGTGTCGCCCCAGCGGCGCTCGTAACTGCAGCCAACGTCAAGGTCGGCACGGTCGCGTCGGCTTCCCTGTTCGAGCCGGTCGTGAAGCCCCACTTGTAGGCCGCCGCGGAAGACAGCGGGCCCGTATCCGTGACTCCGGGCAGGCTGGTCCCCAACGGAACACGCGCGCCGGTCGCATCGATGGCGACAAAGGCGTTGTCAGCGAGATCCTTGAATGCGCCCGCAGGGATTTCAATGTAGTAATTCGTGTTCGCCACCAGATCGTTCACTGGATTCAACGTCACCACGCTGCCCGCAAACCGCACCTGGTCCGTGTCGGTGACCGAGATCGATTGCACGATCGCGCCGGTGGTCGCGTTGCGGATGAGGAGGTTGCCCGACCCCGCCTGCACGGATTCGCTGAAATTCATGAAGAAGTTGGTGTTCGGCGCAAGGCCGCTCGCATCGTCCGCCGGCGTGATGCCGCTGCTCAGGTCGAGCGTCGGGGCGGTCGTGTCCGGCGTGCCCACGACGGTGACCGTGAGCGCCTGCGAGTCCGAACCGCCTTTGAAATTGCCGCTGGCGTCGTAGTCCTTGACGGTCACGGTCACGAGGTATTTGCCGTCCCCGTTCGCGTCCGTGGGCAGCGTGGCGCTGGGGGGGGTGACAAAACTGAGCGCGCCTGTGGTCGGGTTGACCGTGAAGAGGCTCGCGTCCGCGCCACCTGTAATCGTGTACTGGAGCCTCGCCACGTCGCCGGGGTCCATGTCCGTCGCCCTCACGGTCGTGACGTTGGTGACCCCTGCCGCCGCCACGTAGCTCGCCGTATCGCCGCCGCCGCCGCTCGTGATGCTGGGCGGCGAGTCCGACGCCGAAACCACAGGCGAAAACGCGCCTAGTTGTTCCCAGGTCAGCGACGAACTGTTGCCGCCGACGATGCCGCCGATATCCCCGTTGATCGCGTTGGTGTTGGTCATCGTCATCAGGACGAACCGCAGCGGCGTCGCCCCGGTGATCGCGATTCCGCCGCTGGGATTGCCCGGCACGTTGGGTCGCCCGAGGGCTTGCTTGATCGAGTCGAAGCCGAGCGTAAACGACGCGAACTGGTCGACTTTGCCCCCGCCATCGATGTCGGTATTGCCATCCCAGTTCGAGTCCGAAGTCAACGATACGGCCGTGAACTTGTAGGTCTGCGCGGTGGCCGCGACGGTCAGGTAGGGCGTGATCGACGTCGTGCTCGGCGAGACGTTGGCTTGGGTGCCCGGATCGTAGATCGTGATGAACACGCCCTGCAGGGTGTCGTTCACGCCGACAAACATGTCCACGCTGCCGTCCAAATCGACGTCCAATCCGAGCAGGCCGATGGCGCCGAAATTGCCAGCGCTGTTCGGCGCGGCGACACGCATGCGGAACGAAAGCTGGTCATCGACCTCGCTAGTCGATCCCATGTTGTTGTAGGACATGTAAAGCAGCGGGTGGGTCGTGTCGCCGACGAGGTCCGTACTGGCTGCATTGGCCTGCTGGTCACCGCCCGGGTCCATCTTCGTGCCGTACATGAGCGGCGTCCAACCGTCCGTGGCTGCGAGATCGAGCGCCGTGAGTTCGGAGTCGTACGCGGCGAGCTTCTCGGTGTCGCCATACACGGAGGCCCGCAGCGTCGGCGAGGAGCCCCAGACGAACTCCATTGACCAGTTGGCGTCAGGCGCCCCTCCGGTGACGTCCGTCGATGCGCCAATGTCTGCACCGGTGTGTGCAGAAATCTTCTGTGCAAGCTGCGCCCCCTCGTCTCCGGCACCCGCGCGACAGCCGTAGATCAGGATGTCCGCGCCGGGGACAAGGCTCGAGCGCCACGCATCGAGTTGCGCGCCGTATGCGTCGACATTGCTCGCCGATAGTTCGCCGCTGCCCAGCCACAGCTTGCCCGGCGCGCCGTGCGAAACGATGTGGATCGCCTCGATGTCCTGACGACCGGCGAGGACTTCGGTGATTTGCGCGACGCCGTCGCGCGTGGGGTCGAGCATGTGGACTTCGACGTTGCTGCGGGCCGCGGCGGCCAGCTGGTCGGCGCCCCAGAGCGTGCTGTCGATGAACACGAGTTCGCGGTCGGCAAACGGGCGCGCACCGGAAGCGTCGGGTGCGACCGTCGGACGGTCGGCCTCAGCCGCTTTCTCAGCCGCCGCGCGCTCGGCCACCGCTTTCGCGTCGGCGGAGGTCGTCGGGACGCTAGTTTGCGACCAGTCGACGGCCGGGAGGGTCCTTTCGCTCGTCGGTCCGGTTTGGGCAGACTTGGTCGCGTCGGTGGACTGGGTCGTCTTGTCGACAATATCGGCCGCCAGCGCGCCATCGAAAACGATGCGCGGCTCGAGCGCGAGATAGCGGGTCTTTCGGCCCAGGCTCTTGCGCTTGCGCTTGCTCTTGCCGTTTGTCTTGTCGGTGCCGGCGCCTGGCGCTCGCGGCTTGTCTTTTTCGCTCATCTTGCGGTACTCCGCATCAAAAGCAACAAAATCCAATAATTTCAGGAAGTTATCCCAATTTACCGGGATTCTATTGGAATTCTAGTGGACTCTTATCCCTGCATCCAAAGACAGGTCCCCGCGGACGGGGGCATTGTGGGCACGAAATGTGTAAATCTTTGTCAGAGAAAATGGGGCGCCATGCCCCCTTTTCCTTCGACTGGCCGTGGGTGGCATTCGCGACGAGGCGGGGAACCTCGCCCCGCGGGTCTAGAAGCCGCTTTCCCGCAAAAGGATCGACATTGCGCGCGAGGCGAAGTTCTGCGCCACGAGAACGAGACTTGTTTCGATGCGAACCGTCCCGCGTTCGATTGAGTGCAGGTAGCCGACGTCCCCGACGGGCTCGATGAGGACCCGGTACACCGGAACCTGCGCCTGCGCGTTGCCGCGCCGGTCGAGAACAGCAGGAATGTCGCCCCCATGCGGGGACACAAGGAGTGCGCGGCTGATTTGCTTGGTTCCGGTCGTGTCGATGGACTTGACCACGCCGCGGACCGAGGCGGCGTCGGCGCGCGATGAAACGAACTTTACGACTTGGCCGAGCTGGACCGCCTCGATATTCGATTCGCTCACATAGGCCTCGATGGTCGCCGGCGCCTGTCCGGCAATGCGCATCATGAGTTCGCGGGTCCCGATGGTGCGGCCGGGCACGATATGCGGTGACATATCCCGCACGGCGCCCCGGATGGTGGCCCGCACCACCAGCCTCTCGGTCTCCTCTTCGACCGATTTCTGCTCGGCCAGCGCCTCGGCGATCTGCTCGAGCAGCACCAGGCGGCGCTCCTGCAGCTTCCCGCTAGCGGCCGAGGTGAGCGACTCGGCGCGCGCGCTTGCGAGCGAAATGGCCGCTTTTTGCGCACGCACCGCAAGCTCGGGCGCCTCCAGCGTGACCAGCACCTGATCGGGCTCCACGATCTCGCCCGGACGCACCTCCACCGACTTGATCTGCGCGGCGAACGGCGCGAACACCGGCTGCTCATGTGCGGCGCGAAGCACCGCCGGTGCGGTCATCTGGTTGGTCACCGGCACCAGCCACACCACCAGCAGCACGAGGCCGAAAACCATTGAGATCGGCGAAATTCGCAGGCTAACCTTGGCGCGCTGCTTCCACAGGTAGCTGACTTCCGACCACACCGGCTTGAAAATGAACCAGATCAGTTCCAGGAACATCAACACGATGCCGAGGATCTTGAAGAACAGGTAGTACACCATCAGCGCGATGCCGAGGAAGACCACCAGCCGGTAGATCCAGGTAACGAACGCGAAGACAACCAGGCCCGCGCGTTGCCCGTCCGTAAAGGTCGGCTCCGGCAGGGACTCGTGGAGCCCGAAGAACGTCCGGCGCAGCCACCAACGCGCAGCCGCCCCGCTGCGTTCATGCAGGTTCGGGAAATCCAGCGCGTCCGAGGTCACGAAGTACCCGTCGAACCGCATGAACGGGCTGGCATTTATGGCCAGCGTCATGACCCAGGTGGTCGTCGCAAGGATGAAAAGCACGTGCTTGGTCGGTCCTTCGGGCGTGACTGTCCACAGAAGAGTCGAAAAGATCGCGAGCGCCAATTCGGTCGCCATGCCCGCCGAAGCGATGACCAGTTGTTTCTTCCGGTCGGCCAGCTTCCAGGTCTCGCCGACGTCGGTGTACAGGAACGGGCACAGGACGAGGAACGCGACCCCCATGGCCGGGACCCGCACGCCGTATCGCTTGGCGGCGTAGGCATGCCCGAGTTCGTGCAGCACCTTGGAGAAAGACGCCGCGATCACGAAGTAGAGCCCGCCCTGGAGGTTGAAGAAATAGGCGAACGTGCGGCGCAGTTCGTCCCATTCGCGGCTGACCAGGTACAGATCGACAAGGAAGACGAGCAGGAGGATCGTAAAGAAGCTGCGCGTGAAGAAGAGCTCAGCGAAAGGCAGCGTGCGCTCGAGGAACTTGTCGGGCCGCACGAGCGGCACGCGGAAGAACAGGTAATTGTGGAAAAGCTGCTCGTACCAGGGCTTCACCCCTCCCATCCACCGGTTGCGCAGGCGGCCGCGCTCTTCCTTGTCCGAGGGAACCAGCAGCTGGCTGTTCTCGAGAAACTGGATGAAGCCGAGGACTTCGTCTTCCGAGGGCCGCAGCGGCGTCTCGGCCTCGACATGGCCGATCAACTTGTCGATCGTGGCGTTTTCGGCCCACCGGGCGAGCAACTCGAACTCGAGCCACCCGATCTCGAAGAATCGGTTGCGCACCGGGTCGAGGATACGCCAACTCGGGGACCCGTCGCGGTGCCGCGTGCCGGGGTAGAGCTTGATGTCCTGGCGCAGCTTGGGAACCTTCGGGACCGGCGCAGCCGCAGGCGCGCCGGGCTTGCCGGCGGCAGGTGCGAGTTGCGGTTGCATCACGGCCATGGGGAGAATTTTTCCACTCGGAGACAGGGCCCAGAAGGATCGATTATCGCTCAGGACGCCGGCTCAGGCGCCCTGCCTCAAGATTCTTCACAATCGCCACGAGCGGCGACCGGTGCCTTAGCCAGCGACGACGGTGCCTGCGAAAAAACCGATCATCGCATCCAGGGTCGCGTCGGGGGCCTCGGCCATCAGCGAATGCCCGGAAGGCGGGATCGTCACGGTCGTTGCCGCAGACAATGCCTTGAGGAGTGCCGCCGCCGCCTTGGGCGGGGTCATCATGTCGTGGCCCCCCATGATCACAAGCGCAGGGCAGTGAATCTTTACCGCGCTTTCGAGGCCGGAGGAGTACTCCTTGCATGCCTTGAGGTCGGCGTAGAGCACGCCCGGCGCAAGACGGGCGAGCCGCGCCAGCGTGTCCCCGTACATCCACATTCCCGGATTCGGATTCGCGCCGAAAGGCACCATTGGCGCGTGGCCCCAGATGGTTTCCATGTCGTAGGCGGCCTGGTCGTTGTTGCGCGCAGCCTCGAGGAACCCGTCGGATACCGCCATCGGAAAAGCCGTGCCGAGCAAGGCGATCCGGTCGACACGCGACGCGTGTCGCGCAGCGCATTCGAGCGCGATCAGCGACCCCATGCTGTGCCCGACCACGGTCGCCCTCGCGACACCGGCCGCATCGAGCAAACGCATGGCCCAATCGGCCAACTCGACCACGCCGGGCAGGGGTGCGCCCTCCGAGCGACCGTGCCCGGGCAGGTCGCAGGCCAGCACATTCCATCCGTGATAGCCGAAATACCGGCTCTGCAAACCCCACCAGCTATGGTCAAGGCCCGCGCCATGCACGAACAGCAGGGTCGGCTTGGAGGCCTCGAGGTCGTGGGCCGCGGTATACGCGTAGGCCTTCTTGCCGTCGACGGTGAATTGCATCGCGGCGGCCTATTTCATCGCGCGCTGCGCTTCCCTGAGCGCGCGCGAAAGGTCTTCGACGAGGTCTTCTGCGTCTTCGAGGCCGATTGAAAGGCGCACGGTGCCGGCGGCGATGCCGGCCCGCTTGAGCGCTTCGTCGTCCATCCGGTAGTGCGTGGTCGAGGCGGGGTGGATCACGAGCGACTTGGCGTCGCCGACGTTCGCAAGGTGCGAGAAGATGCGCAGGCTTTCGATGAAGCGCTTGCCAGCGGGGCGCCCGCCTTTCATGTCGAACGAAAACACCGCGCCGCATCCCTTGGGCAGGAGCTTCTGCGCAAGCGCGTGGTCAGGGTGCGTCGGCAGCTCGGGGTATCCCACCGATTCGACCATCGGGTTGGACGCCAGGAACTTGACCACCTTGCGCGTGTTCTCCACATGCCGGGGCATGCGCAAGTGCAGGGTCTCGATGCCCTGCAGGATCTGGAACGCGTTCATCGGCGCCATGCACGCGCCGAAATCGCGCAGGCCTTCGCGGCGGGCGCGCAGCAGGAAGGCCCGCGTGCCGGATTCCTCCTCGAAATCCATGTTGTGGAACCCGGCGTACGGCGCGGTCAGTTGCGCGAACTTGCCGGACGCCTCCCAATCGAAGCGCCCCGAATCGACGATCACACCGCCGATCGCGACCCCGTGCCCGCCGAGGAACTTGGTGGCCGAGTGGTAGAGCAGGTCGGCCCCGAGCGCGAAAGGCTGCATCAGGTACGGCGTGGTAAAGGTGGAATCCACCAGCAGCGGAACGCCGTTGTCGTGCGCTAGCTTCGAGACTGCGGGAATGTCGAGCACGTCCAGTCCCGGATTGCCGAGCGTCTCGCCAAAAAAGAGGCGAGTGTTCGGCCGCACGGCCGCGGACCAGGCGCCGAGGTCGCGCGGATCGACGAAAGTGGTCTCGATGCCGAACCGTTTCAGCGTGTAGCCCAGAAGGTTGTGCGATCCGCCGTAGAGCGAATTCGAAGCGACCACGTGGTGGCCGGCGTCGAGAATGGTCGCCACCGCCAGATGCAGCGCCGCCTGCCCGCTCGCCACGGCGATTGCGCCCACGCCACCTTCGAGGGCCGCCATGCGTTCTTCGAACACGGCCACCGTCGGGTTCGAAATGCGCGAGTAGACGTGCCCCGCGCGTTCCATATTGAAGAGCGACGCGGCGTGGTCGGAATCGCGGAAGACGTACGAGGTGGTCTGGTAGATCGGCACCGCCCTGCTGCCGGTCGTCGGTTCCGGCGACTGCCCCGCATGCAGCGAGAGCGTGTCGAAGCCGGGATACTTCGGGCCTGCCATGGCAGCGCCCGCTAGTGCAGGTTCTTGCGGTTCGGCGTGCGCGTGTAGGTCTCGAAGGCGCGCTCGGGCTTCTTCGGCTGGCCCGCTTTCTCTTTCCAGTCGCGGTCGAAGAGGTCGTTGACGACCGCGAGCGCCTCGTCGACGCGTGCCTTGTCGAACTGGCGGCCCAGCATGGAGCTCACGTCCTCGAGCATGCATCGACGCTGGGCTTCATGGATCGCCAACGGCGTCGGCCCCACGAACAGCAGCTGGCCTTCTTGCTCGCCGCTGTCCTGGTACACGGTGACATCGACCTCGACGGCTTCCTCCGCGTACGGCCCCAAAGTATCGAGGGCCGATTCGAGCACCTTCTGGAAGCTGCGGCCGATCTCGCCGGTCCAGCACAGGTAGAGCATGCGATTGGGCTCGTCGTACTCGATCCCGGGCTCTTCCGGCTCGAGGCTCTTCACGTCCTCGATGGTGTCGGCGTCGAGGTAGTCGAGCCACGGCGCGAGGGCCATCTCGAGCTGCTTTCGCGCTACGCCTTCGAGTATGGGAATGTCTGCATGGACGTGAACTTCCATCCGCATGATGGGGTCCCGAATGGAGGATGAGGACTGCAAATTCTATCACGGGCGCCCCCACGAACCGGGCCGGCCGGTCGTACGGGCCCGGGGCGCGAAATTCCATTAGCATGGGCCCCACTTTGAACGCACCAATGACAAGTGCACCGCCAGTCTCCGACCGCGTTCTTCCCGACTACGGCGGCGCAAGCCTGCTCAACCTCATCGCCAGCTGCACCGCCTCGCGCGGAGGTCCCGCGCTGCATCCGCCGCTTCGCGACCTGCCGCCTGAAAATCTCGCAGCGGCACGCAATGTCGTCCTGTTCCTGGTCGATGGCCTCGGGTACGACTACGTTACGCGCCTTGGCGCGCAGAGCGCCATCGCCTCGCATCTGGCCGGGCGCATGACTTCAGTCTTCCCGTCCACGACGGCGAGCGCGATCACCACGACTTTCACCGGGCTCTCCCCGGCCGAACACGGGCTCACCGGGTGGTTCACCTGGTTCGTCGAGGCCGGCGCCCTCGCCGCCGCGCTGCCCTTTACCCCGCGCGGGCCGGGCGAGTCGCTCGAATCGCGCGGCATCCGGCCCGAGACGATTTATCGGGGCGCCCCGCTGTTCGATTCACTCTCGGATGACCCGTTCGTGGTGTCTTACCGGCCGATCGTCGATTCCCGCTACAACCGGTTTTTCTGCGGCCGCGCGAACCGCCTCGCCTACGATGACCTCGCCGGCCTGGTCGCGCAAACCGAAGCCGCGGTGAAGTCCAGCGATCGGCGCAAGTTCATCTACGCTTACTACCCCCAGTTCGATACCACCTCGCACCGGCACGGGGTCGAAAGCCCCGAGGCCGCCGCGGTGTTCGCACAGATCGACGCCGCATTTGCGGACCTCCTGAAGCGATTGTCTGGCACCGACACCACGGTGGTGCTGACGGCCGACCACGGGTTCATCGACTGCCCTCCGGAAAGGGCGCTCGACATCGCAGACCGCCCGGAAATCGCCACGCTGCTGGCGCGCCCGCTCTCCGGCGAACGCCGCGTGGCCTACTGTCATGTGTTGCCGGGCAGGAAAGCCGAGTTCGCCGCGCGCGCCGCCGAGTGGCTCGATGGAAAGGCCGACGTGCTCGACGGTCGTGTTCCCCTCGAGGAAGGCTGGTTCGGGGGCGGCGACCTGCATCCCCACATCGCAGACCGCGCCGGCGATTTCGTGCTGCTGATGCGCGACCGCTATACGGTCAGGGACTGGCTGCCGGGGGAGCCTCGGCACCTGCATATCGGCAACCACGGCGGCCTGTCGGCCGACGAGATGTATATCCCGCTGGTCATCTCCAAAGCGTAAGGAGGAACAGGGGAACCCAGGTTCCCCCGTTACCCCTTCCTTTGTTACTCCGCTGCGATCCCTGCGGCCGCCTGGTCGAGGAACACGCGCGACTGCACGAGCACGGCTTCGCGCCAGCGCGGATCGCTCGGGTAGAAAGCTTCGATGTAATCCGCCTGCACGGCTTTCGCGTGTTCCGAATCATCCTTGCCGTGGGCGCGCAACCAGATCAGCGATAGGTTGGCGCTCTGCATCGCCTCCCGGCTGCGCGTGCCGAATTCGATCACGACGGCCGTCGTCTCGGCGCTTTTCAGTTCTCCCTGGAACGCATCGATCAGCAAACCCTTGTAGACCGCGAGCGCCTTGTGCGTCGAACCCTGCCGGTTGACCGCGCGCTCACCCCACCAGCGCCGCGCGCGCTCGTAGGCTGGCGACCCGGCCGCATGAAAGCACAGGAAGACGTGATCGAGATAAGGCCCGATCCCGGTGTGGAGGTCGATGATCGCGGCGCGCTTCGCGTGTCCGGCATGCTCGCGAATCGCGGCGCGGAACACGTCGTTCGACCATTGCGCCCGATGACCGCCGAAGAAAACGCCGTCGGCATGGCCGTACTGGCCGCCGTTGTACGCATCCGAGAAGGCCTGCTCGCCGTTCTTCGCGCGAAACGCCTCGAGCGCCGAGAACACGCCGCGAATGCTTTCCTCGTCCCAGCGCGGCGGCGAAATCGCCGGATGCAGGACGTCGTATCCGGGATTCGGCGGGTAGGGCCTGGCATGATCGACAAAATTCCGGTTGAGGTCGACATTCTCCTCGGTGACCCGCTGGTGGTGCGCGAATCCCCACGGGTTGTGCGCGTGCAGAAAAACCATCGCGGACCCGGCTGCGATTCGCTTGACCCCGCCATCGATCATCCAGGTCGTCTGCGCGGCCGATCCCGAATAGCCTTCGATGCCGTGCGTGCCGGATCCGACCACCATGACGTTCGCCGCCTGCGGATCGCCGAGCACCGCGACGTCGAGGAACAACGATTCTCCCTGCGGCCCCTTTTGCGACGGGTGTTCGTAATGGGCGAGCCGTGCTCCGGCAGTGCTCGCTGCATCGAGGAATTTGCCGCGCGCTTGCGCATAGCTCGAGGAAAACACCGAATGCTCCGCCATTTCGCCGCCCCTGCCTTGTTCGTTGGTCGCGCTCAGCCGATGAACTGCAGCGGCAGCGCGGTGGTGTACTTGATCTGCTCCATCGCGAAGCTCGAGCTTACATCCGACAGCCCGGGGGTCCGGTTCCGCTCAGCGCCCCGGTTCGCCAAGCGGGTTGGGCGGAGGGGGATTCGTGCGTGGGGCGTAGCTGCGCAGCAGGTGCCACGGACTCGGAAACTCGTCTACCGGCACTTCAATGAGCGCGGGCTTGCGCGCAGCGAGCGCGCTTGCCATTGCGCCGGTGAGCGCCGCAGGCGAGGATACCCGTTCCGCGCTCACGCCAAACGACTCTGCCAGGCGCACAAAGTCCGGGTTCTGCAGCTCGGCGCCGTAGACGCGGCCGAACTGCCGCTTCTGCAGGAGCTTCAAGTTGCCGAAAAACCCGTCGGTAAACACAACGCAGACCACCGCGAGGCCGTAGCGCTTTGCGGTCGCGAGCTCCTGCAACGACCACCCGAAGCCGCCGTCGCCGGAGATCGAAACCACCGCGCGAACCGGGAACGCGAGCGAAGAGGGATAGCCCATCTGCGTAAGGTCGGGCACGAAAAACGCATCCTCCGGCATCCCCGAGCGCAACGCGTTGATCCACTCGAGCTGCGGCGCGATCTCCGCGAGCTGCGTGTCGCACCAGCCGCGCAACGCTTGCACCTGCACAGCGCGGCTCGCGCCCGCGAAAGTGCCGAGTCCGTCCGCGAGCGCCTCGAGCGCCAACCGGGCATCGGACCGGATTCGCAGCCCCTCGGGCCGCGGCGGGCCCATGTCGGCGCTTTCCGCATTGACGTAGATGGCCTGCGTCCCGGGCGCGAGACTCGCCGGCGCGCCACCCTCGATGAGCCGGGTGCCGACGACCAGCACCACGTCCGCATGCGGGAGCAGCGCGCGCGCTGCGAGCCAAGTGAGTGCCATCGGATGATGGGTAGGCACCGCGCCCGTGCCGTTCTCGGTCATCACCAGGGGCGCCTGGATCCCCCGGAAGCCGCGCCAGGCGGTGCCATTTGGTCAAAAATGGCAGTATTTGTCTTTGCCCGCGGATCTCGTGCAGCATGCCCAGCCCCAAGCCGATCCGGGCCGGGGGGATCTGCGCGGCGACCAGCAGCACGCGCGAATTGCAGGCGCAGGCGGTGGCGAGCCCGGCCAGCGCATTGAGCATTCCCGGCCCCGGCACCACAAGGCCGACACCGGCCCGATCGCTCGAGCGCGCGTAGCCGTCGGCCATGTAGGTCACCGCCTGCTCGTGGCGCGGCACGATGAAGCGGATGTCGGCCGAGCGTTCGCACAGCGCATCGACCGCCCAGTCGAGTTGCACGCCCGGCACGCCGAACACGTCGCGCACGCCTTCGCGCACCAGCTGGCCGGCCAGCGCCTGGCCCCCGGTCACGCTCGTCGGCGCGTTCATGCCGCTGCGGCGCCGGCGACGCCCTCGGGCACGCGGGGCGCGTGGTGCGGGTTGGAAAAATACTCGCCGAAGGTGATTTTCATGGTGCGGTTCGAAACGATGCCTGGCCGGTGTCCGATGGCAAATCTTATCTCAACGCCTCTTTCGCGATGTCGTTGCATGTTTGCGGGGTGCCGCCGGAAAGGGTTGGCGGCGGCGGCGACCGGACGCCTTCTAGCATGAGGGTCCGCGGGGATCGACTCTCGAAGCGCAAGGCCGTTCCAGTTTGCTCCGGGCCCTCCGCGGTTCGCTCCCGAGGGGGACGCGCGCGGCCTTTTCCGCTATCTTGCGCCGACCATGCTGACCAACCTCGGCGATCTCCTCGATCGCGCCAAAGATCCCGCCAAGACCGCCCTCGTCGATTGCCTCGACTGGGAGCACCCGCGCGAGTACAGCCACGGTGAAGTCGATCGCCTTGCGGATGCCTGCGCCCGCGGCCTGCTCGAGCAGCGCCCCGGCGGCACGCCGCTGCGGCGCGGCGATTCGGTGGCGATCCTCTCGTCCAACCGCGCCGAGTTCCTGTTTGCCTATTTCGGCATCATGCGCGCCGGGCTCGTGGCGGTCCCCGTGAACCACAAGTTTGCGCGCGACACGATCGATCTCGTGATGCGCGATGCGGGCGTGAAGCTCGCGCTGTGCGACAGCGAGCGCAGGTCCGCCGTCCCGGCCGGCCTGCCGGTGATCGAGTTCGGGCCCGCGTACGACGCAATGCTCGATCCGGGCGGGTTCGAGACCGTGGCGCCCGCGCCGGACGAAACCGCGATGATCCTCTACACCTCCGGCTCCACCGGCCGGCCGAAGGGCGTGCCGCTCTCGCACGCCGGGCACCTGTGGGCGGTCGAATCGCGCCTGCGCACCGTGCCGCCCGGCGAGCATCGCCTGATCGTCGCAGCGCCGCTGTTTCACATGAATGCGCTGGGCACCTCGAAATTCGCCATGGCCGCGCACGCCAGCATCGTGCTGTTGCCGCAGTTCGACGTGCGGCGCTACATCGAGGCCATCGAGCGATTCCGCGTCACCTGGCTGACTTCGGTGCCAACCATGCTCGCGATGATGGTGCGCGAGAAGGCGCTGATCGCGAAAACCGACCTGTCTTCGGTGCGCACGGTGCGCATGGGCTCGGCGCCGACCACGCAAAAGCTGCTAGACGACCTGCGCGCGCTGTTGCCTAACGCCACCGCAATGAACGCCTACGGCACGACGGAGGCCGGCCCGGTCGTGTTCGGCCCGCACCCGGACGGGCGGCCGCGGCCCGACATGGCGCTAGGCTGGCCGCTGCCGGACGTGGAGGTGCGGTTGGTAGACGCGCAAGGACGCGAGACGAACGAAGGGGTCCTCGTCCACCGCACGCCCGCCACGATGAGCGGCTACCTCAACCTGCCCGAGAAAACGCGCGAAGCGCTGACGCGCGAAGGCTGGTACGTCTCAGGCGACGTGTTCCGCCGCGACGCGCAGGGCGCCTACTACTTCGTCGGGCGCTCGGATGACATGTTCAATTGCGGCGGCGAGAACATCTACCCCGGCGAAGTCGAGCAGATGCTGGAAAAGCACCCCGACATCGCCCAGTCCTGCGTGGTGCCTGTGCCCGACGAGCTCAAGGGCGAAAAGCCGTTCGCATTCATCGTCCGCCGCGCGGGGTCTGCGCTCGCCGAAGACGCGGTCAAGCAGTACGCGCTCGCCAACGCGCCGCCCTACCAGCATCCGCGCCAGGTCGAATTCATGGAGGTATTGCCGCTCGCCGGCCCGAACAAGATCGACCGCAATCTGTTGAAGGCCACGGCACGGGAGCTCTGGCGCGAAACCGAGAAGGCGGGCGGCTGAATGGCCGCGCTCGACCATCTCGGCGTGATCGTGCGCAACCTCGCGGAGGGCGCCGCGCGCTGGGAGAAACTCGGCTTCGCCCTTTCCCCCACCAGCCGTCAGGGCGGAAAAATGCCCGACCGCAACGAGGAGGGCCCGTGGGCCACGGCCAATCGCTGCGCGATCCTGCAGAAAGGCTACCTGGAGCTGATCGGCGTCGTCGACGAAACCGCCTACAACCCGTGGACGAAGTTTCTCGCCCGATTCGAAGGATTGCACTTGCTGGCCCTGCGCGTGCCCAACGCGGATGCGGCGTATGCAGAACTGGCCGCGCGAACCGATACGCTCAATGCCCCGGTGCAGCGCGCGCGCAACCTGGATGTCGATGGCGCCGAGAAGACGATGCGCTTTCGCAACATCTTCAGCCGCGACGAGGCCTATCCCGAGGGACGCTACATCGTCCTCGAGCACCAGACACCCGAGTACCTGTGGCAGAAGCGCTACCAGACCCACGCGAACGGGGCGATCGCGCTGGAGGCCGCGCTGGCTTGTGCAGACGACGTCC
Organism: Betaproteobacteria bacterium; assembly: GCA_947482825.1. Lineage (GTDB taxonomy): Bacteria > Pseudomonadota > Gammaproteobacteria > Burkholderiales > SG8-39 > SZAS-79. Next base: position 16,145 of record CANKMT010000071.1, on the reverse strand, counting down.
CCGCGCAACGCAAGCGCCTCGAAGCGATCACAGGTGTCCAGGCCGTTGAAGGCGCTGACGGCGTTCTGCGCCTTGCTCCCCCGGGTGGCGGGGTGATCGAGCTCTACGGCACGCCAGGGTTCGAGGCCCGCTACGGGTGGCGGCCGAAGGCGCTGCCCTCCTTCGCGGGGGTCGAGGTGCGTTTCGCCGACCGCGCGCGCGCCGCGAAGCTCATGGAGGACAATGGCGTGCCCGTGCAGCGCCGGGGGGCCGAATGGTTCGTCTCCCCCGCCGACACCAACGGTTTCATCCTGAGGCTCACCCCATGAAACGCGAACTCGACCACTGCGGCGTCGCCGTCTCCAACCTAGACCGCGGCCGGGACGCCTTTGCCCGCCTTGGGTTTCGGCTCACCGCGCGAAGTTTCCATTCCGGAGCGGTCACCACCGGCGGACCGGTGGTGCCCTGGGGCTCGGGCAACCACTGCGCGATGTTCCACGACGGCTACCTCGAAATCATCGGCCTCACCGACGCAAGCATGTACAGCTCGGTCAAAACCATGGTCGAGCGCTACGAGGGCCTGCACATCGTCGCCGTCGGTTGCGGCAACGCCGATGCGGCCTACGCGGAGTTCCAGAAAGCCGGCGCGCCGGTCGAAGCCGCGCGCGCGCTCGAGCGCGACGCCGCTTTCGGGCCGGAGGACAGCGAAACGCGGCGCGCGAAATTCCGCAACATGTACGTCGAGCGCGACAAATTCACCGAAGGCCGCTTCATCTTCATCGAGCACCTCACACGCGACGTGCTCTGGCAACCGCACCTGCTCGACCATCCCAACGGCGCGCTCGGCCTCGATGCGATCTATTTCGTCGTCGCCGACCCCGAAGCCACCGCGAAGAAATTCGCGCCTTTGTTTTCCGAACGCGTTGAGCGGCTGCCGGGCGTGGTGAAACTCTCGCTCGACCGGGGCACGTTTTGGCTCACGCAGGAAAAGCAGTGGCGCGAGCGCGTCCCCGGCAGCTTCGTGCCGCCGGTGCCCTCGCCGGCGGGCTTCGGCATCCGCGTGGCCTCGCTCGAAGCCGCGCGGCGCTATCTCGAATCGAACGGCGTGCCTGTGCAGGCCGGGATGCATGCATCACCCAAACCTGGCGTTCCCGCCAGCCTCTGGGTCGCGCCGGAACATGCCTGCGGCGCGGCCATCCAATTCCTGCAAGCGGAGAGCACTAAATGAAAGCAGCAGTCATTTACGAACACGGCGGTCCGGGCACGATCAAGTACGAAACCGCCTACCCCGACCCGAAGCCTGCCGCCGACGAAGTCGTCATCAAGGTCGGCGCGGCGACCCTCAACTACCACGACGTGTTCACGCGCAAGGGCATGCCCGGCATCAAGGTGCCGATGCCCTGCATCCCGGGACTGGACTTCGCGGGAGAGATCGTCGAAGTGGGTCCGTCCGTCAAGGAGTGGAAAGTCGGCGACCGCGTGATGGTCGACCCGGTCGATCGCGTCGGGCCCGGCGGCCTGCTCGGCGAGATGCGTCCCGGCGGCCTCGCGGAATTCTGCGCGGTGCCGGACCATCACCTGGTCAAGCTTCCGCCCGAAGTTTCGTACGAGGCCGCGGCCTGCCTCCCGGTCGCCTACGGCACCGCCCTGCGCATGATGGTCACGATCGGCAAGGTCGCGGCCAAGGAGAAGGTCCTGATCCTCGGGGCCTCCGGCGGCGTCGGAACCTGCTGCGTGCAGCTCGCCAAACTGGCCGGCGCCGAAGTCATTGCCGCAGCCTCCACCGAAGACAAGTTGAAGCGCCTCGGCGAACTGGGCGCCGATCACCTGCTCGACTACAAGAAGAACGATTTCATGAAGTGGGTGTTCGAGAAGTTCGGCAAGCCGCATCGCCGCAAGTTTCAGGACGGCGTCGACGTGGTGGTCAATTTCACCGGTGGCGACACCTGGGTGAAGTCGATGCGCGTGCTGCACCGGGGCGGGCGCCTGCTCACCTGCGGCGCGACCGCGGGTTACGATCCGCAGGAAGATATCCGCTTCATCTGGACTTTCGAATTGCAGGTGCTGGGCTCCAACGGCTGGATGCGCGAGGACCTCCACACGCTGATCGACATGATCAAGACCGGCAAGTTGAAGCCCGTCATCGACAAGGAATACAACCTCTCGGCAGCCAACGAGGCTTTCCGTAGGCTTGAAGACCGCGAGGTGTTCGGCAAAGTGGTGTTGAAGCCATGAGCGACCAACCCGCCAAGGCCGCGCCGAAAAAGATGGTAGCCGCCGACATCCAGGCGAAATTCGACCGCTCGCCGTTCATCGGCTTTCTCGGCCTCAAGGTGCTGGCCGTCGACCACGAGAAGAGCACGTTCTCGGCCCGCATGCCCTTACGGCCCGAGCTCGAGCGCGCTCCGGGCACCAAGCAGTTCCACGGCGGGCCGATCGCCTCGTTCATCGACACGGTGGGCGACTACGCGATCGGCATGCTGGTCGGCGGCGGCGTGCCGACGATCAACCTGCGCATCGATTACCTGCGGCCTTCGGTGGGCGACTACCTCGATGCGACCGCCATCGTGCGCCGCGCCGGAAAAACCACCGCGGTCATCGACATCGACGTGTTCGGCCCGGACGGCAAGCTGGTTGCCGTGGGCCGCGGCACCTATTCCCCGCAGACCGGCTGAGGCTCCCCATGGCGAACGACATCGCGTTCTCGTCGGCTTCTGCGCTTGCCGCAAAGCTTCGTTCCGGCAAGCTCTCCTCGCTCGAACTTTTGGACCATTACATAGCGCGGGTGGAAAAGCACGACGGCGCGCTCAATGCCGTCGTGGTGCGCGATTTCGAGCGCGCGAGAATGCGCGCCAAGGCCGCCGACCGCGCGCTGAAGAAAGGCAAGCCATGGGGCCCGCTGCACGGCCTGCCGATGACGGTGAAGGAATCGTTCAACGTCGAAGGCCTCAAGACCACCTGGGGCAACCCGGCGTTCAAGGACAGCGTCGCCAGCTACACCTCGGTGGCGATCGAGCGGCTGCAGGCCGCGGGCGTGGTCGTGTTCGGCAAGACGAACGTGCCGCTGCTGCTGCAGGACCTGCAGTCCTACAACGCGATCTACGGCACGACGCGCAATCCCTACGACACTTCGCGCACGCCGGGCGGCTCCTCGGGCGGCGGTGCAGCAGCGGTGGCCGCGGGGCTTTCGGCGGCCGATTTCGGCAGCGACCTCGCCGGTTCGATCCGCGTGCCGGCGAGCTTCTGCGGGCTGTATTCGCACAAGCCGAGCTATGGCGTCGTCCCGACGCGCGGGCATTCGCTCACACCGGCGCTGGCTGCGCCGGACATCTCGGTGCTCGGGCCCATAGCGCGAAGCGCGCGCGACCTCGAGCCTTTCCTGCGCGCGGTCGCCGGCCCGCTCGCAGACGACGCGGCCGGCTGGACGTTGAAGCTGCCGCGCTCGAAGGTGGAACGCATCAAGGGCCTTCGGGTCGGCGTCCTGACCGACGTCGAGATCAGCCCGATCGCCAACTCGGTGCGCGCCGGCATGCAATCCCTGGTTGACTGGCTGGGCAGCAAAGGCGCAAAGATCTCCACGGCAACCATGCCGATCGACCCGCAAAAACACCAGGCGATGTTCATGCGCTTTGTGCGCAGCGTGGGCGCGGCACGCATGAACGACGCCGCGTTCCAGCAGGCCCTCGCCGAAGCCGCCAAATTCGCAGCCGACGACACGAGCCCGCCGGCCATCGCTGCGCGCGGCTTCGCGCAGTACCACCGCGACTGGTGCGTGGCGCACGAAACGCGCATGCACCTGCGCGCAGCATGGGCTGATTTTTTCCGCGACCACGACCTGCTGTTGATCCCCGGCACGCCGGTCCCGGCTTTCCCGTTCGACGAGTCTCCCGTGCGCGAGGCGCGCAAGCTCGACATCGACGGCCGCGCCGTTTCGTATAACACGCAAAATTTCTGGCAAGGCATTGCAACCGTGAGCTACCTGCCCGCCTCGATCGCGCCGATCGGACGGACCGCCGAGGGCCTGCCGCTCTCGGTGCAGGCCGTGGGTCCGTACCTCGGCGACCTGTCCACCATCGGGTTCGCCCGGATCCTGGAGCAGGAGTACGCTCACTTCACCGTGCCGCCGGCCTTCTCGAAGTAAGCGGGCGCGGTGCTTGCGAGCCGCCGGTACCGCTTCGTACAAATGGAGTCGTCAATGAAACGCGCACGCCCTGCCCTAAAAGCGTTTTTCCTCGCAACCGCCATGGCTGCCGCCCTGATCCCGGGGCTCGCGCACGCGCAGACCAAGGTAGTCTTCGGCACCGTAACGTCGGTAACGCTTTCGCTGGGCGTGATCGTGGCGGCCAAGGCGCTCGGCTTCTACAAGGAGGAGGGCATCGACGTCGAGGTCGTCGAGTTCAACGGCACCGGCACCCTGCTTCCGCAGATGACGGCCAAGCGCGTGACCATCGGGTACCCGAATCCCGACGTGCTGATGATTTCCCGCCAGCCGGGCAAGGATCCGCTGCCGCTCAAGTATTTCTACAACGCGACGCGCGAGTCGGCGTGGGAGTTCATCGTGACGGCGGACTCGCCGGTTCGCGAGCTCAAGGACCTCGAGGGCAAGAAGATCGGCGTCGGCGCGCTGACTTTCGGCAACATCCCGATCACCAAGGCCATGTTCAAGGAGCTGGGATTCGATGCCGAGCTGGTGCCCGTGGGCGTCGGCGCTCCCGCGTTCCTCGCATTCCGCGAAAAGAAAGTCGACGCGCTCAACCTTTTCGATTCCCAGCACGCCACGCTCGAAGTCCAGGGCAGCGCGCTGCGGCGCCTCGCGATGCCGAAGAAATACAAGGACCTCTTTTCGAACGGCTTTGTCGCGCATGACGACACGATCCGCGACGATCCGAAAACGCTGATCGCCTTTGGCCGCGCGATGGCGAAAACTTCGGTGTTTTGCGAGGCCAATCGTGCCGCATGCGTCAAGGCTTTCTGGACGCTGTACCCAAACCAGAAGCCCACGGGCGGCGACGAAGCCACCAATATCCGCAACGCGGTAAAGATCATGGACGCGCGCTTCAACAAGTACCTCGACTTCGACGACCAGAAGACGCGCCGCTGGGGCGAGTTCCCGCCGCAGGCCTGGAAAGATTTCGCCGCAACCCTTTACGAGGGCGGGCAACTCTCGACCAAGGACATTCCCGTCGAGACCTGCTACACCAACGCATTCGTTCCAGAGATGAACAAGTTCGACACCGCGGCCATCGTCGCGCGGGCAAAGGCAGCGCAGTGAAAGCACTCGGGAGGCTGCGCTGGCCGCTGGCGGCGCTCGCCTTCTGGTGCGCGGCCGCCGGCGCGCAGCAAAAAGTGGTTTTCGGGCTGGTCAGCCCGCTCACCGTGGTCAACGGCCAGATCCTGGTCGCGAAGCACCTGGGATACCTTGCCGAAGAAGGCATCGAGGTCGAGACCGTCACTTTCAATGGCAGCGCGGTGCTGCTGCCCCAGATCGTCGCCAAGCGCGTCACGGTGGGGTTTCCGAACCCGGACCCGCTGATCATCTCGCGCCAACCGGGCAAGGACCCGCTGCCGCTCAAGTTCTTCTACAACGTGATCCGCGAGAACGTCTGGGAGTTCGCCGTGCTCGCCGGCTCGCCGGTCAAGGCGCTGGCCGAGCTCAAGGGCCGCAAGATCGGCGTCGGCGCGCTCACGTTCGGCAACATCCCGCTCACGCGCGCGATGTTCAAGGAACTGGGGCTTGAGGTCGGCCGCGACGTAGACCTCGTGCCCACCGGCCTGGGTGCGCCGGCGTTCCTCGCGCTCAAGGAGGGCCGTGTCGACGCGCTCAACCTTTTCGAGACCATGCACACGCAACTCGAGACCCAGGGCACGCCACTGCGCCGGTTGAAGATGCCGCAGAAGTACCTCGACCTCTTTTCCAACGGGTTCATCGCGCACGAGGATACGATCCGCGCGAACCCGAAGCTGCTGGCCGCGTTCGGGCGCGCCTTCGCCAAAGCCACCCTCGCGTGCAATGTGAACCGCCCCGGCTGCGTGAAGGCCGCCTGGAAGGAAGACCCTTCGCTCAAGCCCCCCGGCGCCAACGAAGCCAAGCTCCTCGCCGATGCGGTCACGCTTCTAAATGCGCGCTACGACAAGTACCTCGCCTTCCCCAAGGCCGAGCTGCCGCGCTGGGGCGAATACCCGGCCGGCGCGTGGAAGTACATGGCCCAGGTGATGGTCGACGGCGGCCAGATCCAGACCGCCGGTTTCGACATCGATTCGCTGTACACCAACGCGCTCGTCCCTGCGATGAACAACTTCGACCCGGCGGCCGTCCTTGCCGATGCCCGCAGGCTGCCCTAGGCTTTGTCCCGTCGCGAATTCCCACCGGAGGATTGCATGAACGCTCCCGAACCCCGATACCAGGTCAACCAGCTTGCGCCCGACCCGAAAGTGAAATTCGACCGCGAGTTCGCCACCCGCTACGTCCTCTATGCCCATCGGCTGGCCGAGCGCGGCTACGTGCAGGCCGCGGTGGGCAACATGGTGATGCGCGCGCCTCACCCGGACTACCCTGAAGGCGTCTGCTACGTGAAATGCCAGGGCGTTTCGCTCGAAGAGATGAGCATCGACGACGTCGTGATCACCGACGTGCCTTACGGCCGCATCCTGTATGGCGACCGGGCCACCACGGTCGGCCACCAGATGAACCGCGAGATGCTGCGCCTGCGCCCGGACATCCATTGCGTAATCCACCTGCACCACGACGAAACCATCGCGTACCTCGCCGCAGGGCACGACGAGATCCGGCCGGTGGGCCTCACGTTTTCCTACCTGATGCAAAAGCCGGTCCACTTCCTGCCGGCGCATATCAACGTCGAGGAGGATGTCGAGCCGATCAAGACTTTCATCGCGGACACCAACTGCGTGCTCATGAAGCGGCACGGCATCACGGTGCTCGGGCGCAACGTGTCCGAGTGCTACGGCCGCGTCAACATCCTGGCCGCCGAGATCAAGCGCAACATCATCGCCGAGCAGCTTGCGGCGATCCGCGGCACCACGGTCGACCGCATCTCGAATGAAGAAATGGAACAGATGTATCGCGCAGGCGACGCGGTGATGTACCCGCAGGTGAAGAGATGACGGTGCAATTGCGGCGTTGTGCGCTGGCGCTGGCGCTCGCGGCCTTCGCGAGCCCACTGCTGGCGCAGGCGTGGCCCACCCAGCCGGTCAGGCTCGTGGTGCCTTTCCCGCCCGGGGGCGGCACCGACCTCACGGCGCGCTCGGTGGCGGCGCGTCTTGCCAGCGCGCTCGGCCAGCCCTTCGTCGTCGAGAACCGCGGCGGCGCAGGCGGCACCATTGGCGCGGACGCCGTTGCCAAGAGCGCGCCCGACGGCTACACGATCGGCATCGCGACCTCGAGCACCCACCCCGGCGCGCTGGTGCTGCAGAAGAACGTGCCCTACGACCCGCTGAAGAGCTTTGCGCCGATCACGATGATCGGCAACACCTCGTATGTGCTTCTCGCCAACCCGACGGTGCCGGCCGCCAACGTGGTCGAGTTGATCGCCTACGCAAGAGCAAACCCCGGCAAGCTCAACGTCGCCAACGTAGGCGCTTCCACCATTGGCTACCTGCTGACCCTGCAGCTCAAGGCGCTCACCGGCACCAACATGGTTGACATCGGCTACAAGGGCGCCTCGCAGGCTTACCCGGACCTCATCGGCAACCAGGTCTCGCTTTTTCTCGACAACCCGGGCGCCTCCACGCCGCTGGTGACCTCCGGCAAGCTCAAGGCCTACGCGGTGACCGCGCCTACGCCGTCGCTGCCGGGGGTGCCGCTCTTCACCGAGGCCGGCGCGGCGGTGGGGCTTCGCAATTTCGATCCGTCGTTCTGGTATGGCCTGGTCGCGCCCGCAGGCACGCCACGGGCTGTCGTCGAGCGCATCCAGGCCGAGACCGCGAAGTTCGTGCACAGTCCCGAGGGAATCAAAGAGTTCGCCGCGCGCAGCCTGGAACCGGTCGGCAGCACCCCCGAGCAGTTCGCCGCGGTCATCCAGAAGGATATCGAGCGCTACGGCGCGTTGGCCCGGCAACTGGGACTCCAGCCTCAGTAATGGCGCTGTTTCGCGCCGAAAGCCTCGCGGTCACCTATTCCTCGTCGCGCGGGCCGGTCAAGGCGCTCGAGGGCATGGACGCCACGCTCGGGCAGGGCGAATTCCTTTCGGTTCTCGGCCCCTCCGGGTGCGGGAAGTCGACGCTCCTCAAGGTCGTGGCCGGCCTGCTCAAGCCCTCGGCGGGCTCAGTCATGCTCGGCGGCGCGCCGATCACCGGCCCCCGCCCCGACGTGGGAATCGTGTTCCAGCAACCCACGCTCCTGCCCTGGCAGAACGCGCTGGACAACGTGCTGCTGCCGGTGCGCACCCTCGGCCTGGACCTCCAGGCCGGCCGGGAGAAAGCGGCCGCCCTGATGCGCCTTGTCGGCCTCGAAAAATTCTCGGCGCACTATCCGAGCGAACTGTCCGGCGGCATGCAGCAGCGCGTGGGCATCGCGAGGAGCCTCGTTCACGACCCGGCACTGCTGCTCATGGACGAGCCTTTCGCGGCGCTGGACGCAATGACCCGCGAGCACATGATGATGGAGCTGCAGCGCATCTGGATGGCGGCCGGCAAGTCGGTGCTTTTCATCACCCATTCGATCCCGGAAGCGGTGTTCCTGTCCGACCGGATCGCGGTGCTCTCGGAGCGGCCGGGCCGCACGATCCGCGAGCTCGAAATCGACCTGCCGCGCCCGCGCACGCTCGACACCATGGCCGACCGGCGCTTCGCCGACTACTGCAACGAGCTGCGTTCGCTGTTTGCCGCGCAGTTCTCCGACCCGGTCCCGCATCAGGTCCCGCATCAATGAGGCGCGCATGAACGACAAGGTGAAGAGCGTCCTCTACCCGCTGGCCACCTTCGTCGTGCTGGTGGCCTTGTGGGAAATCGCGATCCGCGCTTTCAAGGTGCCCAATTTCATCCTGCCCACGCCCTACGCAGTGCTGGAGGCCCTGCAGCGCGGCTACATCGAAGGATTGTTCTGGAAGCATTTCTTCTTCACGCTGCAATCGATGGTGTTCGGCTACGTCTTCGGTTGCACGCTCGCTTTCATCCTCGGATGCCTGTTCGCGGAGTCGAAGACGGTCGAGCAGATGTTCCTGCCTTTCGTGGTCGCGCTGCAGTCGATGCCCAAGGTGGCGCTCGCCCCGCTGATCATCGTCTGGTTCGGCTTCGGCCTCGAATCCAAGATCGTCATGGTCGCGCTGGTCTGCTTCTTCCCGATGTTCATCAACACCGCGGTCGGCCTGCGGCAGACCAATCCGGCGCTCATCGACCTCATGCACGCCTTCTCGGCTTCGCGCTGGCACATCCTCACGCGCATCAAGATTCCGTCCGCCGCCGGCCACATCTTCGCGGGCCTGCAGATCTCGGTGGTGCTCGGCCTGATCGGCGCGGTGGTCGCCGAGTTCGTCTCTTCGACGCGGGGCCTGGGGCACCTCATCAGCGCCGCGGCCGTGAACCTCGAAACCAACACCATGTTCGCCGCGCTGATCAGCCTGGCCGCGCTTGGCGTGGCCGGCAGCCTTGCGATCCGCTTCCTGCACGCCCGCATCGTGTTCTGGGACAAGGCAACGGCCACCCAGACGGCGGCGACCGAATAGGCCGCCCGGGCGCATGAGGCCCACCATCGACCCGCCTGTCGCGCTGCCCGGCCGGTTGCTGGCCCTCGTGTTCGTGCCGTTCGCGGCGGGGTTCTTCCTGTCGTTCATGTTCCGCAATGCCAATGCGGTCATCTCGAAAGACCTCGCCACCGAGTTTTCGCTTTCATCCTCCGAACTCGGCCTGCTCACCAGCGCGTACTTCCTCGCCTTCGCCGCGATGCAGATTCCGGTCGGTGTTTTCCTCGACCGCTACGGCCCGCGCCGAGTGACCGCCAGCTTGCTGCTCGTCCTCGCAGCCGGCTCCGGCGCCTTCGCGCTTGCGGAGGGACTGGGATCGCTCGCCCTGGGCCGCGCCCTCATCGGCATCGGCGCCTCGGCCGCGCTGATGGGCGCGATGAAAGCTTATTCGATGTGGTTCCCGCTTGAGCGCCTCGCAACCCTCTACGGCTGGACGGTGGCGATCGGCGCGCTTGGCGCAGTCTCCGCAACGCTACCGGTGGAATTCGCCGCAAGCCAGATCGGATGGCGCGCGATGTTCGCCGGCCTCACGCTTGTCGTCCTCGCGGTGTCTGCCTGCATGTTCCTGTTCGTGCCCGAGAAACCCGTGCCCGGCGCAACCGAGCGCTGGAGCGAGCAGGCCGCCAGGATCGCTTCGATTTTCGCCACGCCCGTGTTCTGGAGGATCGGCCTGCCCATGATCCTGGTCCAGGGCACCTACCAGGCGCTGTTCGGGCTGTGGTTCGTGCCCTGGCTGATGGACACCCAGGAACTCCCGCGCAGCGAGGCGGCGCAGTGGCTGCTCTGGGCCGCCGTTGCCTACGCGGCCGGCTCGATCTTCTTCGGGCAGGGCTCGGACCGGATGGCCGAGCGCGGGATTTCGCAGCTCGCGCTGCTCAAGTGGGGCAGCGCCTTCGGAGTGGCGAGCTACTTCGCCCTCGTCTTCGCGCCGGGCGTGCCGAAATTCATGCTGCTGCTTTTCTACGCCTTCGGATCCGTGGCCACCAGCCTGTGCTACGCGATCTTGTCGCGCCGCTTCCCGCTCAGCATGACCGGGCGCCTGAACACCGCGTTGAACGTGTCGATGTTCGTGTGCGCGTTCATCGTGCAGATCGGCGCCGGCATGCTGCTGCGCCTGTTTCCGGCCGATGCGGGACGGTATTCGTCGGAGGCCTATGCCCTCGCGTTTGCGATCCTGGGCGCGGCGCAGCTTGCGGCGTGGTTGTTTGTGGTGGGGGTGCGGGAGGGGGAAGGGGCGGCTCGGACGGGCGGGTGAGTCGGGCGGTGGATGGCAGTATTTTGGCTGGAGAGGCAATATCCACGCGGCCATTTTAAAAAAGATGGCAGCAATGAGGTATCGCGAGTTACGCCGCGAAGCAGTCCGTTTGCCGGGACCTCCAACCGACGACCTCGCTGGTGCAAGGAATTGAGAGCTTGACGCGAATCCCCTTCCGATGCTTTCCTTCCGCCGAGAAACTAAATCGCCGTGCCGGAAAAGAAAAAGCCCGAGGAGTTTCCCCCTCGGGCGGGTACGATCTTTCGATCTTATTGTAGCAACGGCTCTCACCCCGGATAGCCACAACGGGAACCAGCTTAAGCGAGGAACGAATGGAAGACAAGTCTTCGATTGTCCCGCTGACTTTCGGTTTCGACATCGGCATTGCGTCGGTGGGCTGGGCGGTGCTCGCCCCGGATCGAATAGTCGCGCTGGGCGTGCGGGCCTTTGATAAGGCGGAAACAGCCAAGGAAGGCGACTCTCTCAACCTGGTGCGTCGCACCGCGCGCCTCATGCGTCACCGCATCCGCAGGCGCGCACAGAGACTGGCGAAGCTGGCGCGCCTTCTCAAGCGTCACGGGCTGATCAAAGACGTCCGACTTTTTCATCCTGAACACCCGTATCCACATTCGATCTGGCATTTGCGCGTCTCGGGACTGGATCGTCTACTCAGTGCGGAAGAATGGGCCCGGGTGATCTACCACCTGTGCAAGCACCGAGGATTTCACTGGGTCAGCCGTGCTGACGAAAGGAAGGCAGAGGCAGACGTAAAAGGCGAGGGCGGCAAGGTAAAGCAAGGACTGGCCAGCACCGCGAAACTGATGAAGGAAAAAGGATATCGGACCGCCGCCGAGATGGTGCTGGCCGAGTTTCCCGAAGCGCAGCGCAACAAGTACGGCGAATACGGCAAGGCATTGGCGCGCGTACGTCTTGGTGAAGAACTGGCCATTCTGTTCCGACGGCAACGCGAGTTGGGCAGTTCGCATGCCGCGCTGGATATGGAGTCCGAGATTCTCGGCACAGGTGATCGAAAGAGCGGACTGTTCTGGGAACAGAAGCCCGCATTGGCGGGAAATGATTTGCTCAAAATGCTGGGCAAGTGCACGTTCGCAAGGACGGAGTATCGGGCACCCAAGGCCAGCTTCACCGCCGAACGCCATGTCTGGCTGACAAAGCTCAACAATCTTCGCGTAGTGATCGATGGCCGCACCCGCGGATTGAACGAACCCGAACGGCGCTTGGCCCTCCCCTTTCCGTATCAGCAAGTTGGCGATTTCACCTTCAAACAGCTGCGAAGCGCTTTGGTGAAAGCTGGGCATTTCACCGAAGCATTCCGCTTTGCCGGGATTCCCTATCCGAGCAAAGTGCAGCAGGGAGACGCAAAGGCGAAGGACCCAGAGAGCGCCATATTGATCAAGCTTCCAGCCTGGCAAGAGATCCGGCTCACGCTCAAGAAAGCAGGGCTCGAGCCCGAATGGCAGCGGTTATCAGGCGCGGCAATCGACGGCAATCCAGAATTGCTCGACCGAATCGCCTGGATATTGAGCGTGTACAAAGATGACGACGAAGTGGCGGCCAAACTCCGGGAACTTTCACTGCCCGGCGGAGAGAAGTTGATTGATGCCCTGCTCGATATCCGCTTCGACAAATTTCACGCGCTTTCACTTGAAGCTCTTCGCAAAATCGTTCCGCACATGGAAGCAGGTCTCCGCTATGACGAGGCATGCGAAAAAGCCGGCTATCACCATAGCCAAATGTACGAAATCGGCGAAGGCGAACAAAAGTACCTCCCGCCGTTCTACTCTGGGCGCGACAGCAAGGGCAGGATGGTCTTTCGCGATGACCCGGATATCCCCCGGAACCCCGTAGTGCTGCGCGCGCTCAACCAGGCACGCAAGGTGTTGAACGCTCTCGTGCGCCAGTACGGCTCGCCTCACGCGGTACATATCGAAATGGCGCGCGATTTGTCCAGACCGCTCGATGAACGTAACAAGGTCCGGAAAGCACAGGACGAGTACCGCGAAAGCAACGAGAAGGACAAAAGCCTGTTCGCGGAAAATTTTGGTCAACAACCGAAGGGCCTGGAATTCGAGAAATGGCGTCTGTACCGCGAACAGCAAGGCAAGTGCGCCTACTCGGTCGAAGCCATCGACATTAACCGCCTGCTGGAACCCGGCTACGTGGAAGTCGACCATTCCCTCCCGTACTCGCGCAGCTTCGACGACAGCAAGAACAACAAGGTGCTGGTGCTTGCCAAAGAGAATCGCGACAAAGGCAACCAGACGCCCTACGAGTACCTTCGAGGCGCAGACGACAGCCCGCGCTGGCGCCAATACGTTGCCTTCGTGGAATCGAACAAGGCTTACCGTCTCGCGAAACGCAGCCGCCTCCTCCGCAAAGAATTCGGCGGCAAAGAGTCAGAGGAATTCCGGGAACGCAACCTCAACGACACCCGCTACATCTGTAGATTTTTCAAGAACTCCGTGGAGCGCCATCTCCGACTTGCCAGGGAAAGCGAAGAGAAGCGTTGTGTCGTGGTGAGTGGCATGTTGACGTCCTTCCTTCGCGCCCGGTGGGGTCTGATCAAAGTGCGAGACGACAGCGATCGACACCATGCTCTCGATGCTGCGGTCGTAGCTGCTTGCAGTCACAGCATGGTGCAGCGCCTCTCGAACTATGCGCGACGAAAGGAACTCGATCAGGTGCGCGAAGGCTTCGTGGACGGAGTAACCGGCGAGATCGTAAATCCGGCGATGTATAAGCAACTACGCGAACACTTCCCGGATCCGTGGCCCCATTTCCGCGACGAATTGGAGGCACGCCTGAAGATCGACGATGTGTCGGAGTTGCGTACGGCGATGGAACAAAGGGGCACTTACCCCGTCGAAGCCCTAGAGATTTTGCGGCCGCTTTTTGTCTCGCGCGCACCGCAACGGCGAAACGGGGGCGCCGCACATAAGGAAACCATTTACGCTCAGCCTGAACGCCTGAAGGCGCAGGGGGGCGTCACCCAGAAAGTGCCGCTCGCCAGCCTCACTCTCAAAGCTCTCGACAATCTGATCGACCCACATCGCAATGAAAAACTGTATTCCGCGATCCGTGCGCGGCTTGAGGCGCATAGCGGCAAAGGTGACAAGGCGTTTCCTCCCAACAATCCATTGCGCAAACCCGGCCGCAACGGCGAGCCTACCGGGCCGGTGGTGCGCTCCGTGAATATGGTGATCGACAAGCTGTCCGGCATTCTGGTGCGCGGTGGGGTCGCAAAGAACGACACTATGCTGAGAATCGACGTATTCACCAAGGACAGAAGATTCCATCTGGTACCCGTCTATGTGCATCATCGCGTTGCGAAAGTGCTACCGGATCGCGCGATCGTGGCGTTCAAGGATGAGAAAGAATGGACGTTGATTGACGATAGCTTTTCATTTTGCTTTTCCCTTTATCCGAACGATCTCGTCCGAGTTCATCAAAAGGGAAAAGAACAGATCCTTGGCTACTACGGAAGCTGTCATCGTGGTACCGGCAATATCAACATTTGGGCGCACGACCGTAGTCATCAGATTGGGAAGGATGGAATGATTGAAGGCATTGGAGTCAAGACTGCGATCTCTTTCGAGAAATTCAACGTAGACGTGCTCGGCAACGTCTACCCAGCCAACCCGGAACCCCGCCGTGGTCTGGCGTAGCGTAGTCATCTCACAGCCCGCAAAACTCAGGCGGGAACATTTTTCGCTCATCGTTGAGCAGGCACAGGCAGCTCGCGTGCCGTTCGAGGATATTGCCGTGATCGTGCTCAATAACCGGGAAATCACGATCACCCATCCCGTGCTGTCGGCCTGCGGTGAGTACGGCATCGGCCTTTTCTCGACTGGCGACAACCACCAGCCAAACGGGATCTTTACGCCGTTCCTGAGCCACAGCCGTGCGACCCGCATGTTGCGCCTGCAGCTCGCGATCGACCGGCCTACCGCGAAGCGCGCTTGGGCGGAAGTTGTGAAAGTGAAGATCGGGAATCAGGCGACCAGCCTGCGACTGTCGAACGCCATGGACAAGGATTGGGAACGACTTGAGTCCTATGCACGCAGGGTCCGCTCCGGGGACACCGAGAACATGGAGGCACAGGCGAGCGCCTTCTATTTCCGCAAGTTGTTCGGCGGAGGCTTTGACCGCACCCTGGAAATATGGAGCAATGCAGCGCTGGACTACGGATACGCCATCATGCGTGGCGCGATCACCCGCGCGCTGGTTGCCCACGGCTTTCTGCCAAGCATTGGATTGCACCATCGCAGCGAGCAGAATGCGTTCAACCTGGCGGACGACCTGATCGAACCGTTTCGACCCGTGGTCGATCTGCATGTCGCGAAGAATCTGCCTGCCATCGGTGGAGATTCCGCGGAGTTGTCGCCGGCTGACAAAGTTGGGTTGGTAGCATTGTTGAACGTCGATATGCAGATGCCTCGTGGCTCGATGACGGTGCTGGCGGCAGTGGAGCAAGCAACGGAATCCCTGAGTCGCCTTTACGAAGGCGCCTCCGAAGGGGCGCTCGAACTGCCCAGGGTCATCGGGCTTCGTCAGCATCTACCCGACGCCTAAATCCCATGAGCGAGGACACGAGGCGACATATGCGATTGCTCGTGCTTTTCGACCTCCCCGTCGTAACCCGAGCGGAACGCCGGGCTTACACCCAGTTCAGGCGCTTTCTTCTGAACGACGGGTACGACATGATCCAGTTTTCCGTTTATGGCCGGATTCTTAGCGGCCGAGACGCCGAGCCAAAGCACATGCAGCGACTGATCGCGAGCCTGCCGCCTGAGGGCTCGGTGCGGTGCCTGGCGGTCACGGAAAAGCAGTTCGCGAGCATGAAACTTCTCGTGGGACTCCCGCTTTTTCAGGAAAAGGCGGTCAAAGCCAACCAACTTCTACTGTTCTGACCAGGGTTTTGGAAAAAGAAATCCCCGCCAGCCGAGGCTGGGCGGGGAGTTCCGGTCAGTCCATTGTAGCTATCCGGGGTGAGAGAGGGAGCTACAACATGATAGGCGGACCAGACTGAGGATGGCGCATTGTAGCTATCCGGGGTGAGAGAGGGAGCTACAACTATTCGTCTACTGATATGACAGGCTCAATCATTGTAGCTATCCGGGGTGAGAGAGGGAGCTACAACTGGGCGCATATGGCGATCCCGCAATGGTCCATTGTAGCTATCCGGGGTGAGA
>CANKMT010000070.1 GCA_947482825.1 Betaproteobacteria bacterium | reverse complement strand
GGCAAAGGACTGCGAGTCGCGCAGGCGCGGGCCGAGCGCCTGGCAGGCCTGCATGTACTCGTGCGCCACGGTGCCCAGCGACGTGATGTTGTTGCGCATCGCGAGCCAGACGTTCGAGGTTCCGGCAAACAGCTGCGGCACTTCGTCCTTGATCGTGCGGATCACTTCCTCGTGCCAGGCGAGCGAAAACCGGCGGCGCGTGCCGTAGTCGGAAATCTTGAACTCGAGCGCCGCGTCGAGTTTGCGCACCGTGTCGAGCTTGGCGTGCAAGCGGCGGCGGCCTTCGTCCAGGCCGGCCCCGGACCGGGTGTTGCGGAAGTAGACCTCGCTCACGATGGCAAGGATCGGGATCTCATACAGGATCGTATGCAGCCAGGGCCCGTGGATCGTGATGTCGAGCTCGCCGGGCGAGGCGCGATCCGGCTCGACGGTCACGTATTTGCGGTTGAACTTGAACAGGCCTAGAAAGTCGACGAAATCGGACTTCATGAAGCGCAGGGAACGCAGGTACGTGAGTTCCTCGTCGCGCATGCGCAGCGTGCACAGCTCGCCGATCTCCGCGCGGATCTCGCCGATATAGGGCGTGAGGTCGATGCCCGGATTCCTGCACTTGAATTTGTACTCGACCTGGGCACCGGGGAAGTGATGCAGCACGACCTGCATCATGGTGAACTTGTACAGGTCGGTGTCGAGCAGCGACTGGATGATCAAAAGCGTTCTCCTGAGCGGGGATTGTAACCCTGGGGCGGCGCCGGGCCCGTGGAGGACTCGTAACCCCTCGCAGCGCTTGCGTTTTTGCCACTACTGGATATAATTCCACTAGTTAAGGAAACAGTACGGCGAACCAAAAGGCAAACGAGCATGGAAGCGCTGACCGACCGCCAGTCCGAGATCCTGCAACTCATCCGCGAACTCACCGAGGTGTCGGGCTTTCCGCCCACGCGCGCCGAGATCGCCGAGCGCATGGGTTTCCGTTCCGTGAACGCCGCCGAGCAGCACCTGCGCGCGCTCGAGAAAAAAGGCGCCATCGACATCCTCTCGGGCGCTTCGCGCGGCATCCGCATCAACGAATCGAAGTCGGGCCATCGCATCGGGCGGCTCATGGACCTGCCGGTGATCGGCCGGGTGGCCGCCGGCGCGCCGATCCTTGCCGAAGAACACGTGCAAGGCCGCTACCAGGTCGATCCCAACCTGTTCACGCCGCGCGCGGACTACCTCCTCAAGGTCAAGGGCCTGTCGATGCGCGACATCGGCATCCTCGATGGCGACCTGCTGGCCGTGCACAAAACCTCGGAGGCGCGCACCGGACAAGTGGTCGTTGCGCGCATCGCCGACGAAGTCACCGTCAAGCGGCTGCGTCGGCGGGGCCACTCGGTGCAGCTTGTCGCCGAAAACCCCGATTTCGCGCCGATCGAGCTCGACCTTCGCACCGACGAGCTTGCCATCGAGGGCATTGCAGTCGGGATCATCCGCAACGACGGCGCGTTCTAGGAACAGGTCACCGGAATCGTTCGGCTCGCCTGTTCCTGGCGCGCCTTACAAACGCTGATCCTTTTATCCGATTTCGCGGCCGGATTGCGGCCCGTTCGCGCAGGCTTGCACCTATAATGCGCGGCAAAATGGAACCGCTTCCGCCCACCTCTCCGGACCCCGCACGCGATCGATCCGACCGCTCGCGCGTCCTCGCCGACCAGGTCGAGCTTCTTTACCGGCAGGCGCCGGTCGGGATAGTGGTCACGCTGGCCATCGGCACGGTCCTCTCGGTCGAACTGCATTCCTCGGCGAAAATCGGCGGGTGGGTGATTTTCTGGGCGATGCTCATGGTTTTCATGTGCCTTGCCTTCACCGGGCTGGTGTTCGCCTACCGCCATGCCCGCAACCGGGACACGGCCCCGGATTCCTGGTTGCGGCGATTCGCCATCGGCGCATTTGCCGCCGGCGTCACGTGGGGGTTCGCCGGTGCGGTGTTCTTTCCCGGCCACACGGACGAGCAGCAGGTGTTCCTTGCCTTCGTGCTTGCCGGCATGGCGGCCGGCGGGCTGCCGCTATTTTCGGCGGTCTGGTGGGTCTACGCGCTTTACGCGATCGGCGTCATGTTCCCGTTGGAGGTCGTCCTGCTCACGTTCGGCTCGCGCCTGTTCACCGAGTTGTCGTTCATGATGCCGATCTTCTTCGCGATCAATGTGGCGGTCGCCTATCGGTTGAACATGGTGTTCGTTTCGGGGTACCGCTTGCGCGTGTCGTATGGCAGGCTCACGGAAGACTACACCGAGATCAACCAGCGCCTGGAGCGCCAGCTGATCGAGCTCGAGGAAGTGCGCCGCCAGGTCGAGGCCTCCGGCCGCAAGCTCGCCCTCTTCGCCGAGCGTGCACCGATCGCGGTGATAGAGCTGGACACCGAGGGCCGCATCCATGAAGTGAACCGCGAGGCCGAGAACCTGTTCGGCTACCCCGCGGCCGAACTCATCGAAAAGCGCGCGTCGATCAAGATCCTCGTGCGGCCTGCGAACCACGAAGAATTTGACCGCGGGTGGCAGAACCTGCTGAAGACCCACGAATCGCTGGCCGGCCTGAAGATCTCCAATCCGCGCCGCGACGGCATCGAGGTGGTGTGCGAGTGGACCGTGACCCCGCTGGTGAATTCCGAAGGCAGCGTCATCTCGATCATCGCCCAGGGCCGCGACATCACCCAGCAACTCGAGGCCGACCGCCTCAAGCAGGAGTTCACCTCCACGCTTTCGCACGAGCTGCGCACGCCGCTCACCTCGATCATCGGCTCGCTGCAACTGGTGAATTCCGGCGTGCTCGGCGAGCTCAACGCCGACCAGGCCGAACTCACCGAGGTGGCCGAAAGGAACGGCCAGCGGCTGCTCGACCTCATCAACGACATCCTCGACATCGAAAAAATCGAATCGGGCAAGCTCACGCTGTTCCCCGAGCCAATGCCGATGGACGAGCTGATGAGCGAATCGGTCAAGCTGAACCAGGGCTTCGCCGACCGCTACGAGGTCAAGCTCGTCACCGAGGGGGTGAGGAACATCGTGGTGAACGCCGACCGCAAGCGCCTGTTGCAGGTGATGACCAACCTCATTTCGAACGCGGCCAAGTTCTCGCCCGCCGGCGGCAGCGTCGAGATCGGGATGGAAGAAAAATCTGGCCGGGTCAAAGTCAGCGTCGGCGATCGCGGCGCCGGGATTCCCGAGAGTTTCCGCAATCGCATCTTCGGCCGGTTCGCGCAGGCCGACTCGGCCGACACCCGCGCCAAGGGCGGAACCGGACTGGGCCTCGCGATCTGCAAGAGGCTGATCGAATTGATGGACGGCACCATCGGCTTCGACGGCCGTGAAGGCGGCGGAACCGTGTTCTGGTTCGAACTGCCGGTGCACGCCCCGAAAACCTGAATAACCGGACTGGACGAAAATGCCTGCCACCCCACTGGAACGCGTCTTCTACGCTGAGGACGACGAGGATATCCAGCGCATCGTGCGCATGTCGCTCGAGCGCATCGGCAAGATGACGGTCAAGGTCGAAAGCGACCCGCTCAAGGCGATCGAGGGCATCAAGGCCTTCAAGCCCGACCTGGTGATGCTCGACTGGATGATGCCGGGCATGGACGGCCCCACGGTGCTGAAGACGATGCGTCAACAACCCGAAACTGCGTCCTACCCGGTGGTGTTCATCACTGCGAAGGCTACCCAGAAAGACCATGCGGAATTGCTTGCGCTTGGCGCGGCCGGGATCGTTTCGAAGCCGTTTTCGCCGAAGGATTTGCCGGAGCAGTTGAGGGCGATCTGGGCGGGGTTGCCCTAACGCTTGCGGTTGCGCGGCATTGGCGCTGCGCACTCTCCCGGTCCAATCGGCAAACCGGTTTTAGCCTTTATCCGATCTCCCTCTTTTGTGAATTTGGCGTGGTTGCGCGAACGCGCAACCACTACAAATTCACAAAAGAGGGAGACTGGGGAAGATCAAGTACGCTCGGACTTCGATAGAGAGAAGACCACGCATCCTCACCGGTGGTCCGCCTCCTCCTGGTAGAACTTCCGCGACAGGAACCCCAACACCTCATCTGCATTCCTGAAGCGCGCATCCCGGTCTTTTTCCACCAGCTTGTCGAGCAGCCGCTGGTATTTCTCGAGCGCGATCGGCAGAAGCGGCGGCGGTGTGTTCAGGTGGTGCAGCGCGACCTCCAGGGCCGAAGCGCCGCTGAAGAAGTGCTGGCCGCTGAGCATCTGGAAGAGCAGAACGCCTGCGCTGTAGATGTCGGTGCGCAGGTCCAGCGCCCTGCCCTGCACCTGCTCCGGACTCATGTAGCGCGGGGTGCCGAGGATATCGCCATGGCCGGTGCGGTCGACGGCGTCCACGTGCTTGGCAATCCCGAAATCGACGATCGCAAGGCTGCCGTCCTTTCGGAACATCAGGTTCTGCGGCTTGAGATCGCGGTGGAGCACGCCGGTTTCGTGGATGTCGCCCAGGGCGAACATCAGCTCGCGAAATATCTTGAGGGCGGCGGAGGCTTCCATCGGCCTGCCGTCCAGACGCTGGCTGAGGTCGCCGCCGTCGAAGAACTCCATCACGAGGTAGGCGTGCCCTTCGGACATCCCGTGGCCGTGGATGCGCGCCACATGCGGGCTCTGGATGCGCTCGATCAGGGAGTATTCCTCGAGGAAGCGCTCGAGGGAGTCTTTGTCCTCGGTGACCTCCGTCCTCAGAATCTTGACCACCAGAGGCTCGTCGTCCTTCTCTCTTGAGGCAAGATACACGCGCGACATGCCGCCTTCGCCGATCATGTGCAGGATCCGGATCCCGGGAACCGTGATGCGCGCTCCCAACGTCTGGCCTTCGAGCCGCGCGGCCACCTCGGGCGAGAGCGTGCGCTCGATCTTCTTTTGCGTGCAGTCGCGGATCGAGTTGAGGAGCCTCTCGCGCGTGAGCTCCTGCTTCCTGAGGTAGTCGTCCGCGCCGTACTTCATGGCACGCACGGCGATGACCTCGTTGCCCGCCCCGGTGAGGAACACGATCGGCGGGCAGTCGGCGCGCGCCTTGAATTCGCGCAGCCATTCGAGGCCGTCGCCGCGGCCGAGCATGTAGTCGAGGATGATCACGTCGTAGGCGGCGAGCGCAAAGTCATCGCCGGGCATGTCGCGCGTGAGCGGGTCGAACTCTTCGACGACGGCCTGGGGCCATTGCTGCTTCACGTAGTGCGAAAGCAGGTTCCGCAGGTCCTCGTCATCGTCGATGATCAGGACATTCATTTCAGGTTCCCGAGGAGGCTTCGGCCGGCAGCGGCACCTTGACGCAATACACCTTGATCGGGTCCGCGCGGCCGCGCAGCGTCACATCCCCGCGCGATTCGACTTGTTCGGGCGGGACCGCATCGCGCAATTCCCCGTACACCTGGTCGCAAATCAGGATTTCGTAGGGCTGCGCAAGTTGCATCAGGCGCGCGGCGCTGTTTACCGCGTTGCCGATGATGGTGTAGCTCATTTAGTGCGGCGAACCGATGTTGCCGATGACAGTATCGCCCATGCAGATGCCGATGCCTACGCCGGTCGCTACGCGCTGTTCTTCTTCCCATCGGGCCGCTACAGGCGCAAAGCGCGTCAGCATTTCGCGTGCGCATTTGTAAGCGAGTATCGCCGGCTCGTCCTGGGGGAACGGGACGTTGAATCCCACTAACAACGCGTCGCCGGCCATGTTGAAGATCGTCGCATCGTGGCGGTACGCGGCCTCGGACAGGATCGAGAAGTACTCGTTCAGCATTTCCACCACCCGGCCGACCTCGGTGCGATCGGTGAGGCGGGTGAACCCGCGCAGGTCCGCGAACAACGCGACGACATTGGCGCGATGGGCCTTGGCGAAGATGTCGTCGCTCTTGCCCATGTCGCCGACGATGCGGTCGGCCAGGCGCGGCGACGCGTAGCGCGAGAAGGTCTTGCGGATCGCCTCCTTGCGCTCGACTTCGGCGGCGAGGCGCCGGCTTTCCAGTTCCTTGCGCGTTTCGTGCAGGCGGCGCAGCGTCTTCACGCGCGCGACGAGTTCCTCGCGCTTGACCGGCTTGGAGAGGAAGTCGTCGGCGCCGGATTCGATGCCGCGCACCCGGCTTTCCTGGTCTTCCAGGCCGGTGATCAGCACGATCGGGATCAGGGCCGTGCCTTCCTCGGATTTGAGGCGTTGGCAGATCTCGAAGCCCGATACGCCCGCCATCATGACGTCCAGCAGGATCAGGTCGGGCGGGTCGGTCATGACGCGCATCATCGCGCTGTCGCCGTCCTCCACTATCTCGGCCTGCATGCCTTCCTTCTTCAGCAGCAGCGCGAGGTAGGCCCCCATGTCCGGGTCGTCGTCGACAACGAGGACCCGGAACGCCTGCGCTTCATTCATCGCGCTCATTCATAGACAACCTGAACTTTTTGCAGGTAATCGACATAATCTCCGATGCAGGCCTCGATCGCCGCATTGTCCGATGTTCTGGCGCCGTCCTCGATGGTCTTGCCGAACTTGGAGATCGGCGCAAAGCCGTAGGAGTTGCCTACGCCTTTCATGCGGTGGCTGATCTGCTTGAGCTGTTCGTAGTCGCCGGACCCGAGCGCGGCGCGCAGGAGGTCGATTTCCTTGTTGCGGTTCTTGATGAATACCGGGATCAGGTCTTCGAGGTCTTTGGCGACGACGGCCGTGTAGTTCATATCTGGCATCTCTCATTCTTTTGCGCGGGTAAGCATTGGATTATAGAGTCAATGCCGGTGTGATATGCGTCACCCCGGTAAGAACTTGTCATGAGGCCAATTGCGCCTCGTTCGTCGGCGCCCAAAGCCACGCCGCGCCCCTTACGCCGCTCGAATCCCCGTGCAGGTTCCGAACCAGCCGTGTCCGCACCACGTCGGAAAAGATGAACTTATCCCAGAGTCCGGGAACCGCCGCATACAGGCGATCGGCATTCGACAATCCGCCGCCCAGCACGATGACATCGGGATCCACCAGGTTGATCACCGATGCGAGCGCGCGCGCAAGCTGCGCCTCGTAACGCGCGAGCGTCGCTTCGCACAGCGCATCGCCGCTCGCTGCGGTTCCGACGATCTGTTCCGCGCTCAGGACGCGGCCGCCGGCTCTTGCGTGACCGGCCGCGAGGGCGGGACCTGAAAGAAACGTTTCGATGCAGCCCGGCCGCCCGCAATAGCACTGCGTGCCCGGGTACTCGTCCGGTTGCATCCAGGGCAGCGGGTTATGCCCCCACTCCGACCCGATGGCGTTCGCCCCGCGCAGCACCCGGCCGTTGATCACGAGCCCTCCGCCGACGCCTGTGCCGAGAATCACTCCGAAGACGACCTCAGCACCGCTTCCGGCGCCGTCAACCGCCTCCGAGAGCGCAAAGCAGCTCGCGTCGTTCTCGATGCGCACCGGCCTTGCGAGAAGCGCTTCGAGGTCCTGCCTGAACGGCCGGCCGTTGAGGCAGACCGAGTTCGCGTTGCGCAAGAGGCCGGTAACCGGAGAAGCCGATCCGGGTGTGCCCACGCCGATCGTTGCCCTGCGTGTGCCCGCAATCCCGAGGGAGCGCTCCACCTCGTCGACCAGCCCCGCAATCATTCGCAGCGTGGCTGCGTAGTCGCCGGCGGCGGTCGGCACCCGCAGGCGCTGCGCGATGACGCCCGCCTCGTCCAGCGCGACGATTTCGGTCTTGGTGCCGCCCAGATCAATGCCGATTCTGAATGTCATCGCCGACTTCCGTCACGTTGGGGGCCATAGGCGCGGAAATCGCGCCTCGCATTCGAAATGGCCGAAGCGGCAACTTTACGCCGTTGCCGTTTTCCCCTTTAATGCCCGCATCGCTTCATCGGCCGCCGACATGAGAACAACCGCCTTCGCCGCTTGCCTGCTGGCCGCGGCCAGTTTGGTTCACGCCCAGGAGCCCTGGCCTTCCAAGGCCGTGCGCATGGTCGTGCCGTTTGCGCCGGGCGGGGCGACCGACATCGCCGCGCGCCTGGTGGCCCAGAAACTTTCCGAGAGCTTCGGCAAGCAGTTCTACATCGAGAACCGCGGCGGCGCGAATGGGTCGATCGGTTCCGAGGTGGCGGCTCGCGCCCTGGGAGACGGCTACACGATCATCATGGGCACCACCGGCACCCATGCGATCAACTTCAGCCTGTACGACAAGCCCGCCTACGACCCGGTGAAGGACTTCGCCCCGGTCACGCGCGTGGCCGTGTTCCCGAACCTGATCCTGTTGCATCCTTCGGTCCCTGCGAAGAACGTGCAGGAGCTCGTCGCGCTGGCAAAGGCGCAGCCCGGAAAGCTCGCCTATGCTTCGACCGGGAGCCTGCTGCAGTTGTCCGCTGCGCTGTTTACGAGCATGGCCGGCGTCGAGATGCTCAACGTCCCGTACACCGGCTTCGGCCCGATGATGACGGCGATCACCAACGGCGACGTGCAGATGTCGGTCGTCCCGGTCTTCAGTTCCGCGCCGTTGATCAAGTCGGGAAAAGCCAAGGCGATAGCAATTACGAGCGCCAGGCGCAGCCCCACGGCGCCCGAATACCCGACCGTCGCGGAATCCGGCCTGCCCGGCTACGAATCGGTGTCCTGGTACGGCATCCTCGCCACGGCCGGCACGCCCAAGCCGGTCGTCGATCGCCTGAATGCCGAGATCAGGAAGATCGTCGCGACCGCGGAGATCCGCGACGCGCTCGCCAACCAGGGCGCCGAACCGGTCACGGACACGCCGGAGGAATTCGCCGCCATCGTGCGGGCCGATGTGGCCAAGTGGGCGAAGATCGTCAAGGCCACGGGGGCCAAACCCAATTGAGATAAAGCGGGGATCGAGATGAAGCGCGTCACGCTATGGGGGCTGAACGACTAGCTTGACTGGCCAATACTGCCAAATTTTGCCTCAGGACCGCGCCAGCATTGGGTCTCCAGGCAAAATACTGCCATCGCCCTGTCATTCCGGCCGGCGCCGTCCGTACTCCGCCCACAGGCCGACGGCGGCAACCACGAAAGGCAGGATCAGCAGGAAAGCGAATCCCCGATCGATGTTCGAGAACCACTCGGCCCAGAGGTCCAGGTCGAACATCTCGCCGACCGGTCCTGGAATTCCGCGGAAGCAGGCAATCGCCACCAACGTCGGGGCCAACGCGGCGATGAACAGGCCGAAAGCGTTGATCGACTGATCCTCGAAGTGGTCCTTGAGGATTGCGAACCCGGCCGGATTCGGGGCATTTGCAATGACCGTCAGCCCGCCGCCTGCGACGGCCCCGGCAACGAGGGAGTACTTGTATTCGTCGGATAGCCCCTCGACCATCGAACCCAGGTAGGTCAGCGCCGCATTGTCGGTAATCGCGGTGAGGGCGGCGCCGCCATAAAACAGCGTCGATTCGTCAAGGCCCGACAGCGCCTTCTCCAGCCACCAACCCTGCTGTCCGCCGAGCACGACCAATCCGGCGAGAAAGAAAGCGACCATCAGGCCCTCGCGCAGCAACAGCCGGTCGTGATGGCGGCGATACGCTTCGGCCAATCCCAGGAACAAGAGGAACAGACCCATGAAGGCCTCGGGAAAGTGATTCGCAAAGACGACGCCGGCAAGGATCAGGAGGTTCAGGGCGACAAAGCCCGCGGGCACGCGCCCTTCGCCCGTGGCGGCAGCCGGTTCGACGCGCGCCGAGAGTTCACGCCTGAACAGGAACGTCAGGATCAGCGCGTTCAGGAACACCGCGAGCGCCGCCTTCGCCCCGAAAGTCGAGAACATGAACGCGGAGGTCCACTCCCACTTGGCCGCCACCATCAGCACCGGGGGCGCGGCGAAATTCGTGAGCGTGCCGCCGATTGAAATATTCACGAACAGCACGCCGATGGTCGCGTACTTGAGGCGGTTCGAGGCTCCCGTGGAAAAAATCCTCTCCCTCAACATGAGGGCGGCGAGCGTCATGGCCGCCGGTTCCGTGATGAGGGACCCGAGCAGGGGCACCAGCGAAAGGCTCAGGAAGAACCCTGCGACGGCCGGCTGCAGCGGCAACACGCGCCCCACGGATCGGACCCCGTCCGAGGCGAATTGCATGATCGGCCTGCTTGCCGCGATCACCATGATCACGAACACGAACATCGGTTCGGCGAAACGCTGGTTGTCGAGGTAGGTCGAAGCTGGGCCCCAGCCGTACGCGGCCAGCATGAACGCGAGCAGGATGAAGGCCCACAGCCCGAAGACGGTCTCGACTTCGCCCAGCAGGTGCCAGAGACCCGAATGCGCTGTCCTCGTATGCGCCAGGTGCTCGAAGTAGCGCGTGGAAAACGTGTGGATGACCGCCAGCCCGAACAGGCCCGCGCCGACGATTTCGAGAGTTGCGATTGGATTTTGCATGCCCGCAACTTACGCCGCGGGCCGGCGGCCTGGAATTCGCAAGAACGCCTACGTAGAAACGCTTACTTGCCTTGCGGGGTTCCCCGACGCAAGATGCCGGCCTGCGATGAAACTCCTCAGATACCTCCGGGATGCGGCCGTATTTGCGCCCTGCTTCATCGCCTTGGACTGGGCCAGCTTTATCGACCCGCTCGGCCCCTTCAACATCACGCCGTGGAATCCGCAGACTGCGCTGGCGATCGCCTGGATGACGCTCGGCGGGCTGCTCCACGCGCCGGCGGTGCTGGCGACGATCGTGCTGGCCGATGTCCTTGTGCGCCACCTGCCGGGCGGGCAGGTGATCACGCTGGCTACTGCGATTGTGCTCACTGGGGGCTACGCGGCGATCGCGTGGGCGCTCAAGACTCTGCTGAGCGACACCACGTTGCGCTCGACCCGCGAGTTGACCCTCTTCGTGATCGTGGTGGTCGCCGGAACCGGGGTGGTTGGCGCCGGCTTCATTGGTGTTCTGGGCGCTGCCGGGCTGCTTGGCGAGACCAGCCTGGTCGAGGCCTGGGCACGGTTCTGGGTGGGCGACGCAGTGGGAATCCTGGTCACCGCGCCTTTGCTGTTTGCGGCCGCGGACACGGATCGCAGGGGGGCGCTCCTTTCGCTTACGCGCAAGCCTGAAGCACTGCTGCAGGCCGTCGTGCTGGGCGCAACGTTGTGGCTGATCTTTGGCGGGGTTGGTTCGGACCCCTCGAGGCTGTTTTACCTGCTGTTCGTGCCATTGATCTGGATCGCCGTGCGCTTCGGCATGAACGGAGCAATCGTCGCCACGGGCATTGTGCAGATAGGCGTGGTGCTTGCCATCCATGCGGATCGCGGCATCTCCCTTCCGGCGGTCGAACTGCAGGCCCTGCTCGTGGCTCTCACGCTGACGGGTCTGTTTCTGGGCGTCCTCGTGGACCAGCGCCAGCAGGCCGAGCTGCGCCTGAGGGAATCCCTGCGCCTGGCGGCCGCGGGCGAAATGGCCGGCGCGATTGCGCACGAGGTCAATCAACCCCTTACGGCCGTGACCAACTACGGGCGGGCAGCGCAGATACTGCTTGAGAAAGGCCCGGCGAACCTGCCTCAGATGACCGATGTGATCGGAAAGATCCTGCAGGAAGCGCAGCGGGCCTCGGCAATCGTGCGCCGGCTGCGCGATTTCTTTCGCGCCGGCACCACACTGCTCGAGCATATCGAGACCGAAGTCCTGCTCGCCTCGGCGCAGCGCGTGGCTGACAGTGCCATCGAGGGCACGGAAATCTCGTTTACCGTCGAGCGGATCACCCCCCTGCCCCCGCTTTTCGTCGATCGCCTGCAGATCGAAGTGGTCCTGCGCAACCTGATTTCCAATGCGATCGAGTCGGTGAAAGCGGCCGGGGTGCGCCCCGGGCGAGTGCAGCTGCGGGTGGAACGCGCGGACGAAGCCGGCCTGCGGTTCATCGTCGAAGACAACGGCCCCGGCGTGCCAGCCTCCGGCCGCGAAGGGCTTTTCGAACCCTTCGTGTCTGGCAAACCCACCGGCATGGGCCTGGGCCTTGCGGTCAGCCGGGCAATCGTCGAGGCCCACGGCGGATCGCTCGAGTCCAGAATGGTGCCCCATGGCGAATTCCACCTGATCCTGCCTTGCGCAAAGAAAGCCTGACTGCTTTTATCGTCGATGACGACGCTTCGGTACGCGACTCGATCGCCCTGATGCTGGGTGTCGCCGGATACCGCACGGCCGTTTTCGCGGACGCCGAGGCGCTGCTGGCGGCATGGAAAGAGGACTGGATCGGTTGCGTGATCGCCGACGTCAGGTTGCCCGGGCAAAGCGGCATCGAGCTGCAGGCCGCGATGCGAAAGAAGGCCGTGGCGCTTCCATTCATCATCATGACCGCACATGGCGACGTGCCAACCGCCCGCGCCGCATTCCGGTCGCAGGCGATCGACTTTCTCGAAAAGCCTTTCGACAGCGCCCAGCTCATCGCAGCGATCGAAACCGCCTTTGCATTGGAAGAGCGCCGGCTGGAACGCGATGCGGGTCGCCAGGCCGAGGCGCTGAAACTGCGCCGCCTGACCGCCCGCGAACGCGAAGTCCTCGACCATGCCGCGCGGGGCCTCCACGCCAAGGAAATCGCGGCTGCGCTGGGTATCAGCCCGCGCACCGTCGAAGTCCACAAGATGCACATCATGGAGAAACTGGAAGTGCGCAACGTGGCCGAACTAGTGCGCTTCTCGATCGCAGCCGACGGCCATGAGGATGACGGCGGCACCGTGAAGTAAAGATAGCAATACTGCCAAATTTCGGCGCAGGTCCGCTCTGCTATTGGCTCTCCAGACGAAATGCTGCCATCGGCCCGGCTGCCCGCCCCGCGCCGTCCTACACCCGCTCCAGGATGTGCAGCCCCCGCACCCGATCGAGCAGGTAGATCAGCCCGCGGTCATCGGTCGTCACGTCATTGCTCTGCACGCGCGGACCTTGCGCCGGCGTGGGCATGTACCACGCGGTTTCCTTCATCGCATGCGGATTCGAGAAATCGATCATCCGCAGGCCGTGCGCGAACCACGCAACCGGTATTTCGGTCCCGGTCACCTTTTCCGACGGCTGGTGGCAGCCTGTGAAGGTCGGCGCCGGCCGGCCGTCCTCTGCTTCGACCTGGTAGGTGCCGATCGGCACCGGGTGCTTTTCATCGGTGATGTCGACGATCCACAGGAATGAAGGCGGCGCGTTCTCTTCGCGCGTCACGTCCTCGTCGGCCACGATCATCATCTTGCGGCCGCGCACGAGAAAAGGCACCGGCAACGCGGTGTGCGTCGGCCACGGATAAGGCGGGCTCCAGTCGAGGCCTGAGACGAACTTGGGCTTGGACAGGTCGTCGATGTCGAGGATCACGAGGCCGCCCAGCCAATAGCTCGTGTACAGGCGGTTGCCCATGCGCAGAGGGTGGTGGCACCGATGCTCGGTGCCCTGCCAAGTCGGCGTCTCGCCGCCGGCGAGGTGCTGCCCCGGCATATGCCAGCGACCGACTTCCACCGGCTTTGAAGGGTTACGCATGTCGACGATCTTCATGATCGTGCCGACATAGCCGTCTTCGGTCGCCGAGGTGTAGGCGTAGTCACCGTCGAAATCGAAACGGTGGCAGCCCTTGCCCGGCGTGATCCAGTCGGTGATCTTCTTCGGCTTCTTCGGGTCGGACACGTCGTAGATGCCCAGACCCGCCCTGAAATCCTGCGGCGCGAGTTGCGGCGAGACGAACTCGCGGTTGATGACCATGAGGTCCTTGGCCACCCGCACTTTGTGCGAATGCGTGCCGGGCACCATGCCGAGGCGCGAAATCTCTTTCGGGTTCTTCGGGTCCGACACATCGACGATCGTCGTGCCGTCCGGGCTGCGCATGTTGCCTATGTAGGCGACGGTCCCGTCGACCACCACCTGTCCGCCGCCGCCGCAGTCGAAATAGGCGACCTCCCTGATGCCCTTGCCCTGACCCATGGTCTTCCCTGATGCGAATCGCGAAGGCGACAATTATGCTCCGCGCACATATCGGGGCGTCAACGGATCCAAATTTGGATCGCTATACTACGCGCGGCCAAACCGGCTGAACCTCAAGGAAAGTGTCGAAAATGAAGAGAAACCTGATCGCAGCACTCGTAATGTTGTTTGCCTGGGTGAGCCTTGCGTTCGCCGCCGTCGACATCAACAGCGCGAACGAATCCGAGCTTGACCAGATCAAGGGCGTCGGACCGGCAAAGGCAAAAGCCATCCTCGACGAGCGCAAGAAAGGCGGCCCGTTCAAGAACCTCGATGACGTGGCCGCCCGGGTGAAGGGCATCGGCGAAAAAACCGTCGAAGGCTGGAAGAAGTCGGGCGAAGTCTCGGTCGGCGGCGGATCCGCACCCGCCAAACGCACCGCACCGGCCAAAGCCGAAGCGCCAAAAGCCGAAGCAAAGGCCGACGTGAAGAAAACCGACGAGAAGAAGGACGACAAGAAAGCGGCGAAGAAAGAAGACAAGAAGTAAGCGACTCATGCACAAGACGCCATTGCGCACGCACGCAGTGGCGTTTTTTTTCGTCCATGCGAAGGCTGCGTCCAGGCCTGCGACGACGCTGAGCGTTTGCGCATAGAAGGCCTTCCGGTTGCTAGAATCGTTACACAGGCAACGCGCAACGACCTGGAGGGGATGCCATGATCTGTCCGAAGTGCTCGTATGCACGCAAGCCCGTGGAGACGACTCCCGAGGAAAAATGCCCCTCGTGCGGTATCTACTACGCAAAGTTCAACGCTCCCCAGTCCAGAATCACAGTTCAGCCCGGGCTGCGCTCCGATGCGGGCGGTTCGCTCAAGCTGGTGATCGGCGTGCTGGTGGTCTCGACGCTCGTAAGCTTCGCGCCAAAGCCGGCCTGGCTGGGCGCCCTGATGGACGGCGAAGATGGGTTCGGAAACGCCGCGGCCGTGGACGTCCGCGGCAAGGATTTCTCGAAGTCTGAGATCGTCATGTATTCCTTGACCACCTGCGGCTACTGCACGGCCCTGCGCCACAAGTTCGAGGCCAACAAGATCCCGTTTACCGAGCACTTCGTGGACACCGACCAGACGCGATGGCAGGAGCTCATCCAGAAAATGCAGGCCGCCGGCTACCAGGGCGGCGGCATCGGCACGCCCACGCTCGAAGTCAACGGCAGGATGATGCGGAACAACCCGCGGTTCGAGGATGTAATCAAGCAGGCGCTGTCGTAGCAGGCGGCGGCCAAAGGGCGGGCAAAGATGTACCGCTACCGATACGCCAGTTGACGTGCAAGTCAATATCCACGCTGACCTTGCAGGATGAATGTTCTGAATTCGATGATCGCTTCGAGTCCGATCGCGAGAGTGGTTGATCAGCCGGCGACCCGCCCCATGTCCACGATTGCCCGCGTCGCGATCGCGCTGGCCTGCACACTGTCCGGCACCGGGGCGTTCGCACAGGCCGACCCCTGGGCCGATGCCGAGCGCAAAGCCGGCCCCGCGAAAGTAATTTCCAGCCAACTCCGCGAGGAAGCCTGGTTCGTGCCCGGCGGCCCGGGCCAGGACGGTCGGCCGGTGCTGCTCCGCGCGCGCGTGTTCAGGCCGGTGGGCGCAGGCCCTTTCAAGGTGGCGGTGATCAGCCACGGATCACCAGCCAGCGCCGCTGCGCGCCCGAAGATGTCCGTGCCCCGCTACAACTCAGCGACCGCTTGGCTTCTGGAGCGCGGTTACATCGTCGTCCTGCCCCTGCGGCGCGGCTACGGCGGCCAGGGCGAATGGGCGGAGGACTACGGCACTTGCAACGGAGCAAACTACGTGGCCGCCGGCAACGCCAGCGCGGACGATATCGTATCGGCCGCGGGTTACCTCGCCACGTTGCCCGAGGTCAGGCGCAACCGGATCCTGCTCATGGGCGTCTCGGCTGGCGGGTTCGGTACCCTGGCCGCCGTGCGCAGGAACACTGAAGGCGTGTTCGCTGCCATTAATTTTTCCGGCGGGCGTGGCGGGCATCAGGGTAAGTACGGCGACGAGAACTTCGCGCCGGGCAACCTGGTCAAAGCGGCTGCCGCATTCGGCGTGGACGCGAGGGTGCCCTCGCTATGGCTGTATGCGAAGAACGACAGCTTCTTCGACCCCGACCTCTCGCGCAGGATGTTCGAGGCCTACAAGGGCGCCGGCGGCCGAGTGCAGTACGTGTTGTTCCCGGAATTCAAGAAGGACGGGCACGCCATTTTCGGCGATGCTGAAGGCAAGGCCGTGTGGCGCGAACGGGTGGCGAGTTTCCTGCAGGGACTCGAGTAGCGAGCGCGCATTCCGGCCTCTAGAAGAAGGGCCCGGCTGGGTTCCTATCGCACCGAAATCGTCAACTGAAAATCCCCCCTCAGAATATTCAGCACCATCCGATCGTTTCCCCTGAGCGCCGCCACCAGTTCGACAATCGTGCCTACGCGCCGGTTGTTCGCGCCGAAGATCAAATCGCCGGCACGCAGCCCGATGCGGAACGCGGTGCTGCCGGGCGCGACCTTGGTGACCAGCACCACCGGCTCCTTTCTGCCGCCGGCATTCCTCTCGGCGTTGCCGACGACCGCGCCCGCGAGCTGCGGGATGTCGTCCGCGCCGGTGGCAAGGGTCGCCGCCGGCACCTCGGCCACGCGCATCTGCACGCGCCGCTCCTGCGCGCCGCGCAGCACGCGCAAGTCCAGCGTGTCGCCGATGGTGGCGATGCCCAGGCGGTTGCGCAGCTCCGACGAGGTGCGGATCGCGCGGCCGCCCACTTCGACGATGACGTCGGCCTCGCGCAGGCCGGCGGCCGCGGCGGGCGAGTTCGGTTCCACCTGCGCGACGATCGCGCCCGGGCGCTCGGCGATGCCGAGCGATTTTGCCAGGGCCGGCGTCAAGTCCTGCGCGATGAACCCGAGCCAGCCGCGCTTCATCTCGCCAAAGCGGATAAGCTGGCCCATCACCACGCGCACGATGCTCACCGGCACCGCGAACCCGATCCCCACGTTGCCGCCCGTCCCGCCTCGGGGACCGATGATCGCGGTGTTGATGCCGACCAGTTCGCCCTTCAAATTGATGAGCGCCCCGCCGGAGTTTCCGGGGTTGATCGAAGCGTCGGTCTGGATGAAGTCTTCGTAGCCTTCGGGCAGCAGGCCCGAACGGCCGAGCGCCGAAACGATGCCCGAGGTCACGGTCTGCCCGATGCCGAAGGGATTGCCGATCGCGAGCACGAAATCGCCGACCCGCAGCGCCTCCGAATCGCCGAACTTCGCCTCCGTCAGCTTTTCGGGCGGGATCGACAAGAGCGCGATGTCGGTGGGCGCGTCGCTGCCGATCACCTTCGCCTGGAAGCGGCGCCCGTCCTTGAGGCTGACGAACACCTGGAGCGCGTCCTTGATGACGTGATGATTGGTAAGCACATGGCCGCTCCTGGCATCGACGATGACCCCGGAGCCCGCCGAAAGCTGCGGCTCGGGCGAGCGCAGCCCGAAGAACTGCCGGAAGAACGGGTCGCGCGCGAGCGGGTTGTTCTCCTCGGGCGAGCGGCTCACCACCGAAATGTTTACCACCGCCGGGGTCACCGGCTCGAGCACCGGCGCAAGCGAGGGCACGCCATCGCGCAGAGCCGTGATCGGCAGCGCGGCGCCCAAAGGCGTGGACGCCGCCAGGACCACGATGCAAAGCAGCAAATGCAACATTGCGAACATGGCGGGATTTTAATGGAAGGAGGCGCTATATTCGCGGCGACATCGCCTTCCCACCTCTCTTACGGAGACACCATGGACAAGAAGAAGCACGAAGCCCGTTTCAAAGCCGGACTCAAAACCCGCCGCGAGGTGCTCGGCGCAGCCTACGTCGACAAGTCGATGGCCGGCACCGACAGCTTCAACCACGAGTTCCAGGAACTGTTGAACACCTATTGCTGGAACGACATCTGGAACCGCCCCGGCCTGCCGCGCAAGACGCGCAGCATCATGAACCTGTGCATGCTCACGGCGCTGGGCAAGGGCCCGGAGTTGAAGCTCCACATCCGCGGCGCGCTCACCAACGGCCTGACCAAGAACGAGATCAAGGAAGTCTTCCTGCAGACCGCGATCTATTGCGGCGTGCCGGCCGCGGTCGAGGCCTTCCGCTGCGCGCGCGAGGTGTTCGAGGAGGACAAGAAGAAGCCGAACAAGTGACCGGGCCGCTTGCAAATGTGCGGGTGCTGGAACTCGGTTCCAGCGTGGCCGGCCCGTTTTGCGGCCGGCTGCTCGCGGATTTCGGCGCTGAAGTCATCAAGGTCGAGCTCGCCGAGGGCGACCCGGTGCGCAGCATGGGCAAGCAATTCGAGGGCAAGTCGCTTTACGCGGCGAGCATCTTTCGCAACAAGCGGTTGATCTCGGTCGATCTGCGCACGCCCAAGGGCCGCGAGCTCGTCAAGCGCCTTGCCCTCGCGTCCGACGTCATCGTCGAGAATTTTCGCCCCGGCACGCTCGAGCGCTTCGGCCTCGGCTATGCGGCCTTGAGCGAGGAGAAACCGGGAATCATCATGGTCCGGATCAGCGGCTTCGGCCAGACCGGGCCCTATTCGCAGCGCGCCGGCTATGGCGTCATCGGCGAAGCCTTGAGCGGGCTGCGCCACCTGACCGGCGACCCCGACCGACCGCCCACGCGCATCGCGGCCTCCGTCACCGACGAAGTGACCGCGATCTACGCTGCGTTCGGCACCATGCTGGCGCTTTGGTCGCGCGCCGCGACCGGCCGCGGCCAGATCGTCGACGCAACCCTGTACGAGTCGGCGTTCAGCCTGATCGAGCCCCACGTGCCCGCGTTCGACAAACTCGGCATCATCGCCAACCGCGCGGGTTCGCGCCTGCCCGATTCGGCGCCGAACAACCTGTATACCTGCAGCGACGCGCGCCACATCCACATTACCGCGATGGGGGACGCGGTGTTCGCGCGTCTGGCAAAGGCAATGGGTCGCGCCGAACTTTCCGCCGACCCGCGATTCGACAAGCAGCTCGGGCGCTCCGAGAATGAAATGGAACTCGACCAGATGATCGCCGACTGGGTCGGCGCCCGGACGCTGGCGCAGGTGGTCGAGGTGCTCAACCAGCACGGAGTACCTGCGGCACCGATCTATACGGTGAAGGACATTTTCGAAGATCCCCACTTCCAGGATCGCGACATGATCGTGCGCGCGCCCGATGCGACGCTGGGTACGGTCGCGCTCGCCGGGGTCGTCCCCAAGCTTTCGGCAACGCCTGGGGAGGTGCGCTACGCGGGGAAGGAGACCGGCGAAGATACCCGGGAGGTGCTGGCCGATATTCTCGGCCTGACCGACGCCGAAGTGAATGGGCTGCTTGCCGAGGGCGTGATCGCCTGTTCCGCCGCGAGTGCGGGCAGCGAAACAGCCGCCGACATGGCTCCCTCATGACTCTCCCCCCGGAAAGCCGAGAAGAATTTCGCCGCCGCCTCGAAGAGGAGTACGCGGCGCGGCAAGCGCGGGCGCTCGCCATGGGCGGCGAGGCGAAGCTCGCGAAGCGGACCGCCGCCGGCATGTTGAATGCGCGCAGCCGTGTCGAGCGCCTGTTCGACGCCGGGTCGTTCAACGAGTCGGGCCTGTTCAGCACCTCGATCCACTCCCCGGAAGACGCCGAGCGCACGCCCGCCGACGGCAAGATCACCGGCTACGGCAGGATCGACGGGCGCTGGGCCGCGGTGGTATCGAACGATTTCACCGTGCTTGGCGCCTCCAGCGGCACCACCAACGTGCGCAAGATCGCGCACATGAAGCGCGTCGCCACCGCGCGCGGCATGCCGATGGTGTTCCTCGGCGAATCCTCCGGCGCGCGCCTGCCAGACACCATGGGCGGGCGCGGCATGGGGCTCGGCCTGGGCAACGACCCGACGCAGTACCAGCGCATGCGCGAGACGCCTTGGGCCGCCGCCGTGCTCGGGCTTTGCTACGGCTCGTCGTTCCTCTACACCTGCTGCTCGGACTTCCGCGTGATGAAAAAAGGCGCGGTGATGGCCGTGTCCAGTCCGGGACTGATCGAGCTGGCCACCAAGGAGAAGATCGACCCGCAGGAACTCGGCGGCTGGCAGGTCCACACCGAGGTGACGGGCATCATGGACCTGGCGGTGGATACGGATGAGGAGGCGATCGACGCGATCAAACGCTTCCTCTCTTATCTTCCTTCGCATCACAACGCCGCGCCGCCGGTGGCGGCGGTGCCGGCGGGATCGGGTGAAGGGATGCGCGATATCCTCGACCTCATTCCGAGCGGCCGCTCACAGGTGTACGACGTGCGCCGCGTCGTCGCCGCGATTGCCGACCGCGATAGCGTATTCGAACTGAAGGCGCGCTACGGCAAAGTCGCGTTTACCGGGCTTGCCCGCATCGGCGGGCGCACCGTCGGCTTCATCGCCAACAACCCGCTTTACAAAGGCGGCGTGCTCGACACCGAAGCGAGCAACAAGGTGGTCAGCTTCCTCGTGCTGTGCGACTCCTTCAACATCCCGCTGGTGCAGCTGGTGGACACGCCCGGCTTCATCATCGGCGCGGAAGCCGAGCGGCGCGGCGCCACCGCAAGAATCGTCAACTTCATGAACGCGCTGCAGCTCGTCAGCGTGCCGCGGCTTTCGGTGATCCTGCGAAAGTCGTACGGGCAGGCCTACCTCAACATGGGCGGCGGCCGCAATTCGGACGAGGTCGCAGCGTGGCCGACGGCCGAAGTGAGCTTCATGACGCCGCAATTCGCGGTAACGATCGTGCACGGCGTGCGCGAGGGCGAGCCCGGCTTCGACGACCTGCTCGGCGACATGCAGAAAGGCAACAGCGCCTGGGAGATCGCGCGCACCCACGCCGTGCAAAACGTGATCCGCCCGGAGTCTACGCGCGACTATCTGCTTAACATGCTCGAAATCCATTCGCTCAAGCTGTCCGGCGGCATCGGCCAGCATTTGATGCGCACCTGGCCGACGGGGTACTGACATGACACGCTCCGTAACGGGATGGATGGCCGGATTCTTTTTCGCCGTTGCAGACGAATCGAAGGTAGACCAGCGTGTCCGCTGACCCAACCGAACCCGCCGCCGTGTGGCAACCGGAAATTGACGAACTGGAGCAGCGCCGCCTTTGGGCAGAGTCACAGGGCGGTGCCGAAGCCGTCGCCAAGCATCACGCCTCGGGCAGGCTCACGATCCGCGACCGGATTGCCGCCCTGGTGGACTCCGGTTCTTTCCAGGAAGTGGGCAAGCTCACCGGAACGGGAATCTACACGGGCGGAAAGGTCGAGTCGGTGCTGCCCGCGCCTTATGTCATGGGGCTCGCGCGCATTCGTGGCCGCGCTGTGGCGCTCGGTGGCGAAGACTTCACGGTGCGCGGCGGGACCAGCTGGGGCTCGGAGCGGCGCAAAGGCGGCCAGGGCGGCTTCGTCGAGGACTTTGCCGCCAACTACCGGATTCCGCTGGTCAATCTGATCGACGGCTCGGGCGGAAGCGTTTCTTCGCTGAGGAAACGCGGCCACTCGGTGTTTCCCGGCGTGCAGGGATTCGAGAAATCGGTCGAGCTGATGGGCATCGTGCCGGTGGTGAGCGCCGTGCTGGGCGTCGCTGCGGGGGGCCCCGCCGGCCGCGCGATCCTGTCGCACTGGTCGGTGATGGTGGCCGGCAAGAGCCAGGTGTTCGCCGCGGGCCCGCCGATTGTCAAACGCGCGATCGGCCTCGACGTAACGCGCGAGGAACTCGGCGGTTCGAAGATCGCGGTCGACACCGGAGGCGTCATCGACAACGTCGTGGCGAGCGAAGCGGAGTGCCTCAGGCTCGTGGCCGACTTCCTGAGCTATCTGCCGCAGAACGTCTGGGAAAGGCCGCCCGTTTCGGCCTGCCAGGATCCGCCGGAGCGGCGCGACGCGGCGCTCGCATCGATCGTGCCCCGCAACCGGCGCAAGCCCTACGACATGCGCGCCATCCTGCGCGGCGTGTTCGACCTGGACTCGCTGTTCGAAATCCAGCCGACTTACGGCAAGAGCGTCATCACCGCGCTCGCGCGCCTCGCCGGCCATCCGGTCGGCGTGGTCGCGAACAACCCGATGGTGTACGGCGGCGCGATGGATGCGCGCGCGGCGCGCAAGCAGACCCACTTCGTCGAATTGTGCGACACGTTCCACATCCCGCTCGTCTACCTGGTCGATCAACCGGGTTTCCTGGTCGGGCCGCAGGCGGAGGCGGCGGGCACCCTGCGCGACGGCATGCGCGCTGTATTTGTCGGCATCCAGGCGACGGTACCCGCGCTGACCCTGGTGATCCGCAAGTGCTACGGCATGGCAGGAATGGCGGCGTGCGACAAGGCCGGCATCAATTTCAAGGCCGCCTGGCCGAGCGCCGAGATCGGCAACCTGCCGATCCAGGGAGGCGCGCTCGCGGCGTTCAAGAAGGAGATCGAAGCGGCGAGCGACCCGGAGAAGCGCCGGCAGGAAATCGAGGAGGAACTCACGCTGCTGACCTCGCCGTTCCGGATGGCGGAGAGTTTCGCCGTGGAAGACATGATCGATCCGCGCGAGACGCGGCCGTACCTGTGCCGGTTCATCGAAACGGCCTATTCAACCCTGGCAACCAAGTTGGGCCCGAAACACAAGCTGGGCGTTCGCCCTTAGGCGAATTTTCGCATGCTGCCAAACAAACCAAGAACAGCCAAACCAACCCGGATTCAGGAGGAGGAAACCATGTCTCATGCAAGGAAATTCTTTGCGCGCATCGCCACCGTCGCAATGGCGCTCGGATTTGCCGCGACGGCATCCGCTCAGACCGTAACGGTGAGCGAAGGCCTGATAGTTCCCACCTATGCGAAGGTTACCGGCACGTTCCAGTTCGCCCATGGCTTCGGCCTGATCTACGGCCCCATGGCCGTTGCGCGGCAACTCGGGATCGTGGAGAAGATGTTTCCCAACGCAAAGATCGAGTGGCAGAACATTTTCACGACCGCGCAACAGCGTGACGCCATGCTCGCCGGACGACTGCATTTCGGCTCGTGCACGCCCGGACCCTACCTCCAATCCTGGGACAAGGGCGTCGACTGGAAATGGCTCCAGACCACTTCCGGCTTCGACGGCTACCTGATGGTCAGGCCCGATGGCCCGAAGTCGGTGCTCGAGTTCATTGGCACCACCAAGAAGCTCTCGCCCGGCCCGAACACCGCGCAGTACTTCACGGTGCAGGAGATTCTGCGGCGCGCCGGCAAGGACGTGAAGGCGCTTGATCGCAACTGGGCCAACCTGCCGCATCCGGATGCAATGCAGGCCCTGATCGCCGGACAGCTCGACGGACACTTCGCCACCGCGGATTTCGCGATCCGGCTGCAGGAAGCCGGCATGAAGAAGATCGCGAGCATCAATGAGGCTTATGGCAGCCTCTATGCGGTTGGCGCCTGCGCGCTGACCAAGACGGTGCAGGAGCAGCCTGAGCTCACCCGCGGCTACACCGAGGCACTGCGGGCGACGATCGCGTGGATGCTTGCCAATCCGGAAAAGGCGGCGCAGATGATGAGCAAGTCGACCGGCAACAAGGTCAGCGACAAGGAGTTCGTCGCCTATCTCAAGTCCCCGCTGTATGCGTCGTTTCCAACCAACGCCAATCTTAAAACGCAAGCCGCCTCGATGCATGCGCTCGGCGCCATGACCCGCGTACCGAAAGGAGTCGAGGATTTCTACGCTTTTCCCGCCAACGCCGGGCCGCAGTGGTGAGAGGTCGTTCGTGACCACAGCCACCACGGCGACTGCGGTTGGCGAGGCACTGCGCTTGCCCGCCAATGCAGGCAGCGATCTAGTTGTGCTCGATCGTGTGTCGATCGAGTTTCCGCGCTCGCGCGGCTCGGGCCATGTGGTCGCGGTGAGCGATGTGTCGGTATCGATCCGGCGCGGCGAAAAGTTCGTGATTCTTGGGCCATCGGGTTGCGGCAAGTCGACGCTGCTGACGGCGCTCGGCGGTTTCATCCCGGTTTCCTCGGGCGCAATCCTGGTGGACGGCAAGGCGGTGAGCGCGCCGTCGATGAACCGCGTGCTGGTGTTCCAGGACTTCGGCCAGCTCTTGCCATGGCGCACGGTCTCAGGCAACGTCGAATGGGCGGTCGGCAAACGCTGGCCGTCGATGAAACCGCGCGAGCGTAAAGCGCGCGCGGCCCACTACATCGACATCGTCGGGCTCGGCGCGCAGGCCGGGCAGTATCCGAACACGCTCTCCGGCGGTCAAAAGCAGCGCTGCGCCATCGCGCGAGCCTTTGCCGTGCAGCCCGCGATGCTGCTCATGGACGAACCCTTCGGCGCGCTCGACGCGATCAACCGAGAGCGCATGCAGTACGAATTGAACAAGGTCTGGGCGAGCGAGAGCGAGCCCGTCACCATCGCCTTCGTCACCCACGACGTCAACGAGGCGGTGCACCTCGGGCACCGGGTGATGGTCATGAGCCGCGGCCCCGGCCGCCTGCGAGCGCTCATCGACAATCCGTGCGTGGGCAGCCCGCCGCACGACGAGGCGGCGCTCGCGCTGGTGCAGGAATTGCGCGACCTGCTCAAGGACGAGCCATGAGCACGATCAACGAGAACGCGCGGCCGGCGCACAAGGGCGGCGCGCCCCTCCCGGGCACCTCGAGCGGGGTGCTGAAGAAGGTGGTGGTGATCGTGCTGCTTTGCCTCGCGTGGGAACTCACGGTGCGGATCCTCAAGGTCAACAAGCTTTTGTTTCCGCCCTTGAGCGATGTCGCCGTAAGGCTGATGCACGGGCTCGGATTCGGAGGAGGCTCGGCGAGCGGGGAATTGTGGGCCTACATCTGGGAGACGCTATCGGTGATCCTCCAGTCGTTCGCGATCAGCACCGCGCTTGCGATCTTGGTCACCGGCCTTGCCATCAGCAACATCTGGATGCGCGAAACCCTCAGCGTGATGACCGGTATGTTCCAGCCGCTGCCATCGATCGCGCTCCTGCCGATGGCCATCCTCTGGTTCGGGTTCTCGCGCGATTCCCTGGTGTTCGTCGTCGTCATGGCGATGGTCTGGCCAATCGCTTCGTCCCTCACCGTCGGCTTCGCCACCATTTCGCCGACGCTGTTGCGGCTGGGGCGGAATTACGAGCTCGGCCGCTTCGCCATGATGAAGGAGATCCTGCTGCCCGCGGCGCTGCCGATGATGATCTCGGGCCTGCGAGTCGGCTGGGGCTTTGGCTGGCGCACCGTGGTCGCCGCGGAGCTCGTGTTCGGCGCGACCGGCAACGGCGGCGGCATCGGCTGGTTCATCAACAACAGCCGCCTGTTCATGAACATCGGCGACGGCTTTGCCGGAATCCTGCTGGTCATCATCGTCGGGCTGGTTACCGAAAGCCTGTTTCGGCTGCTGCAGCACTTCACCACGCACAAGTGGGGCACGGAAAGCTATTGACGGGGGCCACGGCCGCCGATGGGCGCAGACAAAAGGGGGAAGAGATGACTTACACGAAGATTGCGGTAAACAAGATCGCGCCGCACCTGGGCGCGGAGATCGGCGGCGTCGATTTGTCGCGTCCCCTTGCAGACGACGTGATGCTAGAGATCCGCGCGGCCCTCGCCGAGAACCTGGTGATTTTCTTCCGCGACCAATCGATGACGCCAGCCGAGCAGAAAGACTTCGGCCGGCAGTTCGGCGAACTCTTTACTCACCCGGCCGCGCCGCAACTGGTCCCCGGTCATCCGGAGATCCTCACCGTGCACGCCGACGCGAATTCGAAGCGCATCGACGGTGAGAACTGGCATTCCGATATTTCCTGCGATATCGCCCCGCCGATGGGCAGCATCCTTTACCTGACCGAAGTGCCGCCGATCGGCGGGGACACGCTGTTCGCGAGCATGTACGCGGCTTACGATTCGTTCTCGCCCGAAATGCAGCGCTTCCTGTGCGGACTGACCGCCATGCATGACGGCGAGCGCCAGCACGGCGGGCGCTTCGGGTCGAAAACCAATGCAGCCAGCGAACATCCGGTCGTCGTCACGCACCCGGTCACGGGCAGGAAGGCGCTGTTCGTCAACCCGATCTTCACGACGCACATCGTGCAGTTGAAAGCGGAAGAGAGCAATGCGCTGCTGCAGTTCCTGTACCTGCAGACGCAACGGCCGCAGATCCAGTGCCGATTCCAATGGCGCGCCAAGTCGGTGGCGTTCTGGGACAACCGCTGCGTTCAGCACATGGCGCTCTGGGACTATTTTCCGCACCGCCGGCACGGCCATCGGATCACCATACGGGGCGAGCGGCCCGTTTATCTGGCCGCTTGAGCGCGGCTCGCCGGTTTGCGAGTTTGCTCACTTGGCATTTTTTCTCTGATCAAGCCTGAGGAGGCGGTATGCGCGCGGCAAAAGGATGGGCGTATTTGGTCTTTGCGGGAATTCTGCTGGCCGGTTGCGATTCGCCACCGGCCGAGGAAACTTATGCGGGCGAGTTCAAGGACGGCAAGCGCCATGGGCAGGGAACGCTCACGTGGCCGGACGGCCGGAAGTACGCCGGCGAGTTCAAGGACGGATTGCGGCATGGGAAAGGCACCTTCACGTTCGTCGACGGACGCAAATACGTCGGCGAGTTCAGGGACGGCAAGTCCAACGGCCGAGGCACCTTCACCTGGGTTGACGGCAGGAAGTACGTCGGCGAGTTCAAGGACGGACGGCCTCACGGGCAG
Organism: Betaproteobacteria bacterium; assembly: GCA_947482825.1. GTDB lineage: Bacteria > Pseudomonadota > Gammaproteobacteria > Burkholderiales > SG8-39 > SZAS-79. The sequence continues at coordinate 4,871 of CANKMT010000070.1, read as the reverse complement.
GGCGTGTTCGAGTTCAGCGACGGCTACAAGTATGTGGGCGAATTCAAGGAAGAAAAATACAACGGCGAGGTCGCGAACGAGCGCATTGATACTTCGCGCTGGCATCTCGACCCGATGTAGGGTGCGGCCTTGATCAACTCGTCGGAGTCTGCCGGATCCTATCGAAGCAGGCGCCGATGAAAAGCGCCGATCCCGAGCAGCGCGGGGTGCGTGGCGTGCCGAAGCGTCTTTGACCTCTTTGGCCCCTTCCCCGGCAGGGCCGCTGTCCCTCCTGGCCGAAGGTCCGTTCCGCCGCGTCTGGCTCACCGGCGGACTGATCAGCATCGTTCGCTGGATCGAGTTCCTCACCATCGGCGTTTACGTCTTCGAGCTCACTCGCTCGGCTTCGCAGGTGGTTTTGTTCACCATGCTGAGGCTGGTGCCGATGGCGCTGCTGGGCGCGGTGGTCGGTGCGGTGGCCGAGCATCTGAGCCGGCGTGGATTGCTGCTCGGCGTACTCGGTTGCGGAATCGTCGTTACCGCAGCACAGGCCCTACTGGCCTGGACCGGCCGGCTCGAACTGTGGCACATCGCCCTGGGTGCATTGATGAGCGGGGTGTTCTGGGCCATCGACCTGCCGGTGCGCCGCCTGATGCTGATCGAACTGGCCGGTCCGGCGCGCGCGGCGCCCGCCATGGGTCTGGACGCGGCGACCAACAACGCGACCCGCATGCTCGGCCCGAGCATCGGCGGCCTGCTGCTCGAATTCATCGGCATCCATGGCGCGTTCATGCTGAGCGCCTGCCTTTACCTGTGCGGCTTCGTCCTGCTGGGCCGCTTGCGCCTGCGCGAGACGCTGAATCGCGGTGCTTTACTCCAGATCCTGCCGCAGATTCGCGAAGGCTTTCGCATCGTGGCTGGCGACCGCGCACTGGTGGGAACGCTGGCCGTCACCGTGGTCTTCAATGTGTTCCTGTGGCCGGTCACTTCGATGGTGCCGGTGATCGGCCAGGCGCAATTGCACCTGAGCGCCTTCCCGATCGGCTTGCTGATGAGCGCGGACGGACTGGGGGCGCTGGCCGGCGCGCTGCTGGTGGCGACGAGAACGCGGGCAGTTCACTTTCGCCGTCTTTACTTGATGGGCGTTACGCTGTTCGCTTGCGCCTCGATCGTGTTCGCGCTCAGCCCCTGGCCGCTGCTTTCAGGCGCGGCGCAGATCGCGGCTGGCTTCGGCAGCGCCAGCTTCGCGACCATGCAGGCGACCATCGTGTTCCTTTCGGCGCCAGTCGCCGCCCGCTCACGCGCGATGGGCCTGGTAACAGTCTGCATCGGCGCGGCGGCCGTCATCGGTTTCCTGCACCTGCGGCTGCTGACCGATCTGCTTGGCGCCCAATGGGCAATCCTCGCCAGCATGGTCGAAGGGCTGCTGGCGCTGTGCCTCGCGGTCCTGTTCTGGCCTGAAATTCGCCCGAAGGCGCCATTCGTCGCGCATTGACAAGCGCTGCGTCGCGCCCCCGACAATCCAATGCGCTGCTTGAGTCTGACTTGATGTTGTTCTTTTCCACAACTGGCCGCCTATCGCGGGCGTCTGCGCGCTTTGCCTGAATTTCCGTGACATGTGACAATATATCGATGCTCCCTCCCGTCCGCCGCGGCTACACCGCGACGCCGAAACCGCCCTACCAGAGAACCGTTACGGCGTACTGTTTGAATACCGGATCAAGCGTGACAACGCGCAGTTTTTCCAACCGGGCCTGGGCGATCAGCATGCGATCGAACGGATCCTTGTGGGGACCCGGCAGCGCGCCCGCGGCAAGCGCATGCTCGATTGAGATGGGCAGCGCCTCGAATCGGTCGCGGCGCATATAAGCGGGCAGCTTCTCGGCGACGTCTCCGACCTGAGGCAATTTGCCGATGCGGACTTTGGTGGTGATTTCCCAGGCACTTGCGCTGCTGACAAATATGCGTTGCTCGGCTTTCCCGATCGCCGTCCTTGCCTTGCCCGAAAGCTTGGGATCGTCGTACAGCCACCACAGCAGCGTGTGGGTGTCGAGAAGCAGGTTCATTCCCAGCCGGCCAGTTCTCCCTTGGGCAGGGGCTCGAAAAATTTCGCGGTCACCCGCCCTTTGCCCCGCGCCGCGCCGGGCATGCGCCTGGGTTGCGCGATCGGAACCAGCCGCGCATAGGGCTTGCCCGCCTTGGCGATGATGATTTCCTCACCAGCCGCCACCGCGTCGAGCAGCCGCGACAAATGGGTCTTGGCTTCATGGACGTTTATTTCGCGCATCGCCGACTCACTCGCGGATGGGGGGATTATTTTATGGTTAGTCCAGTGGCTTAGTCAACTTTGGCCGGCAGGAAAAACGAACGGTTGGCCGACTACGCCACGCTGCGCAGCGGCTCCTTGTAGCGCGCTTCCATCTCGCGCCGCAGCTTGACCGCGGTGTTGTTAGCTTCCACCGCCACGTCGCTCCAGCGCACCACTTCCCCCGCCGCAATCGGCCGCAGCACTTTCCATCCGTGCGCAAGACCCAACGGCAGCGCGCCGACGCTGATCGAATCCGCCGCCGGCATCAGCCGGCCGACCACGGTGTAGCCGCCCTCGCCGTCCAGCAGCTCGCCGGCCTTGAGATCGCGCTTGGCGGTTGCAACCGCATCTGCACGAAAGCCCGTGGGGCATCCCGTCGGCTCGCGCCGCAGGCCCACGGAAGCCACCGAGATGCCCACCTCGAGCCCGATCAGGTGCCAGCGCTTGTACAGGCACGCGTAGCGGCCCGAGTCATCCGTCTTCACGCCATATTCGGAGAAGCAGCGGCGGATGTATTCGGTCTCGCCTTCGAAGGCCACCCAGACGCCGAAGCGGATGTCGTAGGGAATCGGCGTGCCGTCGCGTTCGAGCGACGACACCACTTCCACCTGGCCTTTGTGGTGCAGGATGCCGCCTTCGGAACGCGGACGCATCAGGTTCGGGATCTGGTCCACTGGTCCGGCCGGGTATTCGAGGCCTTGCGGTGCGGGCGTAAGGCCGGTCGCGTTGCACACCGCCGTGCTCTCGATGGCGGGTTTCGATCCATCGAGGAACGAATTGAACATCTTGGGGTTCAGCCCGCCGATCTCGGCCTGCTCGGGAGTGAGGCCGTAGTAGCCCCAGACCGTCTCCGGCGTGGACTGGCCGAAATGCGGCAGCCACTTGTGCCCGCGCCCCGCCGCGACTACAGGGAAGCCCGCAGCGCGCGCCCAGTCGACGAGGTCGCAGATGATTGCGGGCTGGTCGCCATAGGCAAGGCTGTAGATGACGCCGGCGGCCTCCGCACGCTCGGCCAGCAGCGGGCCGCAGAATGCATCGGCCTCCACCGTCACCATCACCACGTGCTTGCCGTGCGCAAACGCATGCAGCGCGTGCTCGACCGCGGCGATCGGGTTGCCCGTAGCTTCAACCACGATATCGACGCCGGGATGCTCGACGAGCTTTCTCCAGTCGTCGCCAACGTGCGTGCGGCGCTCTTTGGTCGCCGCTTCGAGCGAACTCGCGCCGTACCATGCGGGCTCCCAGCCGGTGCGCGCAAGGTTGGTCTTTGCATTTGCGGGCGAAAGGTCGGCGATGCCGACGAGATGCACGCCCGGCGTGCGCGGAATCTGCGCGATGTACATGGCGCCGAACTTGCCGGCGCCGATCACGCCCACGCGCAGCGGCTTGCCGGCCGCCTCGCGCTTTCGCAGCATCGAATGCAGGTTCATTTCAGGCCGCCGCTTTCAACGGAACGCGAATGTCGTCGCGCAACAGGCAGTCGTCCGGCAACGGTTCGATCGGGGTGAAATCGCGGTGCGCGATGTACTCCGCGCGCTTGTATTGGCGGATGTGGTTCGACACTGCGCACAACGACAAATAGACGATGGTGCGGTTCCACGGCGTGAGGTTGCTGCCCGAGGCGTGGACCAGGTTGCAGTGGAACATCAGCATCGACCCGGGCTTGCCCTTGGGCGCCACGATGCCGCCGCGCTCGACCAGCCGCGTGATCGTCGCATTGTCGATGGTCCAGAGGGGATAGCTGGTGGTCTTGGTGTCGTGCCCTGCGTTCAGCACGCCGCCCTTGTGCGAGCCGGGAATGAACATGAGCGGCCCGTTGAATTCGTTGGCCTCCTCGAGGAACAGGGCGACGTTCATCGCGCGCGGCTCGGGCATCCCGTCGTCGCGATGCCAGGTGCCGAAGTCCTGGTGCCACTGCCAGACGTCGCCATCGAACGCGGCCTTGGCGTTGATCTTGAACTGGTGCATGTAGAGCTTTTCGCCGAACACCTGCTCGATCGGGGTGAGCAATCGCGGGTGGCGGGCGAGCTTGGCGAACTGCGGGTTGTAGGTGTGCGCCGCGAAACTCGTACGCGGCGTCACGCCGTCTTTTTCGCGCACCACCTCGGGACGCTGCTCGGCATAGATCCGCGGCACCTCCGCCGTCAGGCGCTTCATCTCCTCGTCGGTGAACAGTTCCGGGAAGAACAAGTAGCCTTCGCGCTCGAACTGGGCGAGCTGCTCGCTTGAAAGTTTCATCGGATCTCCTGGGTCAGGGTGGCTTGGCCTTGCTTTCGGGGGCGCCCGCGCCGCCCTTCGGCGCATCGACAATCTGGAAGAATACCTCGTCAGCCTTCACGAAGCCCAGCTCGTAACGGGCGCGCTCCTCGAGAGCGTCGAATCCCTGCTTGAGGTCGCGCACCTCGGCGCCGAGCGCGAAGTTGCGCCGTTCGAGCGCGGCGTTGGCGTCTTTCTGCGCCGCGAGCCGGTTATCGACTTCCCAGGCGCGCAGCCAGCCGCCCTTGCCGAGCCATAGCGGGTACTGGATCAGCAGGATGAGCGCGGCGAGGATACCGGCGAGGACTTTCATGGACCGGCAACGCGC
>CANKMT010000069.1 GCA_947482825.1 Betaproteobacteria bacterium | reverse complement strand
TAGCCAGTCACTCGCCGATCTGGGCACCATTCGGCAGTTCCTCACCGGCAAGGGCCTGTTCGCATTTTTCGACGTGCCCTGGACACCAGTGTTCATTCTCGTGGTTTTTTTGCTCAGCCCATGGCTGGGCGTATTTGCGCTCGCGGCCGCGCTGATTCTGCTCGGCCTTGCGTGGTTGAACGAGCGCGCCACCGCGCCGCTTTTCACCGAGGCCGGCAGGTTGGGCGCCGCGGCTAACCATTACTCAACCACCCAGTTACGCAATGCCGAGGCGATCGAATCGATGGGCATGCTCGGGGGGCTGCGCGGACGCTGGTCCGAGAGGCACAACCGCTATCTCGCGTTGCAGGCCGAGGCCACCGACCGCGCCGCCACCATCGGTGCGGTGACGCGCTTTTTCCGTTTTGCTCTGCAGTCGGGCATCCTGGGCATGGGGGCGTGGCTGGTGCTGCAGAACCAGCTCACCCCGGGGGGGATGATCGCGGCCTCAATATTGCTCGGGCGCTCGCTCGCCCCGGTGGACCTGGCGATCGCCACCTGGCGCGGTTTCGTGTCGGCCCGTGCGGCCTACGGGCGCCTCGCCGAGCTTCTTGAGGCGCACCCGGCGCGCCGCGAAATGGTGACGCTGCCGGCCCCCAAGGGCGAACTGACCGTCGAGAACCTGGTGGTCGCCGCGCCGGGCAGCCGCAGTCCGATCCTCAAGGGGCTGAACTTTCGCATGTCCCCGGGAAACATCGTCGCGGTGATCGGGCCGAGCACCTCGGGCAAGTCCACGCTGGCACGCGCACTGGTGGGGGTGTGGGCGCCACTTAACGGCGCGGTGCGTCTGGACGGTGCCGATGTACATGCCTGGGACAAGGCAGAGCTCGGCGCCTTCGTCGGCTACCTGCCCCAAGATGTGGAACTCTTCGAGGGCACGGTGGCCGAGAACATCGCGCGCTTTGGGCCGCTTGACTCGCAACGCATTGTCGCCGCGGCGCAAAAAGCCGGCGTCCACGAACTGGTGCTGCAGCTTGCCGAGGGATACGAAACGCCAATCGGCGAGGGCGGCGCGGCGCTCTCAGGCGGTCAGCGCCAGCGCATTGCGCTCGCGCGTGCTCTCTACGGCGACCCAGTGCTGCTGGTGCTCGACGAGCCCAATGCCAATCTTGATGACGCGGGCGACGCGGCGCTGATGGCAGCACTGCGCGCTGCAAAAAAGGACAAGCGCACCGTGTTCGTGATGACGCACCGCCTGAACGTGCTGCGCATCGCCGATGCCATCATGATTCTCGCGGCGGGTGCGATCCAGGGCTTCGGGCCACCCGACAAGGTGCTCAAGGCGCTGCCTGGGGCGCGGCCGCCGGTGGCGAAGGCGGGCGAGAGCGGCGCCGTCACCGGAACTGACGGGGGCGCAGAATGAGCCTACCGGTCCAGACCCTGAACGACGCGTCGCGACAGGGCGCTGCGGCCGACGCATTGCCCAACGCAAACTATGCAGCCACCATCCGCATGGGCTGGTGGCTGCTCGTCATCGGGTTCGGCGGTTTTCTCGCATGGGCGGCGCTGGCTCCTCTGGATGAGGGCATCCCGGCCCAGGGCGTCGTTGCCTCGGAATCCAAGCGCAAGCGCGTGGATCACCTCACCGGCGGCATTGTCGCCAAGCTGTTGGTGCGCGACGGAGCGCGCGTGAAGGCCGGCGACGACCTGATCCTGCTTGATGGCGTGCAAGCCGGCGCCGCGCTGAACGCCGCGCTGGGACAGTGGCGACTCGCGGCCGCGACCGCTGCCCGGCTGGATGCGGAGCGCAAAGGGCTCAAGGCGATCGCCTTCCCGCGCGAACTGCTCGCGGCAGCGGGGGACGCCGAAGCCGCCGCCGCCATGTCGGCGCAAACCGAGCTGTTCCGATCGCGCCGAAGCGCGATCGAGGGCGAACTCAGCATCATCCGCGAGTCGGTGCGCGGGCTGGAACTGCAGATCCGCAGCCTGGACCAACTGAAAGCCGGGCGCGAAAAACAGATCGCGCTGTTCAACGAGCAGCTCGCGTCATTTACCAGACTGAACCGTGACGGGTTCGTTTCGCGCAACCAATTGCTCGACATCGAGCGCCAGCTCGCCGAGGTGCAGAGCAAGCAGAGCGAGGATTTGTCCAATATCGCCGGCATCAATGCGCGGCTGGCCGAGTTCAGGATGCGCGGCGCGCAACGGGAAATCGAATACCGGCGCGAAGTCGAGACCCAGCTCGCCGATGTCCAGCGCGATGCCTCGACGCTGGCCGAGCGCCTGGTGGCATTGCGAGATACGAACAAGCGACTCGTCGTGCAGGCACCGGTGGACGGCGTGGTGGTCGATCTGGCTTTTCACACGGTGGGCGGAATCATCAAGCCCGGCGACCGCATTCTTGATATCGTGCCCGAAGGCGACGAGTTGATCGTCGAGGCACAGGTGGCACCGCAGTACATTGACCGGATGCACGTCGGCCTCCCGGCGGACGTACACTTCGATGCCTACATGGGGAGTGCCGATCGTCCCGTCGTCGCCGGAAACGTCACCGTGGTCTCAGCCGACGCACTCACCGATGCGCGCTCGGGTGTCCAGTACTATGCCATTCGCGTATCGGTGCCGCCGGACGAGGCGAAGAAACTTGGCAAGCTTACCTTGCAACCGGGCATGACCAGCACGGTGATGGTGAAAACCGGTGAGCGATCATTGCTGGTGTACCTGATGCGGCCACTCTTACGGCGGTTTGGGTCGGCGCTGAGCGAGCACTGAACGGGAATCAGGTGACGCAGGCCGTGATCGTCGGCCACGACTGGGGCGCGCCCGTGGCCTGGAACGCGGCGATGCTGCGGCCCGATGTGTTTCGCGCGTCGGGTGAAGGGCCTACATGGTGGGAACGGTCGGGCTGCAGCTCACCATCCCCCTGTATGAAGGCGGCCGGGTCCAGGCGACGGTGCGCGATGCGACGGCCCGCTACGAGATGGCGCGGGAAAGGCTCGACGGCGTGCGTCGCCAGATCGAGCGCGACGTGCGCACGGCCTATCTCAACGCGCGCACCAACTACGCACGCATCGGATCGACGAACGAGGAGGTGCGCTCGCTCGAAATGGTCACGACCGAGCGCAAGAAGAGCTTTGCCCTTGGTGTTTCCACCGTGGTCGACGTGCTGGTCGCGCAGCAACGCCTGCTGAAGGCGCGCTCGGACCAGTCCAAGGCCCGCTACGATTACATCCGCGAACTCACCAACCTGCGCATGCGCGCGGGCGCCCTGACGATGCAGGATATCGCCGAGATGGATGGATGCAGCGCTCGGATCTCGTGCACGAGCCCCAGAGGCGAATCAGCATGGACGTGAAACCCGACTGAACCGGCCGCCGTGCGGCTCGCGAAGGAAAATAGCACACGCGAGAGCTTGGGCACCAGGCTGCGCAGCATTTCGAGGTGCTTGGCGCTGATTTCCACGCCGAGGGCCGATTGGCCGGTAGCAGGGAAATTTCAGCGACACGCTGACTGACCGCACGGCCAACGCGCTGGCCAGCGAGTTCATGCCGAACTTGTCGATATCAACGCGACGCCGATCGAGCGGGTGACGGCGGGCGGCATTCAAACCAGCCAGCAGGAATACGAATTCGACATCATCAGTCATTCAGTACGCGACCGAGCACGGGCTGACCCGGATAGAAGCCACCGCAGCCGGTGTCAGCGAATGGAGCGATAACGTAATGGCCCTGGGTCAGGGGCTGCTCGCGAACGAGATCGGCTCCTGAATGACGGGCGTCAACCGCAATATCGAGGGCAAGCAGGCCCCCAGGATCATGCGCTACAGCGGCGGCCATCCGGCCTATCGGGAACATTGCGACGCCGTCGCGGCGGCGGGCTACGGCAGCTACAGCAAGCTCGCGCTGGGTTAGGACAAAAAGGGGACGCTACCCTTACTTCCTGCGCATTAAAGGGTAGCGCCCCCGCGCACAATGGGCGCTGTTGGGGGCGGGGATTCCCGGACGCTTACGGCGCAACTATCCCAGCGCCGCGCCGACTGTCGCTTAACGCCTTTCGGTGCCGTACAGTTGACCTGGCATCCCTCTGCGAGTCGGTGGGGTGGCCGTTGCGCACTGAAGCCCGCTCTCAGGCGTTGCTCGCTCTATGGGGAGCAGCGTTGGAGCCGCGCGGTGCCCGGGTCCGATCGTACCCGGGGGTGGGCTGTATCGCCCGCGCTCTCCACGCGCGAGCCCGCTGTGGCAGTGCGCGAAACGCCATGTGGCGGAGTTGCGCGCCTCGGGTCGGATGCGGCGCGTAGTCGAACTGCAAGTCATCGAAGGCTTCATTGCCTGCGGCGACCCGCACGAGGGCTTCGCACGCATCTACTGCGACACCTGCCGCCATGAGTTTCTGCTTGCCTACGCGTGCAAGACACGCTACTTCTGCCCGAGCTGTCACCAGAAGCGGGTGATCTTGGCGCGAAGGCACCAGGGAGGGGAAGGGGCCCTACCCTTCCTTGTGGGGGCGGCTCATCCGCAAGGTCTACGAAGCTGATCCGCTCGTGTGTCCAAAATGTAACGGCCCGATGCGCGTGATTGCGCTGATCGACAACCCGGGCGTCGTGCTGCGCATCCTCGAGCATCTCGGCCGTTGGGCGCCCGAGCCCGCCGAGCGCGCTCCGCCCGAAAAGGCACCCGACTGGCCGCGAAATGCGGTCATCCCCATCACCTACCACCCAGTGCCCGATATCGCGCTGCGCGAACCATGCGTGCGGCACAAGATTCGCTCAATTTCGACCTGACGAGAGTTGCAATTGGCTGCTCGCAGGCCCAACATGCTTTGGCATGCCGTGGGCCGACATGAAACAAGCGCCACAACAGATGTCATCAGCCCGGTGCGCGAGGAGAGGGCGGATTGATTCGCCCATCGCTTATCGCTTCAATTCCAGCGCGGCTACTCCGACAGATCGTTCAGTTCGTAGCTGGTGCTGCGCCCACCCGCATCCGTTTTCCGCAGCACACCCCGCGCAAGCAAATCGTTGATGTCGCGCAGGGCAGTGTCCGGCGAACACTTGGCGATCGCCGCCCACTTGCTGCTGGTGAACTTGCCTTCGAAGCCGTCAAGCAGCTTGTCCAGCAACTTCACCTGTCGCACGTTGAGTGGTGTAGTCGCCCAGCGCTGCCAGAACCGCGCCTTGGTCAGAACGGTGTCGAGCGTGTGCTGCGCCTGATCGACGGCCCGATGGAGCGTGTCGAGGAACCAGGCAAGCCACTCGGTGACATCCAGCGACCGCTTCTGGGTCCGCTCCAGGATATCGTAGTAGGCCTTGCGTTCGCGCTGGATCTGCGCCGACAAACTGTAGAACCGTTGTGGACTGCCATCCGCACGCGCCAGCAACAGATCGCCGATGGCCCGGGCAATACGGCCATTGCCGTCGTCGAACGGATGCAGGGTTACGAACCACAGGTGGCCGAGGCCGGCCTTGAGCAGCGGCGGTTCGCTCGATGGACCATTCAGCCATTCGAGGAAGCGGCTGGTTTCGGCTGCCAGGCGATCGGCGGGCGGCGCCTCGAAATGCATCCGCTGCCGACCGATGGGGCCGGATACCACCTGCATCGGGCCGCTGGCATCGTCGCGCCAACCGCCGACCTTTACCTTGGCAAGGCCGGAATAGCCGGTGGGGAATAGCGCAGCATGCCAGCCGAACAACCGCTCACGCGACACCGGCGCGTGGCAGTTGGCCGTGGCGTCGAGCACCATCTCGACCACGCCCTCGACGTGGCGATCGACCGGAGCGAGCGCGCCGATGTCTACGCCCAACCTGCGGGCGATGGACGATCGCACGGATTCGACATTGAGCTGCTCACCCTCGATCTCGCTGGTCTTGACCACGTCCTCGGTAAGCGCGGCCAAGCTCGCCTGAGCGCGCAGTGCCATGCCCACGTCGGCCAGACGCCCCATCAAGAGCCCCTGGGCACGACTCACCTCTGCCATGGGCCCAGCGAGTGCCGCCAGGTCGAGGCGCCAGTTTGCCCAGTCACCGGCCTGCCAGATGTATTTGTAATCTCCGCTATTCATGCGGAGATTATATCCTGCATTCTCCGCATGCACAAGTTATTCACCGCATATTGTGCGGTGATAGAGATCGCGATTCGCCGCACGATGGGCCGCCCCTCTATCAACGAGGGGCCCTGTCTTCCCTCCCTGCGCACCGGCAGTATGTGTTCACGCTGCCCAAACTCCTGCGCCCGATCTTCAGCCGTCACCCGGCGTGGTTGGGCGAGTTGTGCCGCATCCCACAGGGACTTCCTTCGGTCGTCGCCGCGCGCCTGCTGACCAGTGCGTACGCCACAGCCGCCCCTGGCGCGCAGCCGAGCCTGGTCCTGTTCGTGCAGACCTTCGGAGACCTGGCCAACTTCAACCCGCAACGAGTTGGGCGTGAAGATGCTCGGCTGGCGCTACTGCGGTGGGTTTCCAGCGCACAACCGGGTGAGGGTTGGGGACTGCGAGGGCCGGATGAAGCTTGCCGGCTACATGATTTGCTCGACACCGAGTACGCAAGCACGCGTGTGGCGCTGCTCGCTGCGGCCAAGGCCGTGCGCTAACGGTTCGCGCGCCGCTCCCAGACTTCCGGGTTGACGAAATTGAGCGGCTTTTCGCCCTTGAGAAGGCGCACGACTTCGCGCGCGGCGCCTTCACTCATGCGCTCCACGGCCTCGACCGTGAGGCCGGCCTGGTGCGGCGTGAGCACGACGTTGTCCAGCTTCATGAGCGGGTGATCTGCGGCCAGCGGCTGCTTGTCGAACACGTCGAGCGCCGCGCCGCGGATCCTGCGTTGCTGCAATGCCTCGGTAATCGCGGCCTCGTCGACCACCGGGCCGCGTGCGACGTTGACGAGGATCGAGTCCGGTTTCATGGAAGCAATGCGCGCCCGGCTGGCAAGGCCCTTGGTGTCTGCGGTCAGCGGGCAAGCAAGGATGACGAAGTCGCTGTCGGCAAACAGTTGGTCGGCGGACACCCCGGCGACTTCCTTGGGCAGGTTGGTGAGGTTGCGCTGATGGCCGATGACTTTCATGCCGAAGCCATGGTGGCAGATGCGCATGACGATCCGGCCGATCGCTCCGACACCGACAATGCCGACGGTCTTGCCGGCGAGCTCCATTCCCTCGTCCGCAATGACGCGGGCGGTGTCCCAGCCCTTGGTGCGCACCAGCGCGTCCATGCGATGCGTGCCTCGCGCGATCATCAGCATCGTGGTCACCACGTATTCGGCGACTGTCTGCGCGTTCACGCCCGGCACGTTGGCCACCGGGATGCCGAGCTTGGTCGCGGATTCCATCGGGATCATGTCCACGCCCGCGCCGTGCCGCACCACGCCTTTGAGGCGGTTTGGCCGCTCGAACAGGTCGTCCGGCAGCTTGACGCGCACAACCAGCACATCGCAGTCGCCGATCATCGCGCGCAGCGTGTCGGGCTTCGGGTCGGGCGCCAGGACGAGGTCCGCGACCTCGTGGATGATGTTTTCGCCGACCGGAACAGTGGGGTTGGTGAGCAGTACGGTAGGACGAGATACGTGACGGGGCATGAACGTTACTTTTTCAGTTTGGATAGATCAGGAGAGGCAATCGGCATTAGAGTTTCGAACGCTCGCGCCGCGCGCAATACAAGCGCGTCGGCATACCGCGCGCCGACGATATGCAGGCCCACTGGCAGACCGCTCTTGGTAAATCCGCAGGGAATCGAGGCGGCCGGCTGCTGCGTAAGGTTGAACGGGTAGGAAAAGGGGGACCAGTCGGTCCAGCGCTTTTCCTTGAGCACATCGGACACTTCGCGCCCGGCCTCGAACGCGGCCAGCGGCAGCGTCGGCGTGAGCAGCAGGTCGTATTGCTGGTGAAACAATTGCATGTGCACGCCGAGCTGGCCGCGCTGCTGCGCCGCAGAGAGGAGGTCCATTGCGCTGAACGCAGCCCCTTGGCGCGCGGTGTCCACGAGGCCCGGATCGATCAGCGCGTGCTTTTCCTTCGGGATCGTCGAAAGCAAGAGTGCGGCGCCCGGAAACCAGTGCTTGGCAAAAATCTCGCCGGCATTCGTGAAGCCGGGATCCTTCTCCTCGACGATTGCGCCAAGTTCGGCAAAGCGCAGCGCCGCCTGCTTCACGATTTCGACGATCTCGGGTTCCACGTTGGCGCTGCCGAGGGTTGCGCTGTAGGCAATGCGCAGCCCCCGCACACCGTCATCCAGACCGATGCGGTAGTCCCGGCCGTCGGGCGGCAGCTGGTGCCAGTCGCGCGCGTCGGGCTGCGAGAGGATGTTCATCATGAGCGCCGAGTCGGTAACCGTGCGCGTCATCGGCCCCACATGGGCCACCGTGCCGAAAGGCGAGAGGGGCCAGGCCGGCACGCGGCCGAAAGTGGGTTTGATGCCGAACAGGCCGGAGAAAGCGCAGGGGATGCGGATCGATCCGCCGCCATCGGTGCCGATCGTGAGCGGCCCCATGCCGGCCGCCACGGCAGCCGCGCTGCCGCCAGAAGAACCGCCGGTCGTCTTAGCCGGATTCCACGGGTTGCGCGTGATCCCGGTGAGCGGGTTGTCGCAAACGCCCTTCCAGCCGAATTCCGGCGTAGTCGTCTTGCCGACGATGACCGCGCCGTGCTCGCGCAGGCGCGCCACGGCGGGGGCGTCGTCATTCCACGGGCCTTTCGGGTCGATGGTCTTCGAACCCCGCAGCGTAGGCCAGCCCTTCGTAAAAAGCAGGTCTTTGATGGACGTCGGCACACCGTCCACGAGTCCGCGCGGCTCGCCCTTCATCCAGCGCGCCTCGGACATCCGCGCGCTTTCGAGCGCGAAGGCCGGATCGACGTAGCAGAATGCGTTGAGCACCGGATTCAGCGCATCGATGCGTTTGAGCACCGCCTGCGTGGCCTCGACGGGCGAGAGTTGCCTTGAGCGATAGAGCGCCACCAGTTCGGTTGCGGAAAGGGAGCAGGGGTCGTTCGACATTCGAAACCTTTCGCCGGGGTGGGGGCCGGAACGCGTGGAATCGCGTATTGTAGTTTCGATTCACCCTCCCTGAAGGACTGTCCAATGCGCGACCTGCGCAACCTGCTTTGTCTCGAGGACTTCGAGCCCGTCGCGCGCGGCTTCCTGCCGCGTCCGCTTTTCGGCTACATCTCCGGGGGCGTCGAGACCGACGCCTCGCTGCGCGCCAACCGCACGGCCTTTGACGAGTATCACTTCGTCCCGCGCGTCCTCGTCGATACGCGCGGGCGCAACCAGAAGCGGGATCTCCTAGGGCAGACCTACGACCTGCCTTTCGGCATCCCGCCGATGGGCGGGATCATGCTGGCCGCCTACGACGGCGACGCGGTGCTTGCCCGCACTGCGGGAGCGCTGAACCTCCCGATGATCCAGAGCGGCGCCTCGCTCACGAAGCTCGAGCGAATCCACGGAATCAATTCGCGGGCGTGGTTCCAGGCCTACCTGCCGGGAGACCCTTCAATCATCACGCCGCTGGTGGAGCGCGCCCAACATGCCGGGTTCGGAACGCTGGTGCTGACCGTTGATGTGCAGGTGTCGGCGAATCGCGAGAACAACGTGCGCACCGGTTATGGATCGCCACTCAAGCCCACGCCGCGCCTTGGTTGGGACGGTGCGATCCGGCCACGCTGGCTGTTCGGCACGTTCCTGCGCACTCTCATGAACCACGGCCTGCCGCACCTCGAGAACATGGGGTTCGAGCGCACGCCGGTCCTGTCCGGGTCGGTCGAGCGGCCGCAGACGCCACGCGATGGACTGGCATGGGAGCACCTCGAGCACATGCGCAAGCTGTGGGAAGGCAAGCTCGTGCTCAAGGGCGTGCTTGCACGCGAGGACATCCGGATCGCGCGCGAAAGCGGCGTCGACGGCATCATGGTGTCGAACCACGGCGGCCGCCAGCTCGACTACACGGTCGCGCCGCTGCGCATGCTGCCGATGGCGAAAGCCGAGGCCGGTGGCATGGCGATCATGCTCGACAGCGGGGTGCGGCGCGGCACGGACGTGTTGAAGGCGCTTGCCTTGGGCGCCGACTTCGTGTTCATCGGCCGGCCGTTCCTCTATGCCGCAGCGCTCGGCGGAGAGGCGGGCGTTCGGCACGCGGTCAACCTCTTGCGCGAAGAGATCGATCGAAACATGGCGATGCTGGGCATCACCAATCCGGGGCAGATGAAACGCGAGATGCTGGTTTCGAGTACGGGACCGCTCTACGCCTAGTTTTCAGCCTTACGAGGCGGGACGGCGGCCGACGACATAGCTCACGCCGTCGGGACCGATCTGTTCGGCATGCGGGCAATTGGCGGCCATCGTGAAGACCTGGCCTTTTTCGTAGGTGCTCGGCACGCCGGCAACCGTCAGCGAAATGCGCCCGTCGAGCACCAGGGCGCGCACTTCGAACGGATGCGCATGCTCCGCATTGTGCGTGCCCGCCGCGACGGCCTTGGTTTCGATTTGCTGGAAGCCGTCGGACCTGAGACCGGATTCGAAGCTTGCAATGTCCATATCATTTCTCCTGTCCGAAAAATGCGGTTGAAGCCTTCGGTCGCTGCAAGGCACGGCACGAAGCCGGGCCACTGTGCGAAGTATCGTAACGCAGGACCGGGACGGGCGGTGATGAAGCGCAGATTCGGAAGAACCTTCCATTAGAATCCGTGCTTCCGGGCTCGATCCCGCTTTTCGCGACCACTTTGGCCGGCGCCATGCACGATCTGCCTGTCCTCCCAGCAACGACCGCCCTTGCCGCCGCTCCCGGCGCCTGGCTGCGCGCGCGCAACTGGCTGATCGGCACCGAACTGGAGGACCTGCCCAGCCACGTGCAGCGCGAGCTCGATGCGCAGCGGCGGCGCAACGAGATTCTCGCCGGATGGGTCCAGGCGAGTCTGGTCCTTGTGTTCGCGGTGTTCTACACGCTGTCGCGCAAGACATTTTCAGACGACACGATCTTTCGACCGGTTCCATGGGCGCTTGGCATTTACGCCGCGTTCACGGCCTGGCGCCTTTATCTGGCCTACCGCGGCAAACTCGGCCACGCAATGCTGATGTGCTCGGTGATGTTCGACATCACGGTGCTGATGGTGACGATCTGGAGCTTCCACATCCAGTATGGGCAACCGGCGGCGTTCTACCTCAAGGCGCCGACGGTCCTGTATGTGTTCATCTTCATCGCGCTGCGCGCGCTCAGCCTCGCGCCGATCTACGTGCTGTTCGCCGGGGTCTGCGCCGCCACCGGCTGGCTGATCCTGCTCGCAATCGCGGTCGCGGCGCCCGGGGGGCGCGAACTGATCACGCGCGACTATGTGGCCTACATGACCTCGCTGCAAATCCTGATCGGAGGCGAGGTCGACAAGATCATCTCGATCCTGATGGTGTCCGTGCTGATCGCGATCGCAACTGCACGGACACGCACGCTCCTGCACCGCGCGGTCGCGCAGCAGGCCGCCGCGACCCAGCTTTCGCGCTTCTTTTCTCCCGAGATTGCGGCAACCATCGTCAGCGCGGATGAGATCCTGCAACCCGGGCAGGGGCGGCAAACCGAGGCGGCCGCGATGTTCGTCGACATGCGCGGCTTCACCCGGCTCGCCTCGACGCTCGCGCCGCGCGATCTGATCGCATTGCTGGGTGAATACCAGAAGATCGCGGTCCCCGTCATCCAGCGCAACGGCGGCAGCATCACGACCTATTTGGGCGACGGAATCATGGTGACCTTCGGCGCGACGCGGCCGAGCCCCCGGTATGCAGCCGAGGCGCTGCGCACCGCCGAGCAACTGCTCGATGCCCTCGGCGCGTGGGCCGAAACACGGCGCGCAGCCGGCCAGCCGGCGCCCGGCGTGGGTATCGGCATCGCAGTCGGCACCATGACCTGCGGGGCCATCGGCGACGAGGGGCGGATGGAATATGCGGTGATCGGGGATCCGGTGAATCGGGCCGCAAAACTGCAGAACCACACCAAGGCGGAAAAGGTTCTCGCGCTCACCACGCCCGATGCAATCGGGCGCGCAGTAGAACAGGGCTATGACCCGGCGCGCGCAGGCGAGAAACGCGCCGCCCGTGAGGTCGCGGGTGTTGCCGAACCGATGGACCTCGTTGTGATTGTGTAAGCGCGGAGTCTGGCGGATACCGATTGCATTGCTCGTCGGGTCGAAATTGAGCAAGTCCGGAACCGCTCGAGGCGATCACGCGCATACTGCTCAGCACTTGACATTAAATGTAGAAATAAATATATTTCCGTATAAATGGAAAAAGACATTCAAATCTCGGCTTTTGTGTCGCCCGGCACCAAGGAATTGCTGGAGCGGCATGCGCGCGCCACCGGCCTGAAAAAAGGCTATCTGGTCGAACAGGCCCTGCGCCATCATCTGCTTGCCCTTGAACAGGTGCCAGCGGAGTACGTAGTGCATCCGCGCATAGTGGTGACCCGCGAATCAGGAAAAGCTGTCGTCGAACAGAGCGAAACCGGACAAGCGCCCGCCGCGCTGCGCGACCTCATGCGCGATGGAGATTAGGGCGCTCCGCGAGGACGACCAGCGCTCGGGATTTCACAGCGGCAACGACTACCTTGACCGGTTTTTCCGCCAGTTCGCGGGGCAGAACCAGTTCCGGCATCACCTGGGTGTGACCTATGTAGCGGCGCAAGCCACACGCATCCTGGGCTATGCGACCGTTTCACCCGGGCACCTCGAGGTCGATGGACTGCCGGCGGTGGCGCGCAAAAAGTTCCCCCACTATCCGATTCCCGTGCTGCGACTTGCGCGCCTTGCGGTGGAAGAGTCCGCGCAAGGCCAGGGGCTGGGCCGCCAGTTGCTTCGATTCGTGCTGCAGCTATCCCTCGACATGGATGCAAAGTTCGGCTGCGCAGGCGTTGTGGTCGATGCGAAACCGGAGGCGATGGATTTCTATCGCACATTCGGTTTCATCACGCTCGATGCGATAGAGGGACTGTCCGATGCGCGGCCGCGACCCCAGGCAATGTTTCTCGCAATTCGGGCGATAGGCGAGGCGGCAATGTTCGCCGACATGCACCCGCGCCGGAGCCGATGACCTGAAGTAGCTGTGAAGCATTTACCGGACAGCCGGTAACGCGGAGCTGCGGGTTCCGGAGTTATCATCGCCCCGATGCGAATCATCTCCAACCGGGACCGTGCAGTGCACCTTGGCCCGTTTCCCATGGAGCGCGTGGCGCGTGCCGCCGCGATGCCGGATCTTGCCGTGGTACTGGACCGGTTTCCCGCTACAAGCCAGACCTCGCTGGGCCGCATCGTCAACGAGTACATTGGCCTGTTCGAACAATTCCGGACCGAACCTCCTGCGCCGGAACGCGCGCCGTATCCGGCGGATCCACAAAAGCTGGCGAACGAACTCAAGGCCAATTGCTATTTCCTCAACGCTTCGCTGGCCGGCAGTTGTGCGATCCCGGAAACCGCGTGGATCGGAGAACGCATCGCGGGCCACGGCCACGCGCTGGCGATCGTGGTCGAGTTCGGTCGCGACCCCGCGCGCGATAATCCTGCGGCCGACTGGGTTCGGGGCAGCGAGTACGAGTGCGCGTTGCTGCGCGCAGCCGAAATTGCGTTGATATCGGCGGCGTTCCTTCGCCGCCTGGGGTTCGACGCCACCGCGCACACGCGCGATCGAAGCGACGTTTCGCACGCGAAAATCCTGGCGGCGGCAGGCCTCGCGCGTTGGTCGGAAGGCAGCATGGTCGCGCCTTTCATCGGCAGGCGATTTGCTTCGTGCATCGTCACGACTTCCGAGCCGCTCGCGCCCGACCGGCCTCTCGCACCGGGTTTTGTCGATGGAGGTCTGGGGTGGTGGCTCGGCGCCGGCGGCAGCGAAACCTGGTGGGAGCGCTGGCGCGCGTCCCTCCGCCCCTCGCACGCAAGCCGCTTCCCGATGGAAGACATCCGCCGGGTACCGGAAACGACCACGCTGATCCTCGAGGACGAAGTGCCGCGGGTCCCCAAGCGCGCGAATTTCTTCACCCGGGCGCTGAACGGCGACCTGGGCGAGAAAGCGCAACGCGAGCGGTGGCGCTTCGCGTACAAGACTCCGATCGCCGAAGCCTATGTGAAGCTCATCCGGGCGATGGTGCCGCGGCAGGACGGCGAAGTCGCCTCCGCCGCAAGCCAAGCAACGCTCGAACCGACCGCCAACGCTCGCGCCATCAAGGCGCTGATGTACTACCTTGGCGCCGACATGGTCGGCGCCTGCGAGGCGAAACCCTACACCTGGTACTCGCATCAGGACGACGGCACGCCGATCGCACCTACTCACCGCAGCGCCGTCGTGATGCTCGTGGACCAGGGTTTCGAGACCATGGAAGGCGCTTCGGGCGACGACTGGATCTCGGGCGCGCAATCGATGCGCGCCTACATGCGCGGAGGTGAAGTCTGCGGCATCGTGGCGGCGTTCATCCGCGGCCTCGGTTGGCCCGCGCGCTCGCAGACCAACGCCGACTCGGACGTGTTGCAGCTGCCGCTGGTCTTGCTGGCGGGACTGGGCGAGCTATCGCGCATTGGCGAACTCGTGCTCAACCCTTTCGTCGGCCCGCGCTTCAAGAGCGCGGTGGTCACGACAGATCTTCCGCTCGCGTGGGATTCGCCGATCGACTTCGGCCTGCAGGACACGTGCTCGAAGTGCATGAAGTGCGCGCGCGAATGCCCTTGCAGCGCCATTTCCTTCGGCGACAAGGTGATGTTCAACGGCTACGAAATGTGGAAACCGGACGTCGAGCGCTGTACGCGCTATCGGGTCACCAATCCGCACGGCTCGGCCTGCGGCCGCTGCATGAAAACCTGCCCGTACAACCACGAGGGTTTGCTCGCGCATCGCGCGGTTCTGTGGGCCGCGATCCATCTGCCGTGGACGCGGCGCTGGATAGTGCGATTCGACGACGCGATCGGAAACGGTTCGATCAACGCGGTCAAGACCTGGTGGACCGACCTCGAGATCGTCGAGGGCAAGGTGGTGAAGCCGAAAGGCACGAACCAGCGCGGGCTTTCGCTGGAGAAGGCGGCGAAGGCGCCTGATGCGCATCGGATCGCCTACTATCCGGCCTCCGCGATGCCGCCCCCCGACGCGAAGCAACCCGTGACCGTGAATCGCAAGGCGGCGCTTGGGGTGCGGCCGGAAACACCGGCCGAGGCACGGGCACGGCGATCTCATCTGAATTGACTTTTGATGCACTTTTATATATAACGCATCACATTTAACATTTTGAATCAAATATGAGAACGACTATCACCATTGAAGACGATGCTTTCGCCACGGCAAACGCCTATGCCAAAGCCCGCGCGCTGAAACTCGGGCAGGCCGTTTCGGAACTGATTCGCCGCGGCAGCGCGGAAAAGTTGCCGCTCAGGCAAAAGGACGGCGTCTGGGTATTCGACCTGCCCGCCGATGCGCCGCAAGTGACCGCGCGGCAAGTCCGGCAGTTGCTCGATGAGTCGGCCTGAGCCATCGCGAACCTTCATGAGCCACCTCCTCGACGCTAATGCGCTGATCGCGCTGGGCTGGCCGACGCACGAGCATCACCTGAGCATGGTCCGCTGGTTCCGCCAGCATTCCCGGGCAGGGTGGGCGACAACGGCGTTTACCCAATCCGCCTTCGTTCGCATCGTCTCGCAGCCGGCCTTCGCGGGCAGATCGATCGCCATCGGCGAGGCGGCGGAACTGCTTTTGCGCAACGTCGCGCATCCGAAGCATCGGCTGGTGGAGACGAACTTCGGGTTTGCGGACGTGCTTGCCGTCTGCACGGGCGGGATCCTGGGACATCGGCAGGTTACGGACGCGTGGTTATTGACCGCCGCCATCCGCAGCGGAATGAAGCTGCTCACGTTCGATACTGGCATAGGTCAATTGCTGTCCAATCCGCAGGAGCGCGCCAAGCACTTGGCGGTACTGGATTATCGATAGTTTCGGGTCGCGCTCTTGCCTTCCGGCATGGGTCCCGTATCAGGGAGTTCCGGAGACGACTTCCGCGAACCCGGCGCGCGCGATTCGCGGCCCGAGCAGGGTGATTCCCTGGGCTTGGTCGACGATCCAGGCGCGCCGCGCCTCTATGTCGGGCAGGGCATCCCGAAGCGCGCGCAACGCGCGGGCATCCCCGCCTCGCCCGGCCTTGATTTCGATTGCGACCTTTTCACCGCCGCGATCCAGCAGCAGATCCACTTCCGCGCCGGCCGCGGTGCGCCAAAACCAAGGCGTTGACGCAGGGCGAGCCACCCGTTCGCGCCGCAGCACGTCTTCGATGACGAATCCTTCCCAACTCGCACCGCGCGACGGATGGCCGGACAGTTCATCCGCGCTCGAAATATTCAGGAGGTGATGCAGCAGCCCTGAGTCGCGGATGTAGACTTTTGGCGACTTGGTCAGGCGCTTGCCGACATTGCGAAACCAGGGCGCCAGGCGGCGGATCAGGAATACCGCTTCGAAAACGTCGAGATGGCGCTGGATCACGTGGTAAGACACGCCGAGCGAGGCGCCCAGCGACGACGCATTGAGTAACCCGCCATGCTGGTGCGCGAGCATAGTGAGCAGGCGGCGCATGAAAATCGGGTCGGCGGATATGCCGTACTGTGGCAGGTCGCGCTCCAGCAGCATTCGCAGGTACGCCTCCCACCACCCGCGAAAATCGCCGCGCAGCGCATCCGGAAAGCCTCCTTTGAGCCATAGCGTGCGCCAACCCTGCGGCTGATCACCGGTCAGTCCTTCGCAAGCGGTAAGCGGATCGAGGTCGAAGGCTGCTACGCGCCCTGCGAGGGACTCTGCCACGCCGCGCACCAGCGCGGGCTGTGCGGACCCGAGCAGGATGAATCGGCCGTTTTCCGTACGGCGCGCGTCTACCGCGCCCCTCAGCGCGGCGAACAAACCCGGGATGGCCTGCGCTTCGTCCAGGATCAGCCCGGCGCCATCGTCGCGTTCGAGGGCGAAGCGGGCGTCGTCGCGAAAGCGCTCCGCGGTGCGGGGATCTTCAAGGTCGAGATACTCGAAATTCGGGAAGGCGGCGCGCGCAAGCGTGGTCTTGCCGACCTGGCGGGCGCCAAGGATGGCCACGACCGGGAATTTCGCCGCTGCGGCGCGCAGCAACGGGGCGGCAAGTCGCTCGAACATGGCTTGTATATTAGACAATGAACGTCTAATTTGCAAGGGTACTTGAATCTGCCCCCCGGATGGGCGAATCCTGCTGCAAAACACCATCTTCTTACTTCAGTCGATGAGCTTGCCGTCCACGTAGAAGGGATACGGCCCGGCGAAAGACCCCACGAACGCGGTGTGGCTCACGACCCCGGTCTCCGGCGTATACGCATGCAGCCCATAAGCGGGCGGTTCCATCACGAAGCGTGACGCGGCGTCTTCCGCAAGGTCGAGCGCAACCTGGTGTGCCGGACTCGGCACGGTGCAGGCAATCGTCCCGGCGAAGCGCGCCATGATTGGCCGGTGCAGGTGGCCGCACAGCAGGCGCTCGACCTGCGGGTGTTTGCGGATGACGACAGCGAGCGCATCCGCCCCTTCCAACCCGATTCGGTCCATATGCCCGATGAATGTGCGAAACGGCGGATGGTGCATGAGCACGACAGTCGCCTTGCCCGGTTGCTCGGCGAGCTTTGCATCCAGCCAGGCGAGGCGCTTCGGGCAGGCGAGGCCGCCGGATTGGCCGGGGACCGTTGAGTCGAGCGCGACGATGCGCACCGGATGCGTCTCGATCGTGTAGTTGATGAATTCGCCCGACTGCCGCAGGTAGAAATGGTCCGGGAAGGCCGTGCGCATCGCGGCACGATCGTCATGGTTTCCCGGAATCAGGTACACCGGCATCGCGAGCGGCGCGATGAGGTCGCGCAGCGCGGCGTACTCCTCCGGGCGGCCGAAATCGACGAGGTCGCCGGTAAACACGACCACATCCGGGCGCTGCGGCTGCGCGAGCATGTGGGCGATGCAGGCGCGAAGCATCCCGGCGGTGTCGACGACCTTGTAGGAAAGCTTGCCGCCGGCCTTGATATGCAGGTCGCTGACTTGCGCAATGAGGAAAGGTTTCGCCATGCGCGCTCAGTCGGCCTTGATGCCGGCCTGCTTGATCACGCGGGTCCAGCGCGCCATATCGGCTTCCAGGAACTTGCCAAATGCCTGCGGCGTGCCCGGAACGAGTTCGGCGCCCAATGCGACCAGCTTCTTCTGGACGTCGGAGTTCCTTATTGCCGCGTTGACCTCGGCATTCAGTTTGTTAACCACTTCGGGCGGCGTGCCGGCAGGCGCGAGGTAACCGAACCAGGTGGTGACCTCATAGCCGGGATAGCCGCTCTCGGCCACGGTCGGCATGTCGGGCAATGCGGAAGAACGTTTCGGCGTAGTCACTGCCAGCGGCCGGACCTGCCCGGCCTGCACCCGTGCCTTCGCCAGCGCCATCGTGAGCGGCATCATCGACACCTCTCCTGTGATCAGCGCGGTCGCGGCTTCGGGCTGGCCTTTGTAGGGGATATGCACGAGCTTTATCTGCGCCATCTGCTCGAGCAACTCGGCGGCGAGATGCACTGAGGAACCGGCACCGGCTGACGCGTAGTTGATCTGCCCCGGCTTCGACTTGGCGTAGGCGACGAATTCCTGCAGCGTCTTTGCAGGCACCGAGGGGTGCACCAGGATCACGCTCGGGATCACGCCGACCATCGCCACCGGCGCGAAGCTCGTGAGCGGGTGCCATGGCAGCTTGGAAATCAGGCTGATGTTGGTGGTGTGCGAGGGGCTGGCGAGAAGCAGCGTGTAGCCGTCCGGCGCGGCGCGCGCGACCAGCTCGGTGCCGATGGAGCCCGCCGCGCCGACCTTGTTCTCGATCACGCTTGGTTGGCCGATCGTTTGCGCCATGCGTTCGCCGACCGAGCGCGCGATCACGTCGAGCCCGCCGCCTGCGGGATACGGGACGACCACGCGGATCGGCTTCGACGGGTAGGTTTGCGCCAGCGCGCCGGCACTGGCGGCCGCGAACGAGAGTGCCGCTGCAATGGTTCGAATTGTTCGCAAGTTGCGCACGTTCTTCTCCATGTTGGTTTTCGCCTGCCGCTCAGGGTTTTCGCTCGGGTGCGGCGGGCGCGACGTAGGGGAACCGCGCCTTCGACTTTACGCTGGTCGGGCCGGCACTGCCTGCGCCCCGGATGTAGCGCTTCGATTCGTCCACAAACGGCTGGAAGGCCCAGTTCGGGGAGCCTTCCGCAGCGGCGGCGACGCCCGCCAGGAACAAGCGCCGTTTCTGGCTTGCGAGGATTCGGGCATGGACTTCTTCCGGGTCCCAATCGCGAACGAGCCGGGCATGCAGGGCTTTTTCGGCCTCCGCGTGCTGCGCGAGTCCGGCCAGGTTCTGCAACTCGTCGGGATCGGCCTCGAGGTCGAACAGCATCGGCGCAAGGCCTCGCGTAAAGACATACTTGTAGCGGCCTTGCCTGACCATCCGCGAGGCTGCGCAGACGCCTTCGGAACTGTATTCCGCGACGACCTCGCGCGATCCGGCGCGCTCGCCTTCGATCAGCGGGAGGAGGGACTGCCCGTCGATCGGGTCCACGTATTGCGTGGCCTTTCCATCGCGTGCGACATCCATGAACGTCGGCAGCAGGTCGACCAGCGAGACCGGGGCCGAAACGCGGCGGTGCGAATATCTCGAGGGCATCGACACGATCAGCGGCACGCGCGCCGACCACTCGTAAAAGGTCTGCTTGTACCACATGCCCCGCTCGCCCATCATTTCCCCATGGTCGACGGCAAACACGACCAGGGTGTTGCCGGCGAGCCCCGTCTCTTCCAGCGTGCGCATGATCTTGCCGACCTTGTCGTCGATGTAGCTGATCATCCCGTAATAGGCATGGCGGGCCCTGCGCACGCGAGCTTCGGTCAGTTCGAACTCGTCCTGTGCATGCGCCACGTACAGCCAGCGGCTGTGCTCGTCCAGCTTCTCGTAGGGAATCGGCGCGATGCGGGGGAGGTCGATTTCCTCGTCACGGTACCTGTCCCAGTGTTCCCGCCCGGTGACGAAAGGCGGGTGAGGATGCGTGAACGAGATCGTCAGGAAGAACGGCTGGTCCGCAGGCGAACGGGCCGCGTCGTAGAGGCGCTGGAGTCCGTGGTATTCGACTTCGTCGTCGTAGTCGATCTGCATGCTGCGAACGCAAGGCCCTGCTTCGACTACCGGCCGCATGCTGACCCCCGTGGGCCGGTAGGAAGGGCCCTTCAGCCAGTCGGGCGTCCAGCTGAAATCGGCCGGGTAGATGTCCGTCGTGAGCCGTTCCTGGAACCCATGCAGCTGG
Source organism: Betaproteobacteria bacterium (assembly GCA_947482825.1). Lineage (GTDB taxonomy): Bacteria > Pseudomonadota > Gammaproteobacteria > Burkholderiales > SG8-39 > SZAS-79. Next base: position 11,412 of record CANKMT010000069.1, on the reverse strand, counting down.
TCGGCCCCGATGAAATGCATCTTGCCGCACAGGATCGTGCGGTAGCCCGCGTCGCGCAGGTAGTGCGCCATGGTAGGGATCGACGATGGGAATTCCGCGGCATTGTCGTAGGCGCCTATCGAGTGCGGCAATCGCCCGGACAACATCGAAAATCGCGACGGCGCGCAGATCGGGAAATTGCAGTAGGCGTTGTCGAACACCACGCCCGACTCCGCCAGCCTCGACAGGTTCGGCGCCTTGACGACCTTGTGGCCGTAGGCGGGAAGCGCGGGCGCGGCGAGCTGGTCGGCCATCACCAGCAGGATGTTCGGCGGCCGGGCAGGCGATCGCGCACTCATTGCAAGCCCAGGCGCGAAAAGGCTTCCGCCGGCGCCTCGTTCTTGCGCATCAGGTCCGCCATCAGGCGGAGCAGGCGGGCCTCGATCGCCTCATCCCGGAAGGGTATTTGCTGGGCGCAGTCGCTTTGCAGGTCGTACAAAACGGTGGTTGTGTCCTCGTACCCCCCGCCCTGGCCTTGGTGGCCGGTCGGCTGGCCTTTCGGGTTGCGCCGCGCCGGGACTTTCAGCACCGGCACGCCCCGGGTAAAGCCGAACGGCGGCTCGAGCTGCGCGCCGCGCAATTCATCGACATGGAAAAGTGACTTCAGGTGCATCGGCATCAGGGTGTATTCGTACAGCATCTGCTTGGTCATGTCTTCCGGGTAGCGGAAGTAGGTGTATCGCCCGTCGGTGATGTTCGTGCCGGCGCCGAACATGCCGAACAACGCGGCCTCGCGGATCGCCCCGTCGCCTTCCAGCAGCGGGACCAGCGAGCGGCCCTCGACGCCTTCCGGGATCGGCACGCCGTGCAGCTCGAGCAGGGTGGGCATGAGGTCGGTCGTTTGGGTCAGGGCCTTGCGCCGCGTGCCGGCCTGCCGCGCGAACCCCGGGTGGTGGATGAGCAGCGGGATGTGCGAGATCTCGTTGAAGAACGGCATCCTGTTCTTGCCCCACCAGTCGTGCTCGGCGAGGAGAAACCCATGGTCGGTGGTCAGCACCACCGCGGTGTCCTTCCACAGGTCGTGCCGGTCCATGTAGTCGAGCAGCTTGCCGAAGTAGGCGTCGCACATCGTCAGCAGCGCCGCGTAGTTCGCGCGAAGTTCCGCCACCTCCGGGCCGCTTTCCTCCATGCGCTTGTAACGCGGCCAGTCGAGGATCGGGCCGTGATATCCCGTCGGGTACCGTTCCCGGTAAACCGATGGGGCATGAAAGGGTTCATGCGGGTCGAAGCATTCGAGGTGGAGCAGCCACCCGTCCGCGGACCGGTTGGCGTCGAGGAACTCGAATCCCGCCGCGAAGGTGCGCGGGCAGCAATAGTCCTTTTCTTCGCGCATGGATTCGCGGTTCACCATCGCTTGCAGGCGGCCGTCGCCCTTGCCCTGGGGCTGCTGCATCGCGTGGTACATCGCGCGAAATCGCTCGAGCGGCGGGGCGACCATCGCCTTCCACTTGTCCCACTCCTGGCCGCGGATGAATTCCCATGAGGAGTAGCGGTTGTGGTAGGTCGCCCCGCCGTCCTCCCAGTAGTGGTAGTGGTCGGAGACCAGGTGCGTATAGGTTCCGGCGGACTGCAGCAGTTCGGCAAACGAGTTGTCGAACGGCTCCAGCGGCCCCCAGCTGCGATGGAGGAAATTCAAGCGCCCGGTGTGCAGGTCGCGCCGCGCAGGCATGCAGGGAAGGCTGCCGGTGTAGTGCGTGTCGAAGACGACCGATCGTTGCGCAAAGCGGGCGAAATTAGGCGTCGCTATCGATGTGCCGCCGTAACACTCGAGTGCATTGCGCACCAGCGAGTCGAAAAGGACGAAGATGGTTCGCATGCCGTCTCATTCGGGCTGGATATTTGCGGACCTGACGACCCCGGCCCACTTGGCGAGATCCTGCTTCAGGTACGCCGCGAACTCGGCCGGCTTGCCGGCCGCGGCCGCGGTCATACCGCTCCTGGCAAGCGCCGCCTTGATGTCCTCCTGCACCAGGGCCTTGTTGATCTCGGCGCTTAAGCGCTCGACGATCGCGCGCGAAGTGCCGCGCGGCGCGAGGTAGCCGATCCACTGGTCGGCCTCGAAATTCGGCACCCCGGCTTCCATCATGGTCGGCACGTCGGGCAGCGGCGCGAAGCGTTTCGGGCTGGTCACCGCCAGCGCACGCACCGCGCCGGCCTTGACCTGGGGCAGGGCCACCGCGGCATTCGCGAAATGGAATTCGATCCGTCCGGCAATCTGGTCGGCCATCGCCGGCGGCGCGCCCTTGTACGGCACGTGCACGACATCCAGGCCGAGCATCGACTTGAGCAGTTCGGCCGACAGGTGGGCCGGCGTTCCGGGACCGGCGGACGCATAGCTCAGCTTGCCGGGCTTGGCCTTGGCAAGCGCGATCAGTTCCTGGACCGACTTGACGCCCAGCGAGGGATGCACGACCAGCACCGATGGCGCATAAGCCACCACCGCGACGGGCTCGAAATCCTTGGTGACATCGAACGGGAGGCTCTTGCGGAGCGCAGCGTTCATGTTCAGCGCGCTGGTGGTCAGCGCGATCGTGTAGCCGTCGGGCGCCGCCTTCGCGACCTGCTCGGCGCCGATGACGCCGCCTGCACCGGGCTTGTTCTCGACCACGAAAGGCTGGCCCAGGGCCGCCTGGAGCTTCTCGCCGACAATTCGAGCCGGCAGGTCTACGAGCCCGCCCGCGGGCCAGGGCACGATCACCCGGACCGGTTTCGAAGGGTAGTCCTGCGCATGAAGCGGGCCGGCGAGAGTGGCCAGCAGTGCGGCGAGGGCAAAACGGAACATCACCATAATTCCTCCTTGAATTCCTGTAATTGTCATTCCGGCACGATGCCGGCATCGGGCACGACCTTGGTCCACTTGGCGATTTCGCCGCCGATGTAAGTCGCAAAAGCTGCGGGCGTGCTTCCTATGGGCTCGTCGCCTTGCGTGGCCAGCTTGTCGCGCAGGTCTTTCGCCTTGAGAGCCTCGGTGGTCTCGCGCGCGAGGCGATCGATGATGGGCGGCGGCGTCCCCGGAGGGGCGAACAGGCCGAACCAGGCACTTGTCTCGAATCCCTTGAAACCGGCCTCGTCGAAAGTGGGCAAGTCTGGAAAACTCGACGACCGCGCGAGGCCGGTCGTGGCCAGCGGCCGGATCTTGCCCGCCTTGATTTGCGCGAGCACGTTGGGGATGTGGTTTACCGAAAAGGCCACGTCGCCGGCGGCGAGCGCGATCATTGCGGGCGGCCCGCCGTTGTAGGGGATATGCGTCGGATTGAGATTGGCAGCCTGCTTCATCAGCTCGGCGGCGAGATGCGGGAACGTACCCTTCCCGTTGCTGGCGAAATTCACCTTGTCGCCATTCGCGCGGACGTAGGCGAGGAATTCGGCCATGTTCTTCGCCGGCAATGCGGAATTGACCACCAGCACCAGCGGCCCGGCGGTGAGCTGACTGATCGGGGCGAACTGTTTCACCGGGTCGTACGGCACCGTCTTGTAAAGCAACGGGGCGAAGACATGTGTCGCGGCGCCACCCACCAGGAGCGTATATCCGTCAGGCGCGGCCTTGGCTACGGCGGCAGCACCGATGGTCCCGCCGGCGCCCGGCTTGTTCTCGACGATCACGCGCTTGCCGAGGGCCGTGCCGAGCTTGTCCGCGACAAGACGTCCGACGATGTCGACCACGCCGCCGGCCGGGTAGGGCACCACGATGCTGATCGGCTTTGAGGGATATTCGTCGGCGGCGCCTGCAAGGCCCGGCAGGCACGCCATCGCCAATAGTCCACACAGCAATTTACAAAGGGTCATTTCCAACCTCCTTCAGATCAGCATCGGCTGCTGGGGTTTGCGCTGTGGCGGCATGCGCGCGCGCAGCGTGCCCTGCATCGACCAGTGCAGCACCTCGGCCACGAGCTTGTCGCGCATCTCGCGATGCTCCGCCGATGTCCACAGGTTGCGCACTTCGCCCGGGTCGGCCCGCAGGTCGAAAAGCTCCCCGTCGGGTTCGTTCAGGTAGTAGACGAGCTTCCAGTCGCGGTCGCGCCGCATCACGATGTATTCCGCGCCGGTCTGGATATGGTCGCGCGCCAGTTCGGCATAGACGACGTCGCGGCCGACGTTTTCCTGTCGGGAAAGGCCGGGCAGCAAGGACTTCGCTTCCCAGTTCGACGGGATATTCACGCCCGCCGCCTCGAGCACAGTCGGCGCGATGTCCATGAGCTGCACCAGCGCATCACTCGGCGCCCGCGCCGCGATGTGCTTCGGCGACCAGAACACCAGCGGCACGCGCTCGACGCAGTCGTACATCGTCCATTTCTGGATATGCCCGTGGTCGCCGAGCGCATCGGCATGGTCGGAAGTGAAGATCAGAAGCGTGTCCTCGAGCATCCCCTTGCGGCCGAGCGTCTCGATGATCTGGCCGACTTTCTCGTCGATCATCGACACGTTGGCCGCGTAGTAGCGGCGCATGCGCAAGAGCGCCTCGGGGGAAGGATTGTCCCGCCATGCGATGGAATCGTAGTTGTTGCGGATCATGTTCTTGCGCAGCTCGCCCTGGGATCGGGGTTGCAGCGCGAGTTCGGACTCGCTCACCGAAGGCATCGGCAGGTCGGCCGTTGCATATCGTTCTAGATGGCGCGGTACCGGGTCATACGGCGGATGCGGGCCAGGAAACCCGATCTGCAGGAACAACGGGGCGGTGGATTTTCTTTCCTCCAACCACCACACCGCGTGGTCGCCGATAAACATGTCCGAATGCATGTCTTCGTCCAGGTCCCACACGAAGGCGCCGAGCGCGTCCTTGTAGGCCGCCGGGTCGGCGGCATGACGCGTGTAACGGCTGGGCTTGACGAGCTTGCGGGCATGCAGCGCCTTGTCCCACTCGTCGTAGAACGCGCGGTCGCGCTCTTCGAGAAAGAGCGGACGGTCCTTGTTCTCGACCGCGAAACGCTGGTGGAAACCGCCGAGCGCGTCGTAAGGATTGATGTGCATCTTGCCAATGCTCGCGCAGTGGTAGCCGGCGTCGGCCAACCACCGCACCCAACTGGGTTCCCAGGGCTGGAAATTCGAGAACACGCTCGCGCCGTGCGGGTACAGGCCGGTGAACAGGCTGGCGCGCGAGCCCACGCACACGGGCGAGGTCACGAAGCAATTCGTGTAGGCGGCGCCTTCGCGAACCAGCCGGTCGAGGTTCGGCGTATGCATCCAGGGTGCGCCAAGCGCGCCTATCGTGTCGGCGCGCTGCTGGTCGGTCATGATGAGGACGATGTTGGGTTTGCGTTCCATCTTGTTCGGCTCAATGGTTGACTGCGTATTCTTTCAGCGCATGGAGGTCGGGCACGGTGCCCAGTCCGGGCTCCTCGCTGAGCGTTGCAACTCCGTCGACGACATGCTCCAGCGGCCAGCACGCAAGCGTGCGAAGCGGGTTCGGATTGGCATCCACCTCCAGCATCCCGTCGCCGCCGGCCGCAGCCAGCAGGTGGGCCGAGGCGACCAGGCCGATGCCGCCGCCGAGATAGTGCGGGCAGAAGCGCATGCCATGGCCGAGGATCTTCTTCGCCACCGGCAGGCAGCCCGAGATCCCGCCCCACTTGGCCAGGTCGGGCTGCACCACCTTCAGCGCATGCGATTCCAGCGCCCGTTCGAAAGCGGGAAATGCTGCCAAGTTTTCACCTGCGGCCAGGCCCAGCTTGGTGTTCGAGGCTAAATGCTGCCATTCGCTCCACGGGCGGTCAGCCCGCAGAGGCTCTTCCAGCCAGGCGAGATCGAACGCCTCGAAGGCCAGGGCTCCCTCGATTGCGGTCTCGAGATGCCAGGCCTGGTTGGCATCGACCATCAGGGGCAGGTCGCCGATCGCTTCCCGCACAGCCTTCAGGTTGGCGAGGTCGCGCTCCTTGCCAAATCCCACCTTGAGCTTGAACGCGCGATAGCCTTGGCCCAGTTTCAACGCGGCGAGCTTCTCCGGGGAAGTGGGGTTCAGGCCGCTGGCATAGACCGCGACGCCGGGGGATTGGCCGCCGAGCAGTTTCCACAACGGCAGCTTCAGGCGCCGCGCATGCAGGTCCCAGAGCGCGATGTCGATGCCGGCAATGCACTGGGCCACCGGGCCGGGCTCGGCGGCCTGGATCGCGAGGACTTCGGTCTGCGCGGTGAGCGATAGAAAAGCCATCTCGGGCGTGGGGAAAGTCTTGCCTTGCACCATCGGGGCAAAGACCGACTCGACCAGCCGTGCGCGATGCTCGGCGCCTATGGTCGGGAAATTGCACCAGACCTCGCCCCAGCCTTGCGCTCCGTCTGCGTCGGTGACGCGCACGAAGACCGCCGGACGGTCGCGCATGATGCCGAAAGAGGTCTGCACCGGAGTTTCGATCGGAGCGCGAAAGACGAAGGATTCGAGCAACGAGAGCTTGGAAGTCATCGTTGGGGGCGGATTGGCAATGCGGAGGTCCCAACACTCATGGCACGATTCCGGTGGCCGCGCCCCGGGCATTTGCCCGCGGCGCGTTTCTTCACATCCTGCGGCCCGTAAGACGATCGGTCGTCATTTTTTCGATTGCTCGGCTTTCTGCAGAAACGAATAGTCCAGGTATTTGCCCAGCCACGCGTCGATGTTCGTTACCAGCTCCTTTGGAATCTTGCCTTGCTCGGAAATGGTTTGCAGGATGATCCGGGTGGAAGGCATGTCAAGGCGCGGGTCGGTGACGTTGACCGAGCCAAGGGCCATGACAGCGATCGGCTTGGCAGCCGGATCGTTCATCTTCTTGGCCAGGATCTCGGCGACGTTGTCCTTGCTGTTGGCCTTGATGTAGTCCATGCCGCGCAAGCTTGCGCGCAGGAAGCGCACGATAAGGTCCGGATTTTCTTTTGCGATTTTCGGCTGGAACACCAGCTGCAGGCTTTCGGCGTTCGCAATTGGCGGCCACTGGGCGACGTAATGGGTGTCCTTGGATTTGGTGATCGCCGCGGCCGAGGCCGGCTCCCACCCGATGAAGGCATCGACCTCGCCGCGGTCGAGCATCACCGCGATGTCGGTGATCTTGCCCGGCACGCGCTGGATCTTGAGGCCCTGCGTCTTCTCGATATAAAACAGCACCGCATCGTGGATGGTCCCAAGGCCGGGGGTGCCGACCTTGCGGCCGTTGAGATCGGCGTAGGACTTGAATTGCTTTTTGCCCACCAGCGGGGCATTGCCCTTGGTCAGTGACGCCACCATCACGAACTGCCCGCCGCCGGCGGCGAATTGCATGATCGGCGAAAGCCCGGCCATCACGGCGTCGATGTTGCCGCTTGGAAAGTCGAGCAGCGCCGCCGGCCCGTTGGGGTAGGTGCGCCGGTCGATCTTGATGCCTTCCTGGTCGAAGTAACCTAGCGCTTCGGCCACCCAGACGGCCGCGTAGCAGACTTCGGCTGCCGGTTGATCGGCAAGCCGGACCACCGCCGGCGTTCGCGCCTGACCGAGGGCGAAGCCCGACACCGTCAGCGCCAGAAACGCGGCGGCCGTGCGCAACACAATTGCGGCATAACCTCTTCTGTTTTGCATTTCATCCTCCTCCTTGGATTGAACTGGCCTCGCGCGTCAGGTCATGGCGCGGTTGCTGCGCCACCGCCCTTCACGTGGACCTCCTGCAGCAATCGCACGCAGTGCGCGCGCAACGCCGTGAACTCAATGGAAAGCGGATCCCGCGGCCGCTGCAATTTGATCGGGATATCGGCGACGATGCTCGCCGGTTTGGCTGACAGAATGATCACCCGGTCCCCGAGGAACACCGCCTCCTCGAGATTGTGGGTCACGAAAATGATGGTCCGCTTGTGATGCTGCCAGATGTCCAGCACCTCCTGCTGCATGCGCTCGCGCGTCGGCTGGTCGAGGCTGACGAAAGGTTCGTCCATCAGCACGAGGTCGGCTTGCGTGGCGAAGGCCCGGGCGATGGCCACGCGCTGTTTCATGCCGCCCGAGATCTGGTGCGGGTAATAGCGCTCGAAGCCGGTTAGGTTGACGGTGCGGATGATGTCCGCGACCATGGCGTCGATCTGTGCCTCGGGCTGCTTCTTGATGCGTAATCCCGTGGCGATGTTGTCCCATACGGTCAGCCAGGGCAAGGTCGATGGCTCCTGGAAAACAAACGAGATGTTGTGTCGCTTCGGGTCGGCGCGCTCGCCGTCGATCAGCACCTGGCCGACGCTGGGGGCGAGCAGGCCGCACAGGATGTCGAGCAGCGTGGTCTTGCCGCAGCCGCTTGGCCCGGCGATGCAGAGGAATTCGTTCTCCTGGACGCCGAAGCGCACCCCCTCGTGCACCTTGAGCGCGCCGTAGCGGTGCGAAATATCGACCTCCACCTTGGGACGCGAATCCACCGATGCGGCGACAGGCGTCGGGGCGTTCACAATGTCACCTGCCAGCGCCACTTGAACAGATATCGCTCCACGAGCAGCAGAATTTCATTCAGGACAAAGCCGATGAGCCCGATCAGGATCATGCCTACGATGATCTCCGGAATTTTCAACAGCTCCGAGTAGTTCAGCATCATGCGGCCAAGGCCCTCGTTGGTGCCGCCGGCCAGTTCGGCGGCGACGATGGTGAGCCAGGCCGCGCCCATCGCGATGCGCATGCCGGCCAGGATGTCGGGCAGCACCGTCGGCACGACGATGTGGGTCAGCACATACAACCGCGAAGCGCCGTAGACCAGGGCCACTTTGCGATGCACCAACTCGACGCGCTGCACCCCGACCAGCGTCGAGGTGAACACCGGGAAGAATGCGCCGAGGAAAATCAGGAAGGCGAACCTCGGCAGGCCGGAGAAAAAGATGATCGCGAGCGGAATCCAGGCAATCGGCGGGATGAAGCGAAACGGCTCGATCACCGAGCGCGTCGCCGCATATACGTTTCTATAGAGCCCCATCAGCAGGCCAAGGGGCACGCCGAGCAGCACGCCGGCGGCGAACCCCACGAGCACTCGGTACAGACTCGCCCAGGAATGGATCCACAGCGAGGTGCCTTGCGTGTCGCCCGACGCGGCAAGACGCAGGAACGCCCGCACGATTTCGAGCGGCGCGGGAAAAAACGGCGAACCCACGGCCATCGAGCCCGCCTGCCAGACCGCGGCAAACACCGCGAGCGAAAGCAGGTTGAGCGCGATTGGCCGCATCTTTATGGTCATCTTGACTCCTTCGCTCAATAGCCGAGCACGTCATGCACGAACCGGGTGTTGCAACGTCCCGCGCAAAACTCCGCGTGTTCGAGTAGCTGGCGATGGAATGCAACGGTCGTCTTCACGCCCTCCAGGCGAATTTCGCCCAGCGCCCGCCGCATCCTTGCAACCGCTTCCTCGCGGTTTTCGCCCCAGCAGATCACCTTCGCCAGCAGCGAATCGTAGTACGGCGGGACCTCGCAGCCGCTCTCCATGTGGCTGTCGACGCGCACTCCGGGACCCCCTGGCGCGAGGTAGTCCGCCACGCGCCCGGGACACGGGGCGAACCCGTGCTCGTGGTCCTCGGCATTGATGCGGCACTCGATCGCGTGGCCGTGGGTGCGGATGCCTTCCTGGCGCAGGGAAAGCTTCTCGCCCCCGGCGATGCGCAACTGCCATTTGACCAGGTCAACGCCGGTGACCATTTCGGTGACTGGATGCTCGACCTGGATGCGGGTGTTCATTTCCATGAAATAGAACTCGCCTGAGTTTTGGTCGAGGATGTATTCGACCGTGCCCGCGCTCTTGTAACCCACCTGGCGGCACAGCGCGACGGCAGACTCGCCGATGCGGCGACGCAGCTCGGCATCGAGAACGGGCGAGGGCGCTTCCTCGACCAATTTCTGGTTGCGCCTTTGCACCGAGCAATCGCGCTCCCCAAGATGCACCACATGCTCGCCGTCGCCCAGCACCTGGATCTCGATGTGGCGCACGTTGGTCAGGTAACGCTCGACGTAGATCGCCGGATCGCCAAACGCCACCGCCGCCTCGCCCATCGCCTCCCCGAGCAGGCGTTCGAGGTCTTCGGCTCGGGTCACGATGCGCATTCCCCGGCCGCCGCCCCCCGCGGCCGCCTTGAGCAGCACCGGAAATCCGATCTCCAGCGCGATCTTCAGGGCCTGCGCCCGATCGGCAACGGCCCCCTCCGATCCGGGCGTCGTCGGCACACCGGCGGCTTTTGCGACGCGGCGCGCGGCGATCTTGTCGCCCATTTGCGCGATCACCCCGGCGTCCGGTCCGACGAAGGTGATGCCCTGTTCGGCGCACAGTTCGGCAAATGCCGCTTTCTCGGACAGGAAGCCGTAGCCCGGATGGATCGCATCGGCGCGATAGGCAAGGGCCGCGCCGACGATGGCGCGCGGATCGAGATAGCTTTTTGCCGATGGGGCATGGCCGATGCACACCGCCTGGTCGGCCGCGCGCACCGGCAGCGAATCGCTGTCGGCCTCCGAATGGACGGCAACGGTCTCGAGCCCGAGTTCCCGGCAGGCGCGGATCACCCGCAGCGCGATCTCGCCGCGGTTCGCCACCAGTACCCTGCGCAACGGCCCGGCCATCGGCGCGTCAGGCGTCCGGCTCGATCACGATCAGCACCTGGCCGAACTGGACCGGTTCGCTGTCGGCCACGCGGATCTCCTTCACCGAGCCCGCGACCCCGGCGGAGATGGAGCTCATCAGCTTCATGACCTCGATGATGCAGACCACCGAATCGGGTGTGACCTTCTGTCCGACTTCGACGAACGGCGCAGCGCCCGGGGCGGACGCGCGATAGAAAGTCCCCACCATCGGCGCCTTGATCGCCACCATCCCGGGTGGCACTCCGGCGGCTTTCGCGGCACCCGTCGTCGCCGTCTTCGCCGGCGCAGCGGGCGCATCGGGCACAGCGGGCACATCGGGGCGCACGGTTGAGGCCGGCACCGCACTGGCTGCGGCGGGTTGCATCCCCTCGGCCGGATCGCGGCGCGAGACACGCACCTCGACGTCGCCATACTTCAGGCTGAAGTCGACCACGTGCGCGGCGGATTCGACCAGATCGAGGATTTCCTGGACATCCTTCTGCGTCAGTTTCGGTTCGCTCATGCTCATTGGTCCATGGAGTGGTTTCAGACTGCGAGTGGTTTCAGACCGCGGAGGTGACGGAAACTTCCACCTCGCCTTTGCGGATATAGACGCGGCCGGGCTTGCGTCGTTGAAGCAGTTTTTTGACCAGATCGACGATAGGCATGCTTGCACTGTAGGCATGGTCCACCGGCTGTGCCGCAAGCATCGCGTCCACGAAAGCGCCCGGCAACTGGGCGCGCAGCAGCAACTCGTCGTCGTTGGCGTTCGGATACTGCCTGCGCAGTGCCGCGACCGCGGGGGGGAGAGGCTGCGGCTCCAAAGCGATCTGCGGCGAGCCATTGGCGACGATCCGGTCCATCGCCTCGCC
>CANKMT010000068.1 GCA_947482825.1 Betaproteobacteria bacterium | reverse complement strand
TTCCGCGCGCGTTTTTGCCCGCCTTCAACGAAGGTTCGCTGGTGATTTCGCTGCTGTTCGAACCGGGCACCGCCCTGGCGGAATCAAGCCGGTTTGGCGCAGTGGCCGAAAAGCTGATCGCCGAAGTGCCCGAGGTGGTGCAGGTCGGACGCCGCACTGGCCGCGCCGAACTCGACGAGCACGCGGAAGGCGTGCACGCTGGCGAGATCGACGTGGACCTGAAGCGCTCCGCGCGCAATCGTGAACAGGTCATGGCCGACATTCGCGGCCGGCTCGCCGTGCTTCCCGCCGCGGTGGCCATAGGACAACCGATCTCACATCGGCTCGACCACCTGCTTTCGGGCGTGCGCGCCCAGATCGCGCTCAAGGTTTTCGGCGACGACCTGGATGCGCTGCGCGGCGTGGCCGGGCAGCTCCGCCAGAAGCTCTCGACCGTGAACGGACTGGTCGACATCACGGTCGAGAAGCAGGTGCTGGTGCCCCAGATCGTGGTCCGGATCGATCATCGCAAGGTCGCGCAGGCGGGCCTTTCGCCGGGTGAGGCGGTAAGAATCCTCCAGGCGCTGACCGAGGGCGCTCATGGCGCCCAGATCGTCGACGGTGCGCGGCGCTATGAACTCGTCCTGCGTCTGCCCGACGCGCAGCGCAGTCCGCAGGATCTCGCACGCACCCTCATCGACACGCCCGCGGGCCGCCTGCCGCTGTCGTCGATCGCGACCATCGAAGAACGCGACGGCCCCAACCAGATCGGCCGCGAAAACGCCCGCAGGCGCATCGTTGTCTACGCCAATACGGACGGAAGGAACACCGGGCAGGTCGTCGCCGACACCCGCGCGGCGATCGCGGCCCTTGCGCTGCCGCCGGGGACCTTCGTCGCCTTCGAGGGACAGGTGCAGGCACAGGAGGCGTCCGCCCGACTGATCGGATGGCTTTCGCTCATGTCGCTCGCGATGATTTTCGTGGTCCTCTATACGCGCTACCGCTCGTTCGTGCTGGCCGGGATCATCATGGCCAACATTCCGCTGGCCCTCGTCGGCAGCGTCGCGGCGATGTGGATCGCCGGTGTGAGCCTGTCGGTGGCCTCGATGGTGGGATTCATCACGCTGGCGGGAATCGCCACGCGCAACGGGATCCTCAAGGTGAGTCACTACATCAACCTGTGCCGGTTCGAGGACCAGCGATTCGGCGAGTCCATGATCGTGCGCGGGTCGCTCGAGCGGCTCACCCCCGTGCTGATGACCGCGCTCGTGGCCGCATTCGCGCTCACCCCGCTGCTGTTGTCCGCCGACGCGCCCGGCAAGGAAATCCTGCATCCCGCGGCGGTCGTGATTTTCGGCGGGCTCATCAGCTCGACTCTGCTGGATACCCTGCTCACGCCGCTGATGTTCCGTTTGTTCGGCGAGCGGCCGGTCCGCCGCCTGTTGGAAGAGGCGGCCGAACCCGGCGCCGAACAGGTGGTCTATTGACGCACGCCAATGTTCGTTGAATGCCAAACTTCAAAGCCACCGAAAGGAGCGCTACAAATGAAATTCAAACGATTCCTGTCAGTTGCCGCATTTGGCACGGGTGTTCTCCTGGTCCAAGCGCCTGTATTTGCACACGAGGCGCCCGCCCGGCACGGCGGGGTCGTGCGCACGGTGAACGACGTGCAGTACGAACTCGTGCAGCGGGGGCAAGATGCCGTGATCCACGTGGACAACCACGGCAAGCCCGTGCCGACGGCGGGCATGACCGGAAAGCTGGTCGTCCTGCAGGGCACCGAAAAAGCCGAGGCTTCGTTACTGCCTTCCGGCGAGAATCTGCTGGTCGCAAAGGGCGTGAAGCTGGGCGGCGGAGCGAAGGCGGTCGCGGCGATCGATACTCCCGAGGCCAAGGCCATCACTGTGCGCTTCGTCGTGAAATGAGTTGCCCGGCGGCATGAACGTTCGCGCCGTCATCCTCGCGCTGTTCTCGGCCGCGCTTTTTGGCGCGGCGCTGCTCGTGCTGGCGGCGTGCGCCTGCTGGGGCCTGGACAATCACCTCACCGCGCTGATCGACGGCATCACGCCCGGCCAGAGCACTTTCTGGAAGGGGCTCGTCGCCGGCTCGACGAACTTCGCGCTGGGACTCACCTTCGATCCGTTCGACGCGGGCCCCGGATCGACGTCGATCGCATTGGCGGTCGGCGCGCTCGCGTACGGCGCGAGCATCGTCCTTTACATCATGTCGGCACAGTCGCTCGGGGCCACGCGTGCGCAGGTCGTGTTCTCGAGCGCGCCCTTCTTCGGAGTTGCGCTTTCGGTCGTGATGCTGGGCGAGAGGTTACAGGCTGTCCATGCCGTGTCCGCCGCATTGTTCGTTGGGGCGATCACGCTGCTCACGCTCGACCGCCATGCCCACCGGCACTCGCACGAGGCCCAGGAACACGAACACGAGCATCGCCACGACGACGGCCACCATGACCACGAGCACGCCGGGCAGGCCGCGGACGTGCGGCACAGCCATCGCCACCGGCATGCGCCGCTAGACCACGCCCATCCGCATTGGCCGGATCTTCATCACCGGCATCGGCATCAGGACTAGCATTTCAGTCGAGCTGGAGATTCAGCCGGGTCACGATCGGCCGCCAGTACTCGATCTCGGACTTCCAGAACTTGTCCAGCTCTTCGGCCGTCGAGGCCACCGGAATCGCGCCCAGCGAGCGGATGCGCGCCGTGACGATCGGGTCGAGCACGGCCCGCACGGCTTCGATTTCAAGTTTCTTGATCACCTCGCGCGGCGTGCCGCCCCTTGCAAAGAACGAGAACCAGCTCGCGTTCTTGAACTCGGGCAACCCGGCCTCCATCAGCGTGGGTACATCCGGAACCACGGGCACCCTCACGCCGGTGGTCACGCCCAGGCCGGTGACCCGGCCGCTGCGGATGTTCTCCACCTGGCCGGGCATGTTGTCGAACATCATCGCCACGGTGCCGCCCAGCAGGTCGACCTGCGCGAGCGAGGTGCCTTTGTAGGGCACATGCGTCATCTGCACCCCGGCCATCTGCTTGAACATTTCGCCGGTCAGGTGAAAGATCGTGCCGTTGCCGGACGAGGCGTAGTTGAGCTTGCCCGGGTTGGCTTTCACATAGGCGATGAACTCGCGCAGGGTCCTGGCCGGGATGTCTTTGTTGATGATCATCACGTTCGGGATGTCCGCCAGGCGCGAGATCGGCTGGAAATCCTTGACCGGGTCGTAGGCGAGTTTCTTGTAGACATGCAGGTTGATCGCCGCGGTGGACACGTTGTGGAACATCAGCGTGTAGCCGTCGGGCGCCGAGCGGGCGACGTCGGTCGCGGCAATGGTTCCGCCGGCGCCGAGCTTGTTCTCGACGATGAGCTGCTGGCCGAGGTTCTCGGACATCTTTGCGGCGACCAGGCGCGCCATCACGTCGGTCGGCCCGCCGATCGCGAAGGGCACGACGACCCGGATCGCTTTCTCCGGAAATTTCGACGCGTCCTGCGAAAGTGCGGGCTGGAGCGTGCAGGCGATGAGCAGTGCGAGCAGTTTTTTCATGGTCAATCTCCGAGGACGCGGTCGAGGATCCAGTTGTCGATGGTGTGCACCAGCGGCTCGCGGTGCGAGAACCGGCCGGGCATGGCCAGGGGCGAGGTCAGGCCGCGCTGCTGCCGGTCCGAGGCCACGATGTCCTCGTCGGTGGTGATGTCCCAGCGCTTGTAGTAGTGCGCGGCGACTTCCGCGAAATCTTCGCGCGCAAGGCGCTCGCGCGGGAAGAGGCTGCCGTGGATGAGCTTGGTGCGGTTCGGCCCCATCGGGTGCAGCTCCAGGTACCACGCGCAGTCGATGGTGCAGGCCAGATAGGTGCTTGGGTAGATGAGCGGCGCGCAGGTGCCGCCGGCCTCGCGCAGGCCTTCGAGCGATTCGATCAGCGGGAACCCCGAGTCGCCCTGGAGCAGCGCCATGCTGCCCTCGTGCTTCGCGAAGGTGACGCAGTATTCCCCCTTTGCTTCCTCGACCCAGTAGCCCGAGGAACGCGCCGAGGCGTACTTGTTGATCGTGCTCTTGTGCACCGTGGCGATGTGGTAAGACTCTTTTGCATTCTCGACGAAGAGCTTCCAGTTGCACTCCATCGTGTACTCGCGCCGCCGGGCGAGCACCATGTCGCCGAGGCCGTAGGGCGCGACCTTTTCAACGAGACCCCCGAGGTACTGCGAAAGCGGTGCCGCCTGCGGGTCGAAACACACGAAGAGGAATCCCGCCCAGGTCTCCAGCCGGATCGGCAGCAGGCCGTGGTCCTCGTTGCGGAAGCCCGCGGTCTGGCCCATCTCGGGCGCGCCGACGAGGCGTCCGTCCAGGCCGTACGTCCAGCTGTGATAGGGGCAGATGATCGCCTTGCAGTTGCCTTTTCCTTCGAGCAGTTCCGAGCCGCGATGGCGGCAGGTGTTGGCAAACGCGCGCACTTTGCCGTCCTCGCCGCGCAACACGATGAGCGGTACACCCGCGAAGGTGGCGGTGAAAAAGTCGCCCGGCGCGGCCACCTGCTCGCCGCGGCCGAGGAAATTCCACACCTTCATGAAAATGCGCTCGACCTCGCGTTTGTAGAAAGCCTCCGACGTATAGGCCCACACCGGCAGGGTCTCGGCCTCGAGCAGCGGCTTTCTTACGCCGGCAAAGTGGGCTGGGTCGAAGAGGTTCGCGGGTTCGCTGGTCATGGGTGGGGCGCTCGCGCCTGGGACTGCACTGTCAAGGAGGGCATGGTGGAAACCATGCTTCATGGTGCCCACGGTCGGCGCCGGGCGCCAGCCCCGTTTCGCCCCCGGGCCGCTGGCGTATCCTTGGCGCACCTTGAAGAAAGCCTCCGCCCCGACCCGCCTGATCTCCGCTTTCAGCTGGGATGACCTGCGGTATTTTCTTGAACTCGCGCGGCGCGGACGTCTTGCGGTGGTGGCGAGGCACTTCGGGGTCGAGCACACGACGGTCAGCCGCCGGATTGCGGAGCTCGAGTCCGTGCTGGAGGAAAAGCTGTTCGACCGCTCGGCCAGCGGCTACACGCTGACGCCCATGGGCGAGCGCCTCGTTCGCTATGCCGAGCAGATGGAAGTCGGCGCTTACGGCATCGCCGACGCTGCCGGGATCGCGCACGCCAGGGTCGAAACAGTGAGGCTGGTGACGATGGAGGGCATCGGCAGCTTCTACATCGCCCCGCGCCTGGCGCGGCTGAAGGCCCAGCATCCCCATCTGATGGTCGAGCTCGTGACCTCCGCCCAAATGGGCGACCTCACGCGGCGCGAGGCCGATGTCATGCTCAGCTTCACGCGCCCGGAAAATCCCGGCGTCGTGGTGCGCAAGATTGGCTGGTTTTCGCTTCGCCTGTACGCGAGCGAGGCCTATCTGGCCGGGCACGGCACGCCTGCGGCCGCCACCGACCTCAAGCAGCACGTCTTCGTCGACTACATCGACGAGCTGGTGTCGATCCCCGCCGTTCGCTGGCTGCGCGATGCGGTCGCGGCGCCGAACATCGTGTTTCGCAGCACCAGCATGTCCGCGCATCAGAGCGCCGCCGCCGGCGGGCTGGGCATTGTGCTGCTGCCGAGCTTCACGGCGCTGGGGGACACGCGTCTGCGCCCTGTTTTGCACGGCGAGGTCGAGGTGCGGCGCGACCTGTGGCTCTCCACCCACGAGCATTCGCGCAAGCGCCCGAAAATCGTCGCGCTGATGGAGTTCATCCGCCGGGAGGTCGAAGCGGACGCCGCCTACCTGCAGGGCAAGTCGGCCTGAGTGCTGCGGACCGGGTTGCCCGGACACCGTGCATTTTTGCACGGGGCTCTGCAATTTTCGCGGATTGTGCGCGTGGTCGGTCGCGCCTATCGTGGCCCATTGAGCGTTCTGCCGGCCCGAGTCGCACTCCGAAAGGGTCCTGCATGAAACCTTGGAGGCGCTGTAAATGTTGAACACGACTGCAAGCGGGCATCTGAACGTCGGGCTGCTGCTGTTCCCCGAGCTCGACCAGCTCGATTTCACCGGCCCGTTCGAAGTCCTGTCGCGCATGCCGGACTCGACCGTCCACCTGCTGTGGAAAAACACCGCGCCCGTCAAGGACATGATGGGCCTGGTGCTGCAACCAACGGCAACTCTCAAGGCTGCGCCGCCGCTCGATGTATTGGTGGTGCCCGGCGGCTACGGCCAGCAGGCGTTGATGGAAGACGCCGAAGTGATCGACTATGTGCGCGAGCAGGGTGAGCGCGCCAAGTACGTGGTGTCGGTGTGCACCGGGGCGCTGATCCTGGGCGCGGCCGGCCTGCTCAAGGGATACCGCGCCACGACGCACTGGACTGCGGTGTCGCTTCTGGCGCACCTGGGCGCGGTGCATGTGGATCAGCGCGTGGTGGTCGACCGTAACCGGGTGACCTGCGGCGGAGTGACCTCCGGAATCGACGGTGCGCTCGCGCTCGTGGCTTTGCTGCGCGGGGAACAGGCCGCGCAGGAGATCCAGCTCTACATGGAGTATTCGCCTGCGCCGCCGTTCAAGAGCGGTTCGCCGGGAACAGCGCCTGCGGCGGTCCTCGAAGCAGTGACGCAACGCGCGCAAAAGATGCTCCTTGCGCGCTCCGAAACGTGCAAGCGCATTGCGGTCCGCCTCGGGGTCTGACTGGACATGAGCCGGCCCTCTCCCATCGCAGCCGACCCCAACGCCCGATGACCAACACCCTCATCGCGCTGTCGATCAACGGGCTGGTCTGGGGCCTGATCATTGCGTTGATCGCGCTGGGGCTGTCGGTGATTTTCGGCCTGCTCGACATCATCAACCTGTCGCACGGCGATTTCTTCATGATCGGCACCGTCATCGCCTGGACGGTGCTGACCACGACCGGCAGTTTCTGGCCGGCGTTCCTGCTCGCGCCGCTGGTGGGATTCGTGCTCGGGGCCCTCATCCAGCGCATCGTCCTGCAGCCGATCCGCAACGCTGCCGCGTTGTCGATCGTCGCGACCTTCGGCCTGTCGATGATCCTGCAGGAAGTCGTGCGCATGACGTTCGGGCCGACGCCGCGCCGCATCCTGCCGCCGATTCGCGGCACCTTCGACCTGTTCGGGATCGACTACGAGATCTATCGCCTGTTCGCGGCCGCGGTGTCGATCCTCGCGCTGGCGGCATTTTTCCTGTTTCTGCATCACACCAAGCTGGGCACGTGGATGCGCGCGGTGCGGCATGACCCGGAAACCGCGACCGCGATGGGCATCCCCGCGCAGCGCGTGTACAGGGTGACCTTCGGCTTGGGCTTCGCGCTCGCCGCGCTCGGCGGCGTGGTGGCCTCGCCGATCACCACGGTGGATTTCCGCGCTGGCGTCGATGTGCTGCCGTTTTGCTTCATGGCCGTGATCATCGGGGGTCTGGGCAACCTGCCGGGCACCGCGGCAGCGGCCGTCCTGCTCGCGTTTCTGGAGGGCATCATTTCCAGTTTCGCGACGCCCACGGTGGCGCGAATCGCCTCGCTCGTTCTGATGAGCGCGGTGCTGCTGCTGCGTCCGCAGGGTTTGTTCAAGGGATTGACCAAGTGATCGCGCGCACGACGATCGAGCGCGGACTGTTGTGGGGAACGGGCGCTTTCCTCCTTTCCGTGCCGTGGCTGATCCCGGCGCTCGCCGACCGCTTCTGGGTCAACGTGATCGCCGAGATCCTCATCTGGTCGCTGTTCGCCTCGAGCGTCAACCTGCTGTTCGGCTATGTGGGCCTGCTGTCGTTCGGGCAGGCGCTGTTTTTCGGTTTCGGCATGTACGGCGTGGCCATCGGCGTGGAAAAACTGGGACTGGGATTCTGGCCGGCCCTCGGGCTCGGGGTCGCCGCGCCCGTCGCCATGGCGTTTGTCGCCGGGGTCTTCGCGGTGCGCCTGACCTGGCACTACTTCGCGATCATCACGGTGGTGTTCTCGCTCATCTTCTATTTTCTGGCGCTGACGATGAAGCCGCTCACCGGCGGGGACGACGGCATCAGCTTTACCTTGCCTTCCACCTTCAGGTTCGGCGCATCGGAATGGGGCTTCGCGCAGGAGGCGTTCCAGTACCTGTTCATCCTGTTTACGGTGGCGGCCTGTCTCTATGCGATGCGCCGCCTGCTCGGCAGCCCGCTGGGCAAGGCTTTCATGGCGATCCGCGACAACGACGTGCGCGCATCCCTGATCGGCCTGAACGTGTACTGGTTGCGCCTGATCGCCTTCGTAATCGCCGGTTTCCTCGCCGGACTTTCGGGCGCGCTGTTCGCGTTCTTCGGGCGCTATGCCTCGGCGACCTACATGTTCTATCACGTGTCCGGCGAAGCGGTGGTGTGGACCATCGTCGGCGGCGCCGGCACCTTGCTGGGGCCGCTGGTCGGGACCAGCCTGTTCATCGTGATCCGCGAAGTCGTGTCGACCCACTGGCAGCACCACTCTCTGATCGTGGGCGCGGTGGCGATCCTGATCGTGATCTACGCACCCAGAGGCGTGGTCGGCTTGTGGCGCGACCTGCTCGATCGCTGGAGCGCGCCGAAGTCATGAGCCCCTCGAGCGCAGGCAGGGCGGCCGAACCTATCCTGAGGATCGAAGGCCTGACCAAACGGTTTGGCGGCCTGACCGCCGTCGATCGGGTGACGCTCGCCTTCGCGCCGCGGCGGCTGCACGCGATCATCGGCCCGAACGGCGCCGGCAAGACCACCCTGTTCAACCTGATCTCGGGTTTCCTGCCTTCGGACGAAGGGCGCGTGTTCTTTGCCGGTCAGGAGATCAGCCGCCTCAGACCGCACCGGATCAGCCGGCTCGGGATTTCTCGCACGCTGCAGGTGAAGAGCGTATTCCAGCAGCTCACCGTGTCCGAGAACCTGTGGATCACCGCGCAGGCGAAGCGCGGCGTGATGAACCCGTTCCGCTCGACCTCGAGCTACCGCGACACCTGCGAGAAAGTCGAACGGGTGCTCGAGCAACTCGAGCTGACCCGGCTCGCGGACCGGCAGGCGGGCACGCTGTCCTACGGCGATGTCGCGTTGCTCGAGATCGGCATGGCGATCGCGGCCGATCCCAGGCTGCTGTTGCTCGACGAGCCGATTTGCGGCATGAGTCCGGCCGAGACCGAACGCACCGTGGTCAAGATCCGTGAGTTGGCCCAGACGATCGACATCGTGATCATCGAGCACGACATGGAGGTCGTGTTCGAGATCGCGGACGACATTACCGTGATGGCGCAGGGGGCGATTCTTGCCTCGGGCAGCCCGAAGGAGATCGCCGCCAACGAAGAAGTGCGCGAAGCCTACCTGGGCCGGCCCGAAGACGAGGACTACACCGAGGAGCCCGCGCGTGCTTAAGCTCACCGACGTGCACGTTCACTTCGGCAAGCTGCATATCCTGCAGGGCGTCTCGCTCGAGGTGGCCACCGGAGAATCGGTGGCGTTGCTCGGCCGCAACGGGGTCGGCAAGACGACCACCCTGCGCGCGATCATGGGCCTGGCCGTCCGTGGCCGCGGACGGGTCGAATTCGACGGCGAGGATCTGGCGGAGTGCCCGCCGCACGAGGTGCCGCGCAAGGGCATCGGCTATGTGCCGCAAGGGCGCGGCATATTCCCGAACCTCACGGTCCACGAAAACCTCTGCATCGGCTTGCCGGGCAAGTCCGACGGCGAGCGCGAAGAGTACGTATTCGGACGCTTCCCGCGGCTCAAGGAACGCCTGAAGCAGGCCGGCGGCACCCTCTCGGGCGGCGAGCAGCAGATGCTGGCCATTGCGCGCTGCCTGATGATGCGGCCCCGCCTGATCATCCTCGATGAGCCCACGGAAGGGATTGCGCCGATCCTGGTTTCCGAAATCCGGCGCGAGATCCACCTGATCAACCAGTCGGGCATTTCGGTCCTCCTGGTCGAGCAGAACGTGCAGACCGCATTGAAGCTTTGCCAGCGCGTGTTCATCATGGAAAAGGGCGCCGTGGTCCACAGCGCCCCGTCGCACGAGCTAAAGACGCATCCCGAGATAGTGCACCGCTACCTCGGGCTTTCTTTGTAACCGAAACGCCAGGAGAGCGAACATGGAAAACAGCAACGACCCGAAAGTCAATCGCCGCAGCTTCCTGCAGTACGCATTGGCCGGTGGCGCGGCTACCGGCGTGGCCAACCTCACCATCATGAAGGACCTGTTCGCGCAGGCGCCGGCCGGCCCGATCGTCATCGGCCACCACGTCGAGCTGACTGGCGGCTTCGCCTCGTGGGGCTACTGGCACGACAAGGCCGCAAGGAAAGCGGTCGACCTGATCAACCAGGGCGGCGGCATCGCAAAGCGCAAGGTCGTGCTGGCCACCGAGGATACCGAGTCGAACCCGGCCTCCGGGGCGCGCAAGCTGCGCAACCTGATCCAGCGCGCGAACGCGGAGTTCGTGATGGGGTCGGTGCACTCGGGCGTGATGCTCGCCGCGATACCGATCGCGACCGAACTCAAGACCATCTACATGTCCATGGGTGAGGCGACCGAGGCGACGGGCAGCAAAGGCACGCGCTACAGTTTTCGCACCGGCATGGATACGTATTCGATCGCGGCGGCTGGGGTGCCCTGGTGCATGGAGAACCTCGGCAAGAACTGGACCGTCATCTACGCCGACTACGCCTGGGGCCAAAGCCACTTCCAGGAAACCAAGGTGATCGTGGAAAAACTCGGCGGCAAGGTGGTCGGCAACATCCCCGTGCCGCTGGACGCGAAGGACTTCGTGCCCTACCTCACCCAGATCCCGGCCGAAACGCAGGTGGTGTTCTCGATCTTTTTCGGGTCCCTGTCGGTGGCCTTCTACACCCAGTCCAAATCGATGGGGATCGGCAAGCGAGCCAAGATGTACTCGGTCAGCGGGACGCTCGAGGCGATCGCGCCCGCCGACATCGAGGGCGCGGCCGAAGGCGTCTACATCCTCGAGAATTTCCCGCGCATGCTGAAGTACAAGGACGACGGGTTCCACAAAGAGCACAACAAGATCATGGAACTCGACGACATCGACGCGCGCGAGGCCGGCTCCAAGCGCATCATGGCCAAGAGCCACGCTTGGCAATCGTGGGAGGACCTGTACACGCTCAAGGCGGCGATCGAGACTTCGGGCTACAAGACGCGCAAGGACACCGAGGGCGTGATCCGCGCGCTCGAGGGCCTGCCGATGAAGAATTCGCTCGGCCATCCGCAGGGCGACAAGCTGCTGCGCAAGGAAGACCACAGCGGCATCCTCGATTGCTATATCAGCCTCATCGAGAACGGACGCTTCGAGGTCAAGAAGAAGATCCCCAAGGAAGACCTGGCGAAGAACATGCCGGTGCGGCACGATCTGTCGAAAATGCCGGTGTGAGACCGGGCGCGGCGGCATGAAGGCTGAGACCTCCGGCGGCGATGCTCCAGTGGGCATGTTGCGCTCCGGGTTCGAGCTGCACCAGCCGCCGGTCGCGGCGTTGCAGTCTTTCATGACCCCGCTGACCGACATGTTCTACGTGGTGCATCTGGGCGTGGCGGACATGTCGGCAAAACCATGGTCGCTCGAGATCGGCGGCCTGGTTGAGAGGCCGGCGACGTTGACCTGGGCTGCGCTTCGGGAACTGCCCGCCCTCCGCATTGTCGCCGCGCACGAGTGTGCTGGTAGCCCCTTGTTCCCCGACAAACCGGTGCGCCGGGTCGGCAACGTGGAGTGGGAAGGCGTTTCGCTGGCGGCGGTGCTCGCCATCGCGGGCGTCCTGCCGCAAGCCCGCTACGTCTGGTCAAGGGGCGCCGACAGCGGCACGTTCAATGGCGTTCACCACCCGTACTACCAGAAGGACCTGCCGATCGAGAAAGCGTTTGGGGCGGAGACTTTGATCGCAACGCGGATCAACGGCGAACCGCTCTCGCCCGAGCGTGGCGGCCCCGCGCGCCTGATCGTGCCCGGCTTTTACGGCACCAACTCGACCAAGTGGCTGACCCGGCTTGAACTGCGCGAGGAACGCTCTCCCGGCCATTTCACCACCACGCTCTACAACGACCGGATCGAAAGCGGCGGCAGGACCCACCTGAAACCGGTCTGGGCGATCGCCCCGCATTCGTTGATCGTGTCCCACCAGGACGCCGTGCCGGTTGCCGTGGGAGTGCAGAAGATCGAAGGTTGGGCCTGGGCGGGCGGCGGCATCGCGCAGGTGGAAGTCAGCGTGGACGGCGGCCTGCACTGGCGCATTGCGCAGCTGGAGCGCCGCGTGGATTTTTCCTGGCAGCGGTTTTGCCTCGAAGCGAACCTGCCGCCCGGCGAACACGGCCTGCTTTGCCGGGCCACAGCAAACGACGGTGCGGTACAGCCCGCGAGCGGCGCGCGCAACGAATGGTTTTCAATCCGGATCGAAGTGCAAGCAGCACCGAATCGAACAGAGGACGCCTCGAAATGACCACCGCACTCCCGAAATTCAAAGCTGCCGCGATGCACGTGGCCCCCGTTTTCATGGACACCAGGGCGACGGTCGACAAGGCCTGCGCGCTGATCAAGGAGGCGGCCGGCAACGGGGCGCGCCTGATCGCTTTCCCGGAGACTTTCATCCCGGCTTTTCCGATCTGGACTGCGGTGCGCGCCCCGATCGAGAACCACGATTTTTTCCGCCGCCTGATGCAGGCGGCGATCCGCGTGCCGGGCCCCGAAATCGCGCGGATCGCGCAGGCCGCCCGTGCCAACAAGGTGTTCGTATCGATGGGCCTGAACGAAGGGACCGAAGCGAGCCTGGGCTGCGTCTGGAACAGCAATGTGCTCATTGGGGATCACGGCCGCATCCTCAACCATCACCGCAAGCTGGTGCCGACCTTTTATGAAAAACTGGTCTGGGCGCCGGGCGACGGGCGGGGCCTGAACGTTTCAGCAACCGATGTCGGCAGGATAGGCATGCTGATCTGCGGCGAGAACACCAATCCCCTGGCGCGCTACGCGCTGATCGCGCAGGGCGAGCAGGTGCATATTTCGTCTTACCCTCCGATCTGGCCGACCCGTCCGCCCGGCGAGGCCGGTGCCTACGACATCGAATCGGCGATCCGGATCCGCGCTGGCGCGCATTCGTTCGAGGGCAAGGTATTCAACATCGTGGCTTCGGCGTTTTTCGATCCGGCCACGCGGGACGCAGTGGCCGCCGGCGACCCGAAGGTGGCGGCCATCCTAGACAACACGCCGAGGAGCATTTCCATCATTCTCGGGCCGGACGGCACGCCGGTGAGCGAGGTGCGGCGTGACGAGGAGGGCATCCTCTACGCCGACATCGACGTAGGGCTCTGCGTCGAGCCCAAGCAGTTTCACGATGTCGTAGGCTATTACAACCGGTTCGACGTGTTCAAGCTGACGGTGGACCGCACGGCGCGCTCGCCGGCCTATTTCGAAGAGCGCTCGCTGGACCTGCCTGAAATGGAATCTCGTCCGGCCTCCGAGCCGCCAGCCCAACTGTTGGCAATGAAATGATCACCCTCAAATCCACTATTCCCAGGAGCCAGCCATGAGCAAGAAACCGACGGTCGACGGCGTGTCGAACGCAATGCGGCACTCACTCGGTCACTGCGTTTGCGGACGGAACCACTCGGCGCCGGAACTGCGGGCGCTGGCGCAGGGTTCGAACGGCGAGGAAAAGGCGCTCTCCGCGGGAATGGATGAAGCGATCTTCACCGGGATGTTTCCGGATCCCGCGGTTCGCCGCAAATTCCTCAAGGCCGTAGGCGCCGGTACCGCCCTGACCGCGGTCTCGGCGATGATCCCCCTGGATTCGCTCAAGGCGTTCGCCCAGGAAACCCGCAAGCCGGGTCCGATCGAAAAGAAGGCGCTCAATGTCGGCTTCCTGCCGATCACCTGCGCCACGCCGCTGATCTACGCGGAGCAGCTTGGCCTGTTCAGCCGCCAGGGCCTCGACGTTAAGTTGCAGAAGATCGCGGGCGTTGCGCTGATCCGCGACAAGATGATCAATGGCGAGCTCGACTTTTCGCAGCAAGTCATGCCGGTGGCACTGACGATGTCGGCCGGGCTTGGGTCGGCCCCGGTGCCGACCCGCGTGCTCACGATCCTGAACCAGCACGGCAATTCTCTCGTGCTGGCGATGAAGCACAAGGACAATCGCAATCCGAAGAACTGGAAAGGGTTCAAGTTCGCGATCCCGTTCGATACCTCGCATCAGGCCTTGCAACTGCGCTACTACCTTGCCGAGAACGGCCTCGATCCGGACAAGGACGTCTCTTTCCGCGTAGTGCCGCCCAGCGAGTATGTGTCCAACCTGCGCACCGGCAACGTCGATGGGTTCTTTGGCGGGGAACCCGGGGGGCAGCGTGCGGTTTACGAGGGGGCCGGGTTCATCCACCTTCTTTCACGCGATATCTGGAAGGGTCACCCGTGCTGTTCGGTGACCGGCAGCGAAGCCTTCATCAAGCAGAATCCCAACACCTTCCTCGCGTTTTATCGCGCCATCATCGGCGCCAGCCTGCACGTGTCGGAGCCGAAGAATCGCGCGGGCATGGCGAAGATCCTCGCGCAGCCCAATTACCTGAACCAGCCCGAAACGGTGGTCGACCAGGTCATCACCGGAAAGTACGCCGACGGCCTTGGCAACATCAAGAACGTTCCCGATCGCGTCGACTTCCAGCCCTATCCGCACTACTCCATGGCGGTATGGATGATGACCCAGCTGCGCCGCTGGAACATGCTCAAGCAGGACATCGACTACAAGAAGCTCGCCGAGCAGGTGATGCTGGCCACCGACGCCAAACGCTTGATGGCCGACCTCGGGGCGCAGGCGCCGGCTCCCGGGTTCCGCAAGGAAACGATTCTCGGCAAGGAGTTCGACTCGAACCGCCCCGACGAGTACCTCAAGCGTCAGATAGGCAAGGCCTGAACGCATGAAAGGTTTGTTCGAGCGACCCTGGGTGCTCTCGCTGCTTCTGTTTGCCGCGTTTGTCCTGGTCTGGCATCTGGCGACCGGGGGAGGCGCGGCGAGCCAGGCGCCGGTCGACCCGGAGTACGCGAAACTGATCGGCCAGAGCGGCCCGGCGCAAGGCCAGTCCGCGATGCCGACCCCGATGGACGTTGTCCGGCGTTCCGGCGAGCTGCTGAGTCATGCCTTCGACCGCCACGGCACCAACGACCTGGGCATCGGCTGGCACCTCGCGCATTCGCTTGCGCGCGTACTGGGCGGCTACGCCATTGCCGTGTTCGTTGCGGTGCCGCTGGGTTTTGCCATCGGCCTGCTGCCCAAGCTGTACGCGGCGCTCAACCCGTTCATCCAGGTGCTCAAGCCCGTGTCGCCGCTGGCCTGGATGCCGCTTGCGCTCTACACCTTCAAGGATAGCGGCGCTTCGGCGATCTTCATCATCTTCATCTGCTCGGTGTGGCCGTTGCTGATCAACACGGCATTCGGCGTTTCGGCGGTCCGGCAGGATTGGCTCAACGTATCGCGAGTGCTCGGCCTCAGTGTCTGGACGCGCATCCGCCATATTGTTTTTCCCGCCGCGGTGCCCATGATCCTCACCGGCATGCGCATCTCGATCGGCACCGCCTGGTTCGTGATCGTGGCCGCCGAGATGGTGGTCGGCCAGTCGGGCATCGGCTACTTCATCTGGAACGAGTGGAACAACCTGCAGATCGCCAGCATGATCACGGCGATCGTGCTGATCGGCCTGGTCGGGCTGGGGCTCGATGTCCTGCTGGCACAGATCACGCGCCTGCTGGCGTTCCAGGAATGACCCGGCAATGAGCTCTTCCCTGAAGGTCAAGGGCGTGTCGGTCGTCTTCACGACCAAGAAGGGGCCGTTTCACGCAATCGACAAGATCGATCTCGACATCGCGGCGGGGGAGTTCGTCTGCCTCGTCGGGCACTCGGGTTGCGGCAAGAGCACGCTGCTCAACCTGATCGCGGGATTGAATACCCCGAGCACAGGCGAGCTTTATTGCGATGAGCGCCTGATCGTGGGGCCCGGCCCGGACCGGGGCGTGGTGTTCCAGCAGCACTCGCTGCTGCCGTGGATGACGTGCTTCGAGAACGTGCACCTCGGCGTGCGGCGCGTGTTCGGCGCGCGCGAGGACGCCGCGGCGCTGCGCCGGCGCACCGAGGCCGCGCTGAATCTGGTCCACCTCGAAGAAGCGGCCGGCAAGTATCCGTTCGAAATATCCGGCGGAATGAAGCAGCGGGTCGGCATCGCGCGCGCGCTCGCCATCGAACCGCGCGTGCTCTTGCTCGATGAGCCGTTCGGTGCGCTCGATGCCCTGACCCGCGCTTCGTTGCAGGACGAACTCATGCGCATCGTCGAGCAGGCACACCCGACGGTGGTCATGGTGACGCATGACGTCGACGAGGCGATCCTGCTTGCCGACCGCGTGGTCATGATGACCAACGGCCCGAAAGCCACGATCGGCGAAGACATCCGGATCGACCTCGAGCGGCCGCGCGAGCGGATCGGCCTCGCGGGCGATTCGCGCTATGTTGCCTACAGGAAAAGGCTGCTCGAATTCCTGTTCCTGAAGCAAGGCGTCCGGGACACGGCGGGAATCTGAAGTGAACAAACCCGGTTTCCTCAAGCGCCTGTTCGGCGAAACGACGGCCAAGCCGGGCGCCGTGCCTCCCGTCGATGCCCGCAAGACGCGAAATGCGATCGAGCTGTGCCGCGCGCTGCTCTCGGAGCGCGGCGAAGCGTCGGGCGCCTCGCTCGCGCGCGAAGCGCTGGCGGCCTACCAGGGCCTCGAGGGCGCATCGCTCGAGGCGTTCTTCGACCTGCTCGCGAGCGAGTTTTCGCCCGATCCGGAACTCGTCGGCCGCGCTGCCGACGCCTACCGCAGCGAGCCATCGCAGGCCCACCTGATCCGGCTCCAGCACGTCGTCGAGGCCCCGAGGCAGGAGTTGTTCCGGCGCTTGAACATGGCCCCCGGCGGCACCGCGACGCTGGTGGAGATGCGCAGGCGCCTGCTATTAGGCCTGCGAACGCGCCCCCAATGGGCCGGGTGCGACGCCGACCTCGTGCACCTGCTGTCGTCCTGGTTCAACCGGGGTTTTCTCACGCTCGAGCGAATCGACTGGCGCACTTCGGCCATCGTGCTGGAGAAACTCATCCGCTACGAGGCCGTGCACCAGATCCAGGGGTGGACGGACCTGCGCCGGCGCCTGCAGGCCGACCGGCGCTGCTACGCCTTCTTTCACCCGACGCTGCCCGAGGAACCGCTGATCTTCATCGAGGTGGCGCTCACCCGGGGCATGAGCGCGAAAGTGCAACCCCTGCTCGACCCGGATTCGCCGATTTCCGACAGCGCGCGGGCCGATTGCGCGATCTTCTATTCGATCACCAACTGCCAGGAAGGTTTGCGCGGAATTTCGTTCGGCAACTTCCTGATCAAGCAGGTGGCCGAAGACCTCGGCCGCGAGTTTCCCCGCCTGGAGACTTTCGCTACCCTCTCGCCCATTCCGGGGTTTCGAAAATGGCTGGCCACCGGCGCTTCGAATCTGGGCAGCGGCAGGAGCGGCCGGCAGCTGGAGGCGCTGTTTGCAGACGCGGGGACGCCGCAGGCGCTGGAGGGCGCCGCGGCCGGCCGCGCGCTCCAGGAACCGCTCCTTCAGTTGTGCGCGTACTACCTCCTGCGCGCCAAGCAAGGCGACGAACCGCTCGATCCGGTGGCGCGCTTTCACCTTTCGAACGGCGCTCGCATGGAGCGCATCAACTGGCTTGGCGACACCTCTGGGGCCGGCATGCTCCGCTCGGCCGGGCTGATGGTGAACTACGTCTACAAGCTGGCCGAGGTCGAGCGCAACCACGAGGCGTACGCGAAAAAGCGCCGGATCGCGGTTTCGCCGCGCCTCGAGTCGATGGCAAAAGACTTGTCGCGCGCGGGCGCGGCGCAGCCCGCCTGAGCAGGCCATCGACCCTGAAAGAGAGGTGTTTCCCAAAGAATCTTTAAATGAATAAATCTGCATAATTTTGCGGAAATATCACGATGTTTCTTCAAATTATCGATAAAATATCCGAATGAGTCGATATCTAAGCGCGCTGATTGCTCAAGACCTGCAAAAGCGCATGGTCATCGTCACCGGGCCGCGTCAGGTCGGGAAGACCACAATGGCGCGCGATCTGAACACGCAATTCAAGCGCCCGATCTATCTGAACTACGACTCAATCGCTGACCGTGAGCGCATCGAACGGGCCGACTGGGCACCCAGCCACGACTATGTGGTGCTCGACGAAATCCATTCCATGTCCCGGTGGAAGCCCTATCTCAAAGGGATCGTGGACACCAAACCCGCGTCGCAAGCGCTGCTGGTGACCGGTAGCGCGCGGCTGGACACTTTTCGCCAGTCCGGGGAATCGCTCGCCGGGCGTTATCATCGATGGCGCCTGCATCCATTCTCGGTACGCGAACTTTGCGCACAAAGCGGAACTGACGCCGATCAAGCGCTCGAGGCCCTGATGCGCTTTGGCGGCTTTCCAGAGGCGCTTTTCGAAGCCTCCGACGCTGGGCGCAAACGTTGGCAAAACCAGTACTTCACGGACCTCGTGCGTGAGGACGTCATGGAATTCAGCCGCATTCATGAGGTACGGGCCATGCGCAATCTGGTGGAGTTGCTGCGCCGGCGCACCGGCAGCCCGCTGTCGTTCGAATCGCTGGCGCGTGACCTCTCGGTTGCGCCGAACACGGTTCGCAGCTACGTGGATATTCTGGCGGCGTTGCACATCGTATTTCTTGTGCGACCCTACCACCGCAACATTGCGCGGGCGCAGGCCAAGGCGCCGAAGCTCTACTTTTATGACTGGGCCTATGTCCAGAACACCACCCCAGACGAACAACCCGGCGCACAGTTCGAGAACCTGGTGGCCACACACCTGCTCAAGCACGCCTGTTTTCTGGCCGACAGCACCGGCGAAGAAGTCGAACTGAACTACCTTCGCACGACCGGTGGCAAGGAGATCGACTTCGTGCTGATCAACGCCACCGGGGACGCAACGCACTTCGTCGAGGTGAAATGGTCAGAGTCCAAGCCGTCTTTTTCGCTCAGGCAGATGGCGCAGACTCATCCGGACGCGCAAGCCGTCCAACTCGTGCGTCATGCCAGGCATGCGTTTGATCGGGACGCTGTTGCCGTGCGTCCGGCGGCGCAATGGCTGGCCGATCTGGCCGCCTGATCCACCGGACAAACGGTGCGGGGCAGAATCAGGCCGAAGTGCGAAAGGCTGTCGAGCGATTCGTTCGATCAGGCCGGGCGCCCCTTGCTGCGGACTTCGACCCGGATCGGGGTCGGGTTGTAATCGTTGGCCGGGTTGTTCATCTGCGGGCAGTTCGACAGCGCCACAAGCACGTCCATCTCGGCGCGCAGGTCGACGTAGTCCCCTGGCTTCGAGTGCCCATCGACGATCGCCATGCCGCCTTCGGGCGTGACCGGCACGTACATGAAGAAATTCAGGTTCGCGACGATGTCCTTCTTGCCGAGGCCGAACTTGGACAGGGCGCGCAGGAAGTTGTCGCGGCAGTTCGGGCCTTCCTTCACGCCGTAGCGCACGAAATTGCTCTCCTTGCTGCAGCAGCCGCCGATCGTGTCGTGGCGTCCGCAGGTGTCGTCGGTTACGGTGAAGAGCACGTTGCCCATGTCCGAGTAGAGCTTCGTGCCCTTGCCGACGAAGAGTTGCCCGGAGATCTTCATCGTGTCGGCCGCGCAGTAGCGGTCGCTGGGGTCCTTCGCGTTGTAGCAGAGGAAGTCGACCGCCTGACGGCCTTCGAGGTCGGTGAGGCGCAGGATCGCGCCCTTGGGGACGACGCCGGACCAGTGGCCGCCGGGCTTGATGGTTTCGTCGACGAGTTGGTGCGTGGTGGTTTTCATTGTCCGTGCGCAAGCGTGAGGGACGATGGTGCCTGCGCCGGCTGGAAGGCGCCAGCCTCGTTTCGACACGCAGTGCGAAACACCGCTTGCGGCGACTGTTTCAACGGTAACGGCGCGGCGACGCGGATTTCTGGCGACAATGCAGGCAAACCGAGAAAGGCCGCACCCATGACCCAACCGCTCCTGTTTACCCCTCTGTCCATTCGCGGGCTCGCGCTCAAGAACCGCGTCGTGGTCGCGCCGATGCACCAGTACTCGGCGATCAAGGGCTTCGCCACCGACTGGCACGTCATGAACGCCGGCCGCTATGCCGCCGGCGGCGCGGGGCTGGTGATGGTCGAGTCGACCAAGATCGAAAGGCGCGGCTGCGGGACGATCGGCGACCTCGGCCTGTGGGACGACGCCTTCATTCCGCAATTGGCCCGGGTCGCCGACCTGATCCACTACTGCGGCGCGGCCGCCGGCATCCAGCTCGGTCATTCGGGCCGCAAGGCGCGCTGCCAGCGTCCGTGGGAAGGGGGCCGGCCGATGGGCAAGGACAGCGTCGCGCCCGAGGACTGGGCCGCATGGGAGCTGGTTGCGCCAAGCGCGCTGGCGTCCGATGGCGCGGCCGTGCCGCGTGAGCTGACGGTTGCCGAGATCCACGCAATGGTCGAAGCCTGGGGCAAGGCCGCGGCGCGCGCCAACACCGCCGGCTACGACATGGTGGAGATCCACGGCGCGCACGGCTACCTCATGCACCAGTTCCTCTCGCCGGTCGCGAACCAGCGCACCGACGACTACGGCGGCTCGGAAGCCAAGCGCATGCGCTTTGCCTGCGAGGTCGTTGAGTGCGTGCGTGCGAACCTGCCGAAGGAAAAGCCGCTGTTCCTTCGCCTGTCGGCGGAAGACGATGCGGGTTGGGGGCCCGCGCAGAGCGTGGCGCTTGCCAAACTCGTCAAGCCGCTGGGCGTGGACGTGATCGACTGCAGCTCGGGCGGCATCCTCGGCAAGGCGCCGGCCGGCGCGCTCAAGCCTGCGTATGGCTACCAGGTTCCCTATGCGGATCGAATTCGCAGGGAAGCCGGCGTGATGACGATGGCCGTGGGGCTGATCGTGTATGCGGACCAGGCCGAGAAGATCCTGCAACAAGGCCAGGCCGACCTCGTCGCGCTCGCGCGCGAGATGCTCTACAACCCGAACTGGGCGATGGATGCGGCGCAAAAGCTCGGGTTCGATCGAGAGTTTGCGCTGGTGCCGCCGCCATCCCAGTACTGGCTGTCGCGGCGGGCGGCGACTTTGCCCGAAGTCGTGCCTTCGACGTTCGCGACGAGCCAGCCCAACCGGAGCACTGATTAGGGCATGGACTGGCTGGCCTTCGATCAGGGTCGAAGGGGTGTTCAGCCCTCTCAATCCGGGTGCTCGCGCGGGTCGACGAGGTGATCCGGTGACCGCGGCACCGGATCGCGTTCTCTAGCGCCGCGGCTTTCGTGCTGCTGTCTTGAGCGCCTTCTCGATCGTGCCAAGGGGCAGTATCAGCTTGAGCGGATCGTCGAGCAATCGGACGGCACCGAACCGCGCGTACCATCCTGCCGCTTTCACATCCTTTGCGTCGATGGCAAGCGCGACGCCACCGACCTGTGCGGCCACCGCCAGGGCCCGCACACCGGCGGCCAGCAGCAAGTCTGCGCCAAGCCCCTGTCCGTGCAGCGACAGGCTGATCGCCAGGCGTCCAAGGCGGAATACCGGAACGTCGTAGCGAGCAAGTTTGCGCGCAAGATGTTCCGCAACGCGGTCGAACTCTATGGCGCCGGGACTGATCGAATAATATCCAAGGACCCTGGCCGGCTCGGCAGGCGAGATTGCGACAAAAGTCTTGGCCCCGCCAGACGCGTGATTCTGGCGAGCGTAGCGGTCGAGATATTGGTTGAGTTCAGGCGCGCCGCAGTCAAAGCTTCTGCGGTCGTGATGTTGTGAGATCGGCTCTTCGCGCCAATCGAACCGACCCGTCACTTGCGAGCAAGGCGGCGGCGGGCGGCAGCACGCAGGGCGGGCGGGGGCTCGGGCGGGTTCTCGAGCAGCTGCAGAATCCTTTTGGAGTCGCGTTTGGACAGGACGATGCGCTCGGCGCGGTCCACCACCTTGCGGGCGCCGGGCAGCACGTTGCGCATGATGTAGGTGGTGACGTCCAGCCTCTCGTAAGCTGCCGCCGCCGCCAGCAGGCGCTTCTCCTCCTTGGTCGCGCGCAATTCGATTCGGTCTTCACGTGTCGCAGTCGTCATCTCGGCTTCTTCTTCATATTGTTGACGCGTGGATACTGCACGGATTATGTCCGTACAGCGCTGTTCCGGCAATATCTGGCTGTCCTGGCGCGCGCATCCTGCAGCCTCATCCCGCACGCTGGCAATACGTTGCCTGCGCGCCTATGATTGGAGGATGGTCACCACTGCTCTCTTCAACGCCCACGGCGTTGAGTACCTGATCGTGAGGGCCTACGCCTTGGCGGCGCACGGCAGGGTCCGGGCTACGGGCGATCTCGATGCGCTCAGAAGGCGAGCGACTTGCGCGCCACCCCTCCGCAATTGCCCGTAATTGGAGCATTCATGTCAGATGATTTGGCCGAAAGAGTAAACGCGCTGCCCGGCTGGGTGAAAGAGATGGGCATCGTGATCCTTACCGCCACTGCCGAGGAAGTGACCTGCGAGTGGGAGGTGCTCGAAAAGCACCATCAGGGTTACGGCATCGTGCACGGCGGGGTGCATTGCGGCGTGGTCGAGACGCTCGCCTCGATCGGCGCCGCGGCCGTCGCGCAGCCGCGGGGACAGAACGTCGTCGGCGTGGAGAACAACACCTCCTTCATCCGCGCGGTGCGCTCGGGGAAATTGCGTGGTCTCGCCAAGCCCGTCACGCGCGGCCGCACGAGCCAGCTGTGGGAGGTGTGGATTCGCGATGAGAAGGAGCAACTTGTGGCGCAGGGCAGGGTGCGACTGCTGTGCGTGGACAAGGATCGGGCGCTCGGATGAGGAGGCGCGACGCAGGACTTCGCCTGACCTTGAACAGACCGGGATTATTCGTGCAACGCCTCAATCGCCTTCGGGTTTGAAGCAACGATCCTGAGCAGCGCTCTTGCAGGCCCGGTGGGTTGCGTACGTCGCTGCTCCCAGTTTTGCAGGGTGCGCAGGTTCACACCAATCAATTTCGCGAACTGGCTCTGGCTGATCTTGGCTGCCTCGCGGATGGTGCGCACGTCCGGGGCAGGCAGTTCGGTCGTTATTGCGCCACGCACGCTCTTGCCCGCCATATGCCTTTTCATTTCGCGCACGCCTTTGACCAGCAGGTCGAAATGCTGCTTGTCCATTGTCGATGTCCTTCATCAGTCGTTGCAGGGCTTTTGTCTGCGCGCGGGTCAGGTCCGCCTGCGCACTCTTTAAGTAAGCGTATACCAGGTAGATGTGTTCTTTCGGCACATGCCGGTAGTAGATTACTCTCGCGCCACCTCGCTTGCCGCGTCCCTGCGCGGACCACCGCTACTTGCGCAATCCGGAACCACCCGGGATAACATCGCCGGCATCGGGCTTAGCAAGCAGGAAAGTTTGCAGTTTTCGCAAATCGTCATCGCTCCAATGCCTGGTTCGAAAAGCGATGAACGGCGTGAGTTCGACAAAGACCATTTCTCCATCTATACGCGGTACGCGTATAGCGCGCAAGCGGTCCCGTGGCATCGTCCGATTGCCGGTTGGGCGAGCGTCCAATTGCCGGTTGATCGGCCGGAAAATCGCCGGCTGCTGCTTGCCATGGCGCCCAACGCTTCGCCGGTCGCGCTCCTCTTTAATCCGGGCAATGCGATAAGCCGCGCGATTCTCGGCGGATACAACGCCGCGGCGAAAGCTCTGGGAACCAGGACGCTTCCCTTTGAAATGCACACCCCGCAGGAACTCGAGAGCGCATTTGCCGCCATGGCAAAGCAGCAGGCCCGCGCGGTGATTGTGCTCCCCGACCCGCTCTTCAGCGCCAACCGGTCCAAGCTCGCCGGGCTGGCCATCAGGAACCGGCTGCCCTCCATGACGGGCAGCCAGGCGTGCGTGGAGGCCGGCGCGCTGGTCTGCTACGGCCCCAACAACCCCGCCTTGTACCACCACGCTGCCAGCTATGTGGACAAGATTTTCAAAGGCGCGAAACCCGGCGACCTGCCGGTGGAGCAGCCGACGATATTGGAACTGGTGATCAACTTGCAGACGGCGAAGGCGCTCGGCCTGAAGCTGCCCACCGCCATGCTCGCGCGCGCCGACCGGGTCATAGAATAGCGCACCCATTGCTGCCATTTTATCGATAGGGCCCGCGCCGATATTAGTTCTCCTGTCGAAATGCTGCCATTGAACTGCCAACGTCAATATGCCCTCGAGCAAGTGGATGGGTTCTGCTCAACACAAGGAATCTGCGAAATGCAAATGGCGCGGGATCCGTTGCGGGCAGGGCAGATGCTATTCTCGTTTCCGGTCCGATCATCGAGGATATCCAGTTGAAACTCACGGAAGAAGAACGCGCGATGCTTGCCGGTGCGCTCGGAAAGGTTCCCCAGATCGCCATCGAGCACCAGATCCAGGTCGGCGACTTTCTCCACGCGGAAGATTTCGTACCCGTGACGCAAGCACACATCATGGCCGATACCGAGAGCCTGGGCGAAGAAGGTGTGCGCTGGCTGGAATCCCTGGCCCTTGAAGACGGTGGAAACGCGCGCGTGCGCGTCCCGACCATCACCGACCCGCGCGGGACCGACTTCGCCAAGACGTCCGTGCTGAAGCAGCCCGAGCGCTTCCTTGAGCTGGAGCGCCGGACCATCACGGCGTTCCGCAAGCTGGGCGTGTCCATGACCGATACCTGCATCAATTACCAGACGATCCAGGCGCCGACCCGCGGCGAGAGCGTCGCCTTTGGCGACACGGGCGTGGTCATCTACTCCAATTCGATATGCGGCGCACGCTCTAACTACGAAGGCGGTCCATCGGCACTGTCTGCCGGACTCACCGGGCGCACGCCGCGCTACGGTTTCCACCTTGATGCGCAGCGCCGCGCCACGATACGCATTCGCACCGACTGGACGCCAAAATCCCTCAACGAATGGGGCGCCCTGGGCGGGCTGATCGGCCAGCTGGCCGGCAACTACTGGGCGGTGCCCGTGGTGGAAGGCCTCGAGGGTTCGCCGGGATCGGACGCGATGAAGCATTTCGGGGCGGCCATGGCGAGCTTCGGATCGATCGCCTTGTTCCACCTGGTCGGGATTACCCCCGAGGCCGTGCGCATCGAGGACTGCGGCGGGGAGCATTTGCCCGTATCGCACCGCATAGGCGAAGCGGACGTGCGCGCGCTCGCCGCCCAGTACGGCGGCGACAGCGACATCGACGTGGTCGTGTTCTCTGCGCCGCAGTTGAGCCTCTATGAGCTGCGCACCCTTGCGGGGCTTTGTGAAGGGCGAAAGTTCAGCAAGCCCCTGCTTGCCATGACCAGCCCCCAGGTGAAACCCGACTCGGATCGCTTCGGGTACACCGAGCGGATCGAATCCGCCGGCGGCCACGTGATGTCGGGCATGTGCTTCTACCAGTCCTACGCGCGGGAAATTGCCGAGGCCAACGGGTGGAAGAAGCTGGCGACCAACAGCACCAAGCTGGTGAACATACTCGGGGGCTACGGCTACAAGCCGATGCTCGCGTCGATGGAGCGTTGCGTCGAAGCCGCCGAAAAAGGCAGGCTCGCATGAAGGAGCTGATCGCCCGGCATGGCATTGGCAAACCCGTAACCGGCGAGGCGCTGGTCGCGCACGACGGCTTTTCCGCCCGCTATGACCTCGACCGGATCGGGGGCACCTTCTCGCGCCCGACTCACAAGCTTGCCGGGCAGTCTTATGTGGGCAAGATACTCGTGCTCGATACGACCAAGGGCGGCGTGGCAAGCGCGTGGATGCTGCGCGAAATGGCGTCGCGGGGAATCATCCCGCTGGCGCTGGTGTTCAACACCGTCAACCCTATCCTTGCGCAGGGCGCCGCGTTCGGCAATGTGACCATGCTCGCCGGGTTCGACGACGACATCACCGCGCAGGTTCCGAACGGATCGCGTGTCGAGATCGATCCCGCGACGCGCACGCTGCGCTTGCTCTAGCTTCAGCCGACCTTGGCGCCGGCCGATATCGCGAAGCTGCCGCGCCTGCGCAAGGGAGCTCCGCCAACATGACCCCGATCACCCAATGCCCATTTGACCATGCAGTCATCACCGTGCGCGGGCGGATGGACGAAGCCGCCGCCATCTATTCGCGCATGGGCTTCACGCTGACCGAGCGCAGCTTCCATGCGGCCGGCTCCTGCAACCATCTGATGGTGTTCGAGCGCGATTACCTCGAATTGATCGGCTTTCCGCCGGCGGGGCAGGCGATCCGACCCGACCTGCTGGAATCGCCGATCGGCCTGGACGGCCTCGTCCTCAAGGCCGGCGACACGGAGGGCATCCATCGCGAACTCGTTGCAAGCGGCTTCCCGGCCGGCGCGCCGCAACCTCTCTCGCGCAAGCTCACGCTGCCGGGATCGAGCGTCGAGGACGAAGCACGCTTCACCACCGTGCGCTTCCCGCGCGGTGCAGTGCAGGGCGGACGTCTCTATTACTGCCGTCACGAGACGCCGCATCTCATCTGGCACCCGCCGTTCCAGTCCCACGCCAACGGGGCGGTGGGGATTGCCTCGTTCACGATCGCAGTGCCCGACCCGGCAGCCGAGGCCGCCAAGTACGAACGCATCCTCGACGCCAAGGCGACCATCGACGCGGATGGCGCCGCGCGCCTTGCTCTGGGGCCAACGACGCTCGAGCTGATGGCCCCGGCGACTTTGCGTTCCACGCTGGGCGCGCTTGCGTGCAATGGGGCCGATGCCGAAGGGCGCGAAAGGGAGGCCTACATGGCCATGGTCACGATCAAGGTGCGCGATCTCAGCGCGGCGCAGACCGTGTTGCAGCAGGGCGGATTCACACCTTCGCGGCTCGGCAAGAGCATTGTGATTGCCGCGTCCGAAGCGATGAACTGCACGATTGCGTTTGCGGAGTAACATCCCCGCGCATGAACACTTCGGCGCTTGGAAGGCCGCAAGCGGCGCCGCGACGGATGCCGGTCCTACGCCGACAGGTCGGCCCAGGTCAGTCCATCGACCTCATTGAAGTGGGTGTCGAACGACAGTAATTCCGCTCCTGTTTCCATGGCCTGCGCCGCTATCCATATGTCGTTGGTGGGAATCGGCCGACCCTTGGCGCGCAAGGCGGCGGCGATGCGCCCGAAGCGATCCGCGGTGACCAGCGTAACCGGTACGACTGCGACATGCGGGTTATCGAGGAACGCATCGAATTCGTCGAGGTTCTTGCGCAAACGCGCGCCCTGACGGAACCCGGACAACAATTCGCCCGCGACGATCGTGGAAAGAAGCACCGTTTCGGCGCGGGTCACCCTCCCGACCACAGCATCGACGCCGCGCTTGAGCGCCGCATAGGCATTGGTGTCCAGCAGAACCTTCACTTCCAGAAATCCGCGTCGACCTCCTCGAACGGGCGCACAGCGCGGAGGAACTCCGCTTCTTCCTCGCGTGACCAGGTGCCGATCAGAGCCTTCATCGAATCGCCGACGCGCGCCGGGGCCTCGGCGGGCGCGAGTCCGGCGCCCTGGCGCAGCAGCAGCACCGCCGCTTGGTTGAGCGACAGGCCGCGCACTTTTGCCACCGCGCGGATACGCCGCGCAAGCGCCTTGTCGAAACCGCGCACGGTAAGCTGATTCATGGATGCCTCATCGATGAGTCTAGGCGCGTTATCGTAGGCGCAGGCGCAGAGTGCGTCAACCCCGGTTGTCTTGTCCAACTCGCCTCATGGCACGAGAGGCACGATCGCGTTTTCGGAGTAGCATCCCCGCGCATGAATACTTCGACACTCGCCTGCATCGACCGCTGCTGCACCACGCGGCGCGGAATCCTCGGCGGGATGCTGGCCTTGGGCGGTGCAAGCCTGCTCGGCTCGCGCAGCGTGATGGCGCAGGTCCAGACCCCGCAGCGGCAGTTGCAGCCGGCTCGCAGCGTGCCGGCCCACCGCATCGACGTGCATCACCACTTCAACACCCCGCGCTGGGTGGCCGCGGTGGCCACGCGCGAGCGCCTGAACCCGCGCGCGCGCGACTGGACGCCGGCCCAATCGATCGACGAAATGGACCGCAACGGCGTGGCGACTTCCATGCTCTCGATCACCAACCCGGGCCTGTGGTTCGGCGACAACGAAGCGACGCGCGCCCTCGCGCGCGACTGCAACGAGCATCTGGCGGGCTACGTGCGCGACCACCCTGGTCGCTTCGGCAGTTTCGCGGCGATGCCTCTGCCTGATGTAGACGCGACGTTGCGTGAAATCGCGTTCGCGCTGGACGAGCTCAAATTCGACGGCATTGGCCTCTTCACGAGCTACGGCGGCACCAAGTGGCAGGGCGATCCCGCGTTCAATCCGGTGTACGAGGAACTCAATCGCAGGAAGGCGCTGGTCTTCGTCCACCCGACCGCACCCGACTGCTGCGGCAACCTGATCCCCGACGTGCCGGCCTCGCTGATCGAATACGGCACCGACACTTCACGCGCAATCGCGAGCCTGCTCTTCACCGGCACGGCGGCGCGCTACCCGGACATCCGCTTTATCTTCTCGCACGCGGGGGGCACCGCGCCCTACCTGATCCTGCGCTACCAGCGTCTCGAGCGAACCATGAAGGAGCGCGAGAAGCGCCTGCCAAACGGGCTCATGCACGAACTGCGCAAATTCCACTACGACACGGCGCTGGCGACCAGCCCGGTGACGCTCGGCGCGCTGGTGAAGCTCGTGCCGGTCACCCAGGTGCTGTTCGGCACCGATTTCCCATCGGGCGGCAACATGGTCGACGGCGTTAAGGGGCTGGCCGAGTGTGGATTCAGCCAGCCCGACCTCCGCGCCATCGAGCGGGACAACGCGCTGCGGCTGGTGCCGCGGCTGAGCGGCTAGACGCGCCGAATCGCGAAATTGCCATTCTTATGGCATTTGATGGCATGAAAACGACCATAGACTCCGCAGGAAGGATCGTCGTGCCCAAGGCCTTGGGCGATGTCCTTGGCTTCACGCCCGGTCAGTCGCTCGATATCCGGGCCGGTGAGGGACGGCTGGTCATCGAACTTGCTCCCACCCCGATGCGCCTCAAGAAGCGCGGCAAGGGACAGGTGGCCGTTCCCGAAACCGAGTTGCCTCCGCTTACGGCCGAGCAGGTTCGCGAGACGTTGGAACGCGTACGGCGTTGAGGGCGGCCGACTCGCGCCGGGCGACCGCGTGCAAGACTGCGGACGCCCGCTTGCGTGGTTGGCTTATTTCTTCTTCAGCCGCTCGTTCTGCGGGAACATGAAGCGCTTGGCCTCGTCGTCGTTCTCGGTCTTGAATGCGTGGCGGGTCTTGAGCGCTTCGGCGCGCGCTGCGGCGGGCCGGGTGTTGATCTCGTCGAGCAATCGCTTGATCTGCGGGTAGGTGGTCCAGGTTGCGTCGCCCGTGCCGAGAACGAAGGGCACCAGGCGCGCCCAGCCCCAGAACGCCATGTCGACGATCGAGTACTCCTCGCCCAGCATGTAGCGCGACCCGGCGAGGCGGTCCTCGATCAGTTTCCAGTGGCGATTGGCTTCGAAGTCGTAGCGGTTGAGCGCGTATTCCTTGGGCTCGGGCGCCACATTGCGGAAGTGGACCGACTGGCCTGAAAAGGGACCGATGCCGCTGGCGATGAACATCAGCCAGGCGAGCATGTCGCCGCGCGCGGCGCTTTTGGTATCCAGCGGCACGAAGCGCTTTTCGCGGTCGGCGAGAAACAACAGGATCGCGTTGCTGTCGAACATGCGTACATCGCCATCGACGATGGCCGGCACCTTCGCGTTCGGGTTCACCTTGAGGTACTCCGCGGAAAACTGCTCACCCTTGCGCGTGTCGACCGGCACGGGTTCGTAGGGCAGGCCCAGTTCCTCGAGCAGGAGGGCGACCTTCATCGGGTTGGGGGCGGCGTTGTAGTAGAACTTCAGCATGGTGGGGTGGCCTTCAATTTGGGGTGGGGGAGCGAGGCGGATTGTATCGGGTACGTTGGGTGGCGGGGCGAATCGACCGGTTCGACGTGATTGCTTGACGACGGCAGCCGGCCCGAATCGCCCCAGCACCTGTTGCGTCCAATTGCTGGTTATTGAACCGTCCAATTGCTGGTTGTCAGAGCGGGGCGTGCGCGCGGCGGGGCATGCCGGCCGGTCCTCCGCAGCGCCCGGCCCGGGTGATCGGCGTGAACGTTGTGCAGGCGCTCATGCCGTGCGCCGGAGGGGAGATCGAATGCGGTTAGACTGATCACCGAACTGGCGCGGCAACCGAAAAGGATCGGATGGACAGGCGTGACACGGTACTTGCACTCCTCGTGCTCGGTGCCACGCCTCTCACCGCGCACGCGCAACAAGCAAAGCCCCCGCGCCGGATCGGGTTCTTCGTCCTCACCACCGCCGCGCCCAGCGCCGAGTGGCTGGCGGCTTTTCGCGTCGGCATGGCGGACCTGCGCTGGGTCGAAGGGCGCGATTTCGTGATCGATGAGCGTTATGGCGACGGAAAGAGCGGGGCCGCGCCGGCCCTGGCCGCCGCCCTGATGGCAACCCAACCCGACCTGGTGCTGACTGGGGCAGAGCAAGCGGCCGCCATGTTGATGCAAAAGGGCAAGACCATCCCGGTCGTGTTCGCGATCAGCAAGGATCTCGTGACGAGCGGCGTTGCCGTGAGCCTGGCCCGTCCTGGAGGCAACGCGACAGGACTGACGGATCTTGCCCACGGCCTCGGGGCCAAGCGGCTGCAACTGCTCAAGGAGGCGTTTCCGCGCGTCGCGCACGTGGCCTTGTTGTTCGACCCGATCGACGTCGGCAACCTAGCTCAGGTGAAGGAAATCGAGGAGGCCGCCCTTCGCCTGCGCATTAGGGTAAGCACGATCGAACTGGGGCAGGCCGCGGAGATCGACCGGGTTTTCAAACGGGGCGCAGGCCTAAGTGCCGGTTCTCGGCTCGTTCGCCAGCGCCTGGTCCCAGTTGATCGTAGACGGGATCACGCGTGCCAGGGTCCCCGCAATCTTCACCAACAGCTATAGCGTAGAGACTGGCGGATTGATGTCGTATTCGCCTTCCTTGCCGGACAACTTTCGCCGCGCCGCGACCTACGTGGACAAGATCCTCAAGGGCGCAAAGCCGGCCGACCTGCCGATCGAGCAACCGACCCGGTTCGAACTGGTCCTGAACCTGAAAACCGCCAAGACGCTGGGACTCGTGTTCCCGCAATCCTTCCTGGTGCGCGCCGACCGCGTGATCGAGTAGGCGCTCAGGTCTTTTTCCTGTTCTTCAAGAGGTCCCCCAAAGCGCCCAGCGCCTTGTGAGTCGCCTGCGTCACCGGGGGCGGCTTCACCTCGCCGCCGGCCCGCGCATCCGTGACGCGCGCGTGCTCGTTCTCGTGGCAGTAGATGCAGAGCAACTCCCAGTTCGAACCGTCGGTCGGGTTGTGGTCGTGGTCGCCGTCCTTGTGGTGCACGGTGAGTTCGCGCAAGCGCGAGGCGGGGAACTCGCGCGCGCACCGGGTGCAGATCCAGGGCAGCAGCTTGAGCGCTTGCTCGCGGTAGATGCTGGGGTTCGACATGGAGGAAGTTTACGTCCGCGGACTTCAGTTGACCGGGCGGCCTACTCGACCTTTGCGCCCGAACTCCTCAATACGGCCGCCCACTTCGGCACTTCGGTCTTGAGGAAAGCGCCGAACTCGGCCGGCGTGTAGCGCACGATCTCGAGACCGGCCTGGCCGAAACGCTCCTTGACCTCGGCGGCCTCAAGGGCCTGGTTGATGTCGGCGTTGAAGCGCTCGACGATCGCCGGCGGCACGCCCGCCGGCAGGAAGAAACCGATCCACGTGTAGTCGTCGAAATGCGCATAGCCGGACTCGCCCGCCGTGGGCACTTCCGGC
Organism: Betaproteobacteria bacterium; assembly: GCA_947482825.1. Lineage (GTDB taxonomy): Bacteria > Pseudomonadota > Gammaproteobacteria > Burkholderiales > SG8-39 > SZAS-79. Next base: position 416 of record CANKMT010000068.1, on the reverse strand, counting down.
AGCAGCGGTGAACGCTTCGCGCTCGTGACCGCGATCGCGTGCAGCTTGCCGGCCCTGATCTGCGGCACCGCCGGCGGCATCGAGGTGGAGGCCATCGGCGTCTGGTTGCCCACCACCGCGGCGATCGCGGCCGCCGGCTGGTAGGGCACATGGGTGATGCCGATCGAGGCCGCAGTCTTCAGGCGCTCTATCGACAGGTGGGTGGTGGTGCCGATGCCGGAAGAGGCATAGTTGAGCGGCTGCTTTCTCGCAAGGTCCACCAACTCACTGAGAGCCTGTGAAAAATTCTCCGTCAGTGCGTGAACCCATGATGCGGGGCGATGTCAAGGGTAGGAGTCGATTCACAAGTGAAACCGGGATGCCAAACGAGACGCACAAACGAGACAAACGAATTATTTGCAGATCTACCCGAGGGC
>CANKMT010000067.1 GCA_947482825.1 Betaproteobacteria bacterium | reverse complement strand
TGCCATCGCTGCCGTACCGTGCCATGAATTCGGCCATCGAAAGCCCAGGTTGAAACTGCACTCGGTTCATCGCCATCGTTCACCTCCTGTGTCGGTGAACCCATCTTCCACCCCTCAGCGGCTCACTGGATGAGCCTGCTGAGCTTTATCCCTAATCAAGAAGCGACTTAATGGACCTTTCCCAAATACTCGAGATCACGAGCGCCACCGACCCGGGAATGGTGCGTTCGCACAATGAGGATTCGATCGCCTCGGATCCTGCCAATGGGCTCGTCGTGCTCGCCGACGGAATGGGCGGCTATAACGCGGGCGAGGTTGCCAGCGGCATGGCCACCACCGTGATCACGACCGAGGTCGCGCAGGTCCTCACCAAAGTTCAGCCGTACGAGATCGACGATAGAAACGAATTGGCCGCGACGCGCATCGTGCGCGAGCAGATCCTCAAGGCAAATACGTCGATCTACCAGGCTGCACAGAGCCAGCCCCAGTACGCGGGCATGGGCACGACCCTGATCGTCTGTCTGTTCTACGACAACAAGGTCATGGTCGGCCACCTCGGCGACTCGCGCGTTTACATGATGCGTGACGGCAATTTCAGCCAGGTGACACGCGACCATTCGCTGCTGCAGGAGCAGATCGACTCCGGTTTGATCACGGCCGAGCAGGCCAAGACCGCCGCCCACAAGAACCTGGTGACCAAGGCGCTCGGCATCGACTGGACGGTGGAGCCGGAGATTCACGAATACGAAGTGAAGGTCGGCGATATCTACCTGCTGTGCTCAGATGGGCTGTGCGACATGGTTTCGGACGAAGACATCGGCATGACGCTTTCGATGCTGGGCGCAAACCTCAAGCTCGCCACGCAGCAGCTGGTGCAGATGGCAAACGACAACGGAGGGCGCGACAACGTATCCGTTATACTCGTTCGAGTCCTCAAGGAGTATCCGGCTGCGCGGGGCGCGATGTCCAAGTTTTTTGCGTGGTTAAAATAAACTTTCGGGGTCTGTTATGGCGAAACTGATTCTCAGCATGGATGGCCTGGTGCTCAAGGAGATCCCCTTGACGAAAGAACGCACCACCATCGGGCGCAAACCCCACAATGACATCCAGATCGACAATCTGGCGGTCAGCGGCGAGCATGCGGTGATCGTCACGATCCTTAACGATTCATTCCTGGAGGACCTCGGCAGCACCAACGGCACACTGGTCAACAGCAATACGGTCAAGAAGCATTTTCTGCAGAACAACGATGTAGTCGAACTCGGCAAGTACAAGCTCAAGTACATTGCCGAGCCCGGTGCGGCACAGCCCGCCGAGAAGGCGGATTTCGAGAAGACAATGGTGCTCAGGCCTTCGGCCATGCGGGCGGCTGCAGAGCAGGCCAAGGCGATGACGGCAGGCGGGGCGCAGCCCCAGGCCGCGGAAGCCGCCAGGGTCGCGGCATTGCAGGCTGTGGGGTCCGCGGCCCAGGCCGCCGGGATCGCCGAGAAGCCTGCGGTAGCACCTGCGGCACCTGCGGCACCGCCGCCTCCGCCGCGCCCGGCGCAGCCGCTGGGCGCCATCCAGCTCATTTCAGGTGCCAATGCTGGCAAGGAGCTTGAGCTGACGAAACCGCTCACCACGCTCGGCAAACCGGGCGTGCAGGTCGCAGTCCTGACCCGCAGACCGCAGGGATATTTCATCACGCATGTCGAGGGCGCGAACCAGCCGACCGTCAACGGGCAGTCGATCGGCACTGCGCCGCACGCTCTAAAGGATCACGACCTGATCGAGCTCGCCGGCGTGAAGATGGAATTCTTCATCAAAACCTGAGCCCCGAAGGTACGCTTCATCCTCTCCGGAACTGAGTGAAACAACATATCGTCCGGATCGCGCTCGGTCTGGTCATCGTATTTCTGTTCATCGGGCATGCGGTGAGGCTTTACGAGGTGGGGATCGTTTCCCAACTTGACCACATCATTTACGATGCACGGCTGAGGCTTACCATGCCGGGCGGGATCGACGAGCGCATCGTCATCCTGGACATCGACGAAAGCAGCCTGCAGGAAGTTTCGCGCTGGCCTTGGCCGCGAGACGTGATGGCGAGCGTCGTAGCCAAGCTTTTTGACCAGCATCAAGTGGCGATCCTCGCGTTTGACCTCGTTTTTGCCGAACCGGACTACAGTTCCGGCATCAAGCGGCTCGACGAACTTGCCGCGAAAGACCTGAAGGAGATGCCCGGGTTCGCGGATGCCTACGAGAGGATCCGGCCCCGCCTCGACAACGACGGCTTGTTCGCCAAGGAGATCAAGGGCCGGCCCGTGGTCCTGGGCTACTACCTGAACAACGACAAGGGCGCCAAGCCAATCGGGGCCATCCCCCAGCCGGTCCTGCCGCGCGGGACGTTCGCGAGCCGCGACGTTTCGTTCACGACTTGGGCGGGATACGGTGGCAATCTTCCCGAGTTCCAGAAGAGCGCGGCGAGCGGCGGCCACTTCAATCCGGTGGTGGATTTCGACGGCGTGGTCAGGCGCGTCCCCATGATCGCAGAACACGAGGGCGAGTATTACGAGGCACTTTCCCTAGCGGTGATGCGCACCCTGCTCGGATTTCCCAAGGTCGAGCCCGGTTACCCGCCGGATCGCCTTTTGAAAAGGGGCTATGCCGGCCTCGAGTGGCTCCGGGTCGGCCCGTTGACGATCCCGGTCGATGAAACCGCCAGCGCGCTGGTCCCGTTCCGCGGAGCCAAATTCAGCTTCCGTTATATCGGCCTGGCCGATGTAGTGAAGGACCGTGTGCCGGCAGGTTCGCTAAAGGGCAAGATCGCGATTGTGGGCACGAGCGCCCCCGGCCTGCTCGACCTTCGCTCTACCCCTGTAGCAAGCGTCTACCCGGGCGTGGAAATGCATGCCAACCTGATCGCGGGCATGCTTGACCGCTCGATCAAGCAAAAGCCGAACTACATCGTGGGAGCGGAGGTCATCCTGCTACTGATCGGCGGCATTGCCCTGGCCCTGCTGATGCCAGTCCTGAGTCCGCTGCGGGCCATGCTCGTTTCAATCGTCGCCATGGCGCTGATCATTGGTCTCAACATTGTCGTATGGACCCAGGGCGATACCGTGCTTCCGCTCGCCTCGTCGCTCCTGATGACAGTGGGGCTATTCACCACGAACATGGCGTATGGCTATTTCGTCGAATCGCGCTCCAAGCGCCAGTTCACCGAGCTGTTTGGCCAATACGTGCCCCCCGAATTGGTCGACAAGATGGCCGAGGACCCGGAAAAGTACAGCATGGAGGGCAGGAGCGAGCAGCTCACCGTCCTTTTTTCCGACATCGTCGGATTCACTTCGATTTCCGAGACACTGAATCCCAAGGACTTGTCGGCCTTCATCAACGAGTACCTGACTTCGATGAGCTTCGTGATCCGTGAACATCGGGGGACGCTCGACAAGTACATCGGCGACGCGATCATGGCCTTCTGGGGTGCTCCGATGGCCGATGCAGAACACGCACGCCAAGGCGTTCTCGCCGCGATCGCGATGCAGGCGCGGCTGCTGGAGATCAACAAGCTCGTGAGTGCCAGAGGTTGGCCCCCGATCCGTATTGGCATCGGTTTGAACAGCGGCACGATGAGCGTGGGTGACATGGGCTCGAAGGTGCGGCGCGCCTACACGGTGATGGGCGACGCGGTAAACCTGGGCTCGCGGCTCGAGGGACTCACGCGCGAGTACGGCGTGGGCGTCATCGTCGGACAAGGCACCCGGGATCTCGTGAAGGACGGGGTCTTTCGCGAGCTGGATCGGGTAAAGGTCAAAGGAAAGGACGAACCCGTGGCGATCTTCGAGGCCGTCGGCCTCGACGGCACCGTCGACAGGAAGGTGCTCGACGAACTGAAGCTCTGGCACCAGTGCCTCAAGCAGTACCGTGGCCAGGAATGGGATCAGGCGGAACTGTCGCTCCTGAACCTGACGCGCATGAATCCGGACCACAAGCTCTACAAGGAGTTCTCGCTGCGCGTGACCCAGATGCGCGCCTCGCCTCCGGGGGCCGCGTGGGACGGGGTAATGACTTTCAAGACGAAATAGGGGCTTCAGGCCCGTCCGCCGCGCTGGTCCCGGCCAGCCGAATCGGCGGCGCGGACGGCAAATCGACATCGCTACGAAAGATTGTTAGAAATCAGGGCTTTTATTGAATTGTGGACCGGGTCGGACTAGGATAGGCCACATGTTCAGAGTGGTCCCCGGGATGCCCGGAATCGGAGGTTTTTGATGAGTGCGGTTCTCAGTCAGCAGTCCGTCCCGCAAGGGGATGTGCAGGCGCGGCTTGCGTTCCAGAAGCAACTGCAGGTTGTCACCAACAAGATCCACGCGACCAGCAACGTCGATGAAATCATGCTGGAGGTCAGCGCCGACATCTGCTCGCTGTTCAACGCGGACCGGCTCACGATCTACTCGGTGGGCGAGGACAAGCAGTCGATTGTGTCCAAATACAAGACCGGGTTGAATTCCTTCAAAGACCTGAAGCTGCCGATCGCCGAGCATTCGATCGCCGGTTACGTGGCGCTTGCGAAGAAGGCGATCAATATCCGGGATGTGTACGACGAGGCCGAGCTGAAGGCGATCAACCCGAACCTGCGCTTCCTCCAGGAGGTGGACAAGCGGACGGGCTACCGCACCAAGCAGGTGCTCGTGGCGCCGGTGCTCGACCAGCAGAACAACGAACTGATCGGCGTCATCCAGATCATCAACAACAAGGCGGGCGTCCAGTTCGGCGCGTTTACCGAGGAGGGCGTGTCCGAAATCGCCCAGACCCTCGCGATCGCGTTCAAGCAGCGCCAGAAGCCGCAGGTCGTCAAGACCAAGTACGATTACCTCATCTCGGATGCGGTGCTGTCGGCCGGCGAGTTCGACCTCGCGTCGCGGTCTGCGCGCAAGAAAGCCATCGACATCGAGCAGGTGCTCACCGACGAATTCCAGGTCAAGATTCCGGCGATCGGCGCCGCGCTGGCGAAGTTCTTCAATGTCCCGTATGAGCCGGCCAAGGCGGATCGCATCAAGCCGATGGATCTGCTGAAGAACCTGAAGCGCGAGTATGTGGACGCCAACCAGTGGATCCCGATCGATGACAGCAAGGAAGGGCTGGTGGTCCTGTGCCTCGACCCTGAACGGATCCGAAGCTCGCGGATTGCATCGAACGTGTTCCCGAAAGCCAAGATCGTCTACCGGGTGACGACGCAGAAGGAGTTCAGAGACACCTGCGATCTCTTCTACGGTGTAGAGGTGGACAACGGAGGCGACATCGACGACCTGCTGATGAGCCTTGATTCGGACGAGGGCACAGAGGGCGGCGAGGGCTCTACGGACGAGGTCTCCGCCGCGGCCGACAACGAACTCGTGAAACTGGTAAACAAGATCGTCATCGATGCCTACAACCAGGGCGCCTCGGACATCCACATCGAGCCCTACCCCGGCAAGGCAAAGACCGAGATCCGGTTCCGCCGCGACGGGTCGCTGGCGCCATACATTGAAGTGCCTGCGTCCTATCGCAGCGCCATCGTCGCCCGCCTAAAGATCATGTGCGACCTCGATATCTCCGAGAAGAGGAAACCCCAGGACGGCAAGATCAAGTTCAAGAAATTCGGGCCTCTGGACATTGAACTGCGCGTGGCCACGATTCCCACGACGGGCGGCGTGGAAGACATCGTGATGCGTATCCTCGCCGCCGGCGAGCCGATCCCGATCGACAAGCTCGGCCTGACGACCAGGAACAACGAGAACCTCAAGAACGCGGTTTCCAAGCCTTACGGGCTGTTCTTCGTCTGCGGTCCGACGGGTTCTGGCAAGACCACCACGCTTCACTCGGTGCTGGGGTTCCTTAACACGCCTGACACCAAAATCTGGACTGCGGAGGACCCGGTCGAAATCACGCAGAAGGGCCTGCGGCAGGTGCAGGTCAACAAGAAGGTCATGGACTTTGCCATGGTCATGAAAGCCTTCCTGCGCGCCGACCCGGACATCATCATGGTGGGCGAGATGCGCGACGCTGAAACGACGCACATCGGCATCGAGGCGTCCCTTACCGGACACCTTGTATTCGCGACACTGCATACCAACTCCGCTCCTGAGGCCGTCATCCGGCTGCTGGACATGGGCATGGACCCCTTCAACTTCGCCGATGCGCTTATCGGTATCCTGGCCCAGCGACTGGCCAAGCGCCTGTGCAAGTGCAAGGAGCCGTACACGCCCGGCCCGGATGAACTCAAGGCGTTCATGAACGAATACACGACCGACATGCGCCAGACCGACACCTGGAAGAAGGATCCGCAGGGAGAAGCCAAGAGGCTCTACGACTACTGGCTCAAGGAGTACGGAAAGGACGGCAAATTGCAGTTCTTCAAGGCAAAAGGCTGCGATGCGTGCGGCGGTTCCGGCTACAAGGGGCGCGCCGGCCTGCACGAGCTCATGATCGCCTCCGATGCGGTCAAGAAACTCATCCAGGAGAGATCGAGAGTCACCGACCTTTTCGTCAAGTCAGTGGAAGAAGGCATGTCGACGCTCAAGATGGATGGCATGGACAAGGTGATGATGGGCCTGACCGACATGAAGCAGGTGCGCACGGTTTGCATCAAGTAAGGCGGGCGCAGCGCCGATGAGCCGCGCGATTGACAACACCCAGGCACTCCGGTTCGCGGGCGAAGCCGCAACCGCAGCGGCCGACCTCGTCCAGAGGCTGGAGGAACTCAACGCCATCGGGGCTTCGCTATCGGCCGAGCGTGACATCAACCGGCTGCTGGAGAGCATTTTGGTGGCGGCCAAAACGATAACCCGGGCCGACGGCGGCACGTTGTACCGGGTTACGGAGGAAAAGACTCTCCGGTTCGAGATCGTGCGCACCAGTTCGCTGAAGAACTACCTGGGCGGGACCACCGGCAATCCGGTGCCGTTCTACCCGATCCAGCTCTACCATGACGGCAAGCCAAACCACAACATGATCGCTGCGCACGCGGCGCTCAGCGGCCAGACGATCAACGTGCAGGACGCTTACACCGCGGAGGGCTTCGACCTCACCGGCACGCGGGCCTTCGACGCGAAGACCGGCTACCGGTCGCAGTCGTTCCTCACCGTCCCGATGAAGAACCACGAGAACGAGATCATCGGCGTGCTTCAGCTCATCAACGCGATGCACCCAAAGACTGGAGAGATCCAGGCTTTCTCCGCGTCCGACGAGAGGCTCGCCGAGTCGCTCGCTTCGCAGGCCGCGATTGCGCTCACCAACCGGATGCTGATCAACCAGTTGGAGGAACTGTTCGAGTCGTTCATCAACCTGATGAACACGGCCATCGACGAGAAATCCCCGTATACGGGCGGGCATTGCCAGCGAGTTCCGACGCTCACCATGATGCTTGCCGAAGCGGTGAACGAGACCAGGGAAGGGCCGCTCAAGAACTTCACGATGAGCGACAAGGATCGCTACGAGCTGAAGATTGCCGGTCTCCTGCATGATTGCGGCAAGGTCACCACCCCCGTGCAGGTCGTCGACAAGGCCACGAAACTCGAGACCATCTACGACCGCATTCACCTTGTCGACACGCGCTTCGAGGTGCTCAAGCGCGACGTTGAAATCGAGTATCTCAAAAAGCGCCTAGAGATCGCCCAGGCAGGACGCACCGACGCCTCTGGAGAACTCGAGGTCAGGCACCGGGAAAAGCTTCGCCAGATCGACGAGGACCGCTCGTTCCTGCGCGCCTGCAATATAGGCGGCGAGGCAATGCGCGATGGCGATATCGAAAGGGTCAGGCGCATCGCGGAATACCGGTGGACCGACGTTGCCGGCCATACCGCGGCCTTTCTCACCGAGGACGAGTTGAAGAACCTGACGATCCGGGCAGGGACGCTGACGCAGGAAGAGCGGCAGGTCATCAACCACCACATTGTCGCCACGATCAAGATGCTCGAGGCGCTGCCATGGCCGCGCCACCTCAAGAACGTGGCGGAATACGCCGGCGGTCACCACGAACGCATGGATGGCAAGGGCTACCCCAAGGGGCTCTCGCGGGAACAGATGTCCGTGCAGGCGCGAGTCATGGGCATCGCGGACATCTTCGAGGCGCTGACGGCCAAGGATCGGCCTTACAAGAAGGGCAAGACGCTGTCGGAGTCTCTCGAGATTCTCGGCAAGTTCCGCCTCAACGGCCACATCGACCCCGACCTGTTCGACATCTTCGTGCGCAAGAGGGTCTACCTTCGTTACGCCGAGATGTTTCTAGACAAGGACCAGATCGACTTGGTCGACGACAGCAAGATCCCCGGGTACGCTGCCTGAGCGGATAGGCCAAGCCGGCTTCGGCAATATGCGACCGCCGGGCTCACCCGAATGCTTCTCGAACTCCTACGATTCCTGCGCGACAGGTCGATCTCGCTGGCAAGGTCCGGCCGCGAAGAATCCGGACACCTGGCCCCGGAAGGCGCCTTGGAACGCCTTGAGACGGTTGCCAATGCAGACCCTACGGCACGGAACTTCAACGACCTGGGCATCGCCAATCTCGATCTTGGACGCATGGAGGCCGCTTTGGCCGCATTCGAACGCGCAATCGCGATCGATCCGGGATTTTCCGCAGCGCATTTTAATTCCGGCAACGTGCTGGGAGAGCTCCAAAGACATGAAGCGGCAGTCGCGCGCTACGATCACGCGATAGCGCTCAATCCGGGTTCGGCTGACGCCCATATTGGTCGCGGCAATGCGCTCTCCGAACTCGGGCGGCAGGAGGCCGCGCTCGAAAGCTATTCACGCGCAATTGCGCTGCAGGCTGAGTATGCAGAAGCGCATTTCAACCACGGCGTGACCCTGCGGCAACTGAACCGCACGCCAGAGGCGCTTGAAAGCCTGGAACGTGCCAAGCGGCTCAATCCGGAACTCGATTACCTGTACGGGATGTGGCTATTCAACAAGATGGCAGTTTGCGATTGGCGAGGAATCGAAGGCGATTTTCGCAGCCTTGACGAAAAGATAGAGAGGGGCGAGAGCGCCTCCGCACCCTTTCCGGTCCTGATCACCCCAAGTGCTCCGGCGCTGCAGAGGAAGGCGGCGGAAAACTGGATCCGCGTACGGTATCCGCCCGTGACTGTGCCTACCGCGAACGCTGCGCGCCCCCGGCCTGGGAAGATCCGACTCGGATACTTCTCCGCGGATTTTCATGACCATGCGACCGCCAGGCTGGTAGTCGAACTTTTCGAGCTCCATGACCGGTCGAATTTCGAGTTGATCGCCTTTTCGTTCGGCGCAGCGAAGGCTGACGCAATGAGGCGGCGGTTGCATGCCGCATGCGACGATTTCATCGATGTGCAAAGCCGTACCGACGCGCAGGTGGCGTCGACCTCGAGGGAAATGGGCATCGACATCGCACTCGATCTCAAGGGGTTCAGCCAGGAAAGCCGCACCGGCATCTTCGCCCTTCGCGCCGCCCCCGTGCAGGTCAACTACCTGGCCTATCCCGGCACGATGGGCGCGCCCTACATCGACTATCTGATCGCGGACCGCATCCTCATCCCGGACGAGGACAGGCGACACTACACCGAGAAGATCGCCTGTCTCCCGCACAGCTACCAGCCGAACGACACCAGGCGTCCCGCCCCGGGACTTGGGCTTACCCGCGAAAAGGCGGGTCTGCCTCCCGCCGGGTTCGTCTTCTGCTGCTTCAACAACAATTTCAAGATCCTTCCCGGGATGTTCGATTGCTGGATGCGAATCCTGGGAAAGGTCGATGGCAGCGTCCTCTGGTTGCTGGAGGACAATGCGGTCGCGTCGGCAAACCTGCGGGTCGAGGCCGCGGCCAGGGGCGTGGAGGCGAGCCGGCTGGTGTTTGCGCCGCGCGTCGACCTTCCCGATCACATGGCGAGGCACTGCATTGCGGACCTGTTCCTGGACACGCTGCCATGCAATGCGCACACCACGGCGAGCGACGCGCTTTGGGCAGGGTTGCCGGTCCTGACATATGCAGGCGACTCCTTTGCCGGCCGGGTCGCGGCAAGCCTGTTGAATGCCCTGCGAATGCCCGAGCTCATCGCGCCGGATATTTCACGCTACGAAGGGCTTGCGGTATCGCTGGCGAAAGATCCCGACAAGCTGGAGGTGCTAAGGCAGGCTTTGGCCCGGAACCGCCTGGAATCGCCATTGTTCAACACGGCCCTCTATGCCCGCCATATCGAGGCCGCCTACACGACCATGCACGAGCGTCGCATCTTGGGGCTGCCACCGGAACATTTCCACGTGCGGCCGATCGCCGGGCGGTAATTGCCGGCCTTCGCGAGTCACTCCGGAAATCCCCGAGGGTTTGCACTTTGCCAGGCCCAGGCATCGCGGCACATATCTTCGATGCCAAGCTTCGTTTGCCATCCCAACTCGCGCGAAGCCAGCGAAACATCCGCATAGCAACTCGCCACATCTCCCTGGCGGCGCGGCGCGAACTCCCGCGCAATCGGGATCCCCGTCACACGCTCGAAAGCGTTGACTACTTCGAGGACAGAGTTGCCGCGGCCCGTACCAAGGTTCACCGTGATCGACCGATCCTTGTCGAGGAGAAACTTCAGCGCCGCCAGATGGCCTTCCGCGAGGTCCATGACATGGATGTAGTCGCGCACGCCGGTGCCATCAACGGTGCCATAGTCGTTTCCATAGATCCGCAGCTTCTCCAGTCGCTTGATCGCAACCTGGGTGACGTAGGGAAACAGGTTGTTCGGGATCCCGCGCGGATCCTCGCCGATCCGGCCCGAGGGGTGAGCCCCGATCGGGTTGAAATAGCGCAACGTTGCATGGCGGAATTCCGGCGACCCGATCGCGCGGTCCTTGAGGATCACCTCGATGAACTGTTTGGTCCGGCCATAGGGATTCACCGCGCCGAGCGGATGATCTTCGGTGAGCGGGAGGCGCTGCGGGTCCCCATACACGGTCGCCGACGAACTGAAGACGATGCGCCGGACAGCGTATCGCTCCATGGTCTTCAACAGCACGAAAGTCCCGCCGATGTTGTTCTCGTAATAGTCCAGCGGCTTTGCCACGGATTCGCCGACCGCCTTGTACCCGGCAAAGTGGATCACTGCCTCGACCGGGTCCCGCCCGAAAATCGCGGCGAGGGCGGTCGCGTCGCGAATATCGGCGCGGTGGAAGGCCACGTCCCCGCCTGCAAGGTCGCGGATGCGCTCGAGCACCGCAAGCTTGCTGTTGGCGAGGTTGTCAACGATCGCGAGCTTGTGGCCCGCGCGTCGCAGCGCGATACATGCATGGGACCCGATAAAGCCGAGTCCCCCTGTGACAAGGATCATTTGCGAGTCCGAATTTCTGGAAAACGACTGAGGAAACCAGGTTGCAATCGCATCGACTCAACTTTCAGCCTAGCCATTTCGTGACGGGCTGAACAGGAAGAACTTCCGGCCCCCGAAATTGAACAGGAAGACCAGCGCCGCCGCCACAACCTTGGACAGCCGATAGTCCATGCCCAGTATATCGACCAGCACGAAAAGCGCGCAGGCGGTCAGACCGAGGCCGACGATCCCGATGCCCGCGAACAGAGCGAATTCATGCCACCTCCGGCGCGTGCGCCTTGCCCGGAATACCCAGAAAATGCTGGACAGGTAGACCGTGGCGAGGCCCGCGCAAAAGGCGGCCGCGGCGGAAACGAGATAGTGCCAGCCAGCCAGTTCGGTAAGCGCCACATAAAGCGCGAAATCGACCGCAAGGGCGACGAGGCCGGCTGCGAAATAGCGCGCGAATTCGCCCGCAAGCGTCGTGGATGCCAGCAGGCGAAGGCGACGTTCGAGGTTGGCGATCGCGGTCATTTCCGGAACTTGCTGCTATGGGTCGGACCGCATTCTAGGCCGGGCATGCGACCAAGATTGTCACGTTACTGCCGAAATCTGTCGGTTCCCGGGATGACAGACTCAAATGATCAGCAGGCGGACCACCGAATCGATGAATTCGTCGGGGTACTCTGCGTCGCGCAGTGCCCACTTCACGCGGTTCGCGAACTTCGCTTTCTGATAGATGTTGTAGGCGGCCGTGGCCGCCAGGCGGCGATGGCGGTCGATTGTCTTGTCCAGCTTCGCGATGCTCTTCTTGCGGCTTTCCCCATCGTCGCTGGCAAGCTCGTCCTTGGCGACGAGCGCCTGGATCTCCGCAACCGCCTGGTCGGCCTGCTTCTCGGCCGGGCCGGCATCGAACCACTTAAGCATTTGCATTCCTCCCGCTTGTGAGGGCCGATTATACGTGCCCGCCCTCGCGATCAGCCAAGCGGCGTCCTCCATCCAGAGGTCGCATCGCGGCACCAGCACTCCCACATCCGGCGATAGGCTAGTTCCAGCGCCGCGACCGTGCCGGCCCGGTCGCACAGCGGGGAGCGCACGATCCGCTCGCGCATCGTACCGCGCAACCCTTCGACACGCCGCTCGTCGGCAGCAAGCGCCTGGGCGCACTTCACATATGCGTCCGTACTGTCGGCGACCAGTTCCGAAAGCCCCAGGTTGCCGAGAATGCTTGCGCTGACTCGGGCCGCATGACGGTCACCTTGCAGGGCGACGATCGGCACACCCATCCAGAGAGCCTCAAGGGTGGTCGTGGTCCCGTTGAACGGAAATGGGTCCAGGCCGATATCGATTTCATGATAGCGCGCAAGATGTCCCTGCAATGTACCTTCCATCGGGAGCAACGTGAGGCGCCCAGGGGCGACTCCGCGGACCGAAAACTCGTTCGAAATCCAGGCCCGCGAGCCTTCATCGCCGAGTCCGGGGGCCTTCAGGAGCAGCCTGCCGTGCGGGACGCTTTGGAGAACCGCCGACCAAGTGTCGATGACCGCCGGCGTAATCTTTGGCAGCGCGTTGAAGGAGCCGAATGTCACATGACCGTTGATGCGCGCCGGCGGGGCATTGACCTGCGGAGCCTGCCCGGGGGGCTGGAAGCACAGGAACGTCCGAGGCAGGCGCACCAGTTGTTCGCTGTGATACCCGTTGCCGTCACCTTCGGGGTCGGCGCGGACATCGGAGATGCGCCAGCCTATCGATCTTAGTCCGGTGGTGTTCGGGTACCCGAGGTAGGTCGCCTGCACCGGCGCGGGTTCCAGGGCGAACGCCTCCAGAGAATTGCCCGCTGTGTGGCCGGCAAGGTCGACAAGAATGTCGATCCCGTCAGCCCGGATCAGATGTGCGAGGTCCGCCGCGCCGAGCCCGACGATGCTGCGCGCGTGGTCGGCCCGGCCCAGCAACTGCGCGGTCATGGCGTCCGGGGCCGCAACGTTCGAGTAACAGTGGACCTCGAAAGCGCCCCTGTCGTGTTGCGCGAGGAGGGGCTCGATGAAATACGCGATCGAATGGCGCCGAAAATCCGGCGACACATAGCCTATGCGCAGCCGCCGGAGAGGGTCCCTCGAGTTTGCGTGGGGCGTACGTGCCGAAGCGGGCTTTGCTTCCAGCATTTGCCCCCATTTGAAATGCTCCGCCGCAACCTCGGCACGGGATATTTCTGCGGGATAGTTGAGTGTCATCAGGAGGCTGTCCTGCGAGAACTTGTGTCCCGGATCGAGTTCAAGCGCAGTGCGATAACACGCAACCGCTTCCCCGACCTTACCCAGGTCCTTGAGCGCGTTGCCCAAGGCATAGTGCGCCTGCAGGAAATCGGGCTTCAGTTCGACCGCGCGCCGCAACCTTTCGACCGAGGCCGACAAATGGCCCGAATCGTGAAGGACGATGCCCAGGTTGCAGCACGCCAAGGCATAGCCCGGATCGATTTCGAGCGCCTTCCTGTAGAGGGTCTCGGCCTCGTGCCGCCGGGCACTGTCCTGCAGGAGGACCACCGTGGCTAGGCTGTTTATTGCCATCGCGAAATCCGCCTTCAAGTCGATCGCGCGACGATAGGCCTCCTCCGCTTCAGGCAGGCGGGCCTGCCTTTGCATCAAAGTCCCGAGATTGAACTGCGCCTGTGTGGACTGCGGCGCAAGTTCGATCATGCGCCGGTAGGTCGAGCAGGCTTCTTCGAGGCGCCCCGTCTTTTCAAGCAATGCGGCGAGATTCTCGAGGGCGCCTTCGTAGTTCTTTCGCAAGCCAATCGCGTTGCGCAGCGCCTGCAGGGCCTCTTCATCGCGTCCGCCTGTTTCCAACGCCTCCGCGAGCGCGACCCAGGCTTCCGGAAAATCTTTCCGCAAGGATATTGCCTGGCGGAAACTCGCCTCGGCGCTTTGCAGGTCACCGCACGAAAGGAGCGCCAGGCCCAGGTTGAAGTGCGCAGGCGGATACAGTGGGTCGAGCGTGACCGCGGTGGCGTGGCAACCGATTGCCGCAGCGGCATCGCCGCTGGCTTGCATTGCATTTCCCAGGCTCATGTGCGCGAGCGCGAAACCGGGATCCTGCGCTAAGGCCTCGCGGTAAAGGCGCGTCGCCTCGCCAGGATTGCCGGCGTCTTCCAAGAGGCGGCCGCGATCCACCAGCGCGCGAGCCGGACTGTCCGCGGCGCGTTCGCCGGAGGGCGCGTGTCGGCGCCTGAATAATTTCCGGAACGAGAACTTGAGGCTTTCGTCCTGCATTTTTGTCGCTGGAGCGTGACTTTGTGCGACCGATTATAGGCGTCGGTTCCTCCCTCACGGCAGCTATAATCCGCGCGTTGCGCTTCCTGCAGAATGCGACCCCTTGAATCCGGCGAATCACGATGGTGCGTCGATTTCGCAATTGATCGATGCTGGAATTGCCGCCGAAGAGCGCGGCGATGCGGTGTCGGCGGAGCGGTTCTATCGGCAGGCGATCGAGGCCGATCCGGCGTCGGCGGCGGCCCGCATGAATCTCGGTATCGTGCTTCACGGCAACGGCGACACGGCTGCGGCCGCCGAGAACCACCAGTTGGCCGTGAACCTCGATCCACGATCGGCGCATGCACATTACAACCTTGCCCTTGCGCGTCTTGAACTGGGTGACATTCCCGGCGCCGAAGCCGGCTTCCGCGAAGCCCTGAGGCTCCGCCCGGAATTCCCCGAGGCCTGGGTCGGCCTTGCCGACGCCATCGAGTCGGCAGGTCGCGACCAGGAGGCTCTGGAGGCGCTTGGCACGGCGATCGCGCAGCGGCCCGGTTACGTCGGCGCGATATTCAATGCCGGAATCCTCCTGCGCAAGCTCGGCAGACTGGACGAGGCCGCGGCACGCTTGCGCGAAGTACCGGAGGACCACGCAGACTCGGCAAATGCGCTCACTGCCCTCGCCGCGACTTTGCGGGACCAGGGCCGCGTCGACGATGCGATCGAGGTGATGCGCGCTGCGGTCGAGCGAATGCCCGATTCAGGCGTCGCCCAATGCGAGCTTCTTTTCACGCTCGGCTTTTCCGGCCGTCTAAGCGCCGAATCGCTCTTTGCCGAGCACCTCTGGGCCGGTTGCCGCGCAGAGTACGAGGTCAAGCCATGGTGCGCGACCTTTGCGAACTCGAAGGAACCCGAGCGACCGCTCCGCGTTGGCTACCTTTCTGGTGATTTTCGCGGGCATTCCGTCGCCCTTTTTACGGAGTTCCTCTTCGAGCGCCACAAGCCGGACCGTGTGCTTGCCTATGCTTACTCCTCGACCGACCGGCATGACGCGGTCACGGCGAGGATCATGGCCGCGGCGCATGCTTGGCGCGAAGTCCGCGGCCAGACTGATGAAGCCACGGCAAGGGCTATCTTGGAAGACGGGATCGACATCCTTGTCGATCTCTCCGGACATACCGGCTTCCAGCGGATCGGCGTTCTGGCCGGGCGCGCGGCCCCGGTTCAGATGACGTGGTTGGGCTACATCCATTCGACCGGACTCACGCGCATGGACTATCGGATCACCGACGCGGTTGCCGATCCGCCCGGACTTACCGAAGCGCTTCACACCGAACGACTGCTCCGCATGCCGAACGCTCAGTGGTGCTTTCGGCCGCCAGGTGCGGCGCGCGACACCCCGGTCGCGCGCGAAGCGTCGCAGGCCGCGTTCACTTTCGGGTCGTTCAACCAGTATTCAAAGGTCTCGGATACGAGCGTCGCGTTGTGGATCGGTGCGTTGCGCAGCACTCCGGGAACCCGCTTGCAGATCGTCGGGATTCCGCGCGGATCCGCCTCCAAGGCGCTTGCTTCGAAGCTCGCCGAAGCGGGCATCGATCGATCCCGGTTCGACCTGGTCGAACGCGTGCCGCTCGGCGAATACTATGCACAGTACCGTCGCGTGGATGCGTGCCTGGATACCACCCCCTACAGCGGCGGGACGACGACATGCGATGCTTTGTGGATGGGGGTGCCTGTTGTCACGATGATCGGTTCGCGCTCGATGTCGCGCAGCGCCGCAAGCCTCATGACTGCGATCGGGATGCCGGAACTGGTCGCCGGCGCTCCGGCGGGGTTCACATCGATTTGCACCCGATTGGCTGCGCGCGGCCCGTTGCCGAGCGCGGCACGCGAAGCCCTGCGTGCCAAGATGCTCGCTTCCCCTCTGATGGACGAAGTGCGGTTTACCGCCGACCTCGAGGACCTCTACCGGAACGCTTGGCGGGAGTGGTGCCGGACCGGCACCTAGAAAAGGTACCCATCCAGGAGCCAGCACCATAGTCCGGTGTGCATGACAAGCAGGCTCGCAATTGCGGCGCCCCGAACAGAGGCGTGATCATGGAACGCGTTTCGCATGACACCCATCGCCGGCAGCAGGAAGAGCAGGTACGCAACGATGAGGTAACGGCCGTGGATGTTGATAGTCTCCTCCAGGCGAGTCGTCAAATAGGCATTCACAGCGACAAGGAAGATCGCGGCGAAAAAGTAGACCGACATTTTCAGCCAGGCGGTCCGGGCACCGGTACCGCGTATGGCGGCGACCCCGAACGTGATCAACGCGGCGAGCGGCACCATCTTTAGAACGAACATGAGCGGTCCCGGCAGGAGGCGGTCTAGCCAGCCGAATCCGCCCCAGAACGAGGTCGACAGGAAGAAATCCGGCGCTGAAATCGGGAACACCTGGTCGAGAAAGCGAATGATTACCGGCCGCACATAGTCCAGGCCGAGCAAAGGCGTCTTGATCTCATTGTTCGCGAGCGGTCCCGGCGAAATGTTTGCCGCAACCAGGATGCAAGTTGCGATCGCCGCTGCAAGAACATACGCCGCGCGTTGATTCCATTCGATCTGCCGATGCGGGGAGAATTTCGACAAAGAGCGCTGGATCGCAACTTCGACAAGCAGTAACACCACGAAAAGCGACGCCAGGAACCCCTGTGCCTGCGTTAGCGACGGGGCGAGCCCTGCGACCCCAACTCTTGCAAATACATCCCGTATCGAGAGAACCATGCTTTCCTGGTAGTGAGTGTCGGGCAGTTGCATCACGGCGAAAAATGACACCCCCGTTGCCAGCCAGAACGCTGCGGAGCGCTCGAGAGGCAAGCGCTCGAAAAGGTTCCGCGAGAGCAGGAGGAAGGCCAGCAACGCGGCGATCGACCCAGTGGAGCGGGTCGCGACCATCGCGGCTGCCAGCCCCGCGCCAATCAGGAGGCCTATCGCCGCTTCGTCCAGGGCGCGCCGAGCGTCGCCTTGGACGCTCATGTGAAGTCCGGCGAAGAACACGACCAGACCCATCGTCACCGACCCGTAGTTCGATGCATAGGCCGCGAAAAAGCAGAACGTGGGAATCAGGAGAACGGTCGCCACGAATGCCGCGCTTGCCCCCGACGCCTCCCCGGCAGGTTGCTTTTTCGAGACCGAAGCGATCGCAAGGCTCGCGATCGCGAATGCAGCCGACAACGCCAGCGCGTTCGCGAAGCGCAGGATGAGAAGCCAGGTACCGGCGGCAAACCCTGACTGCGAAAACTGCCCGGCCAGCGCATTCCAGACCCGGAACGTCAAGGGAGCGCGCGCCTGCACATCGACCGGCGCGATATGCGACCCCCACTGGCCGGACAGAGGTTCGACGACATGCGCGCCGTTGAATCCCTCCTGGCGCCTGAACTTGATCCTTTCGAAGTGCATTCGGTTGGCCCAAGCGAGCACGTCGGGCCGCGCAGTCGCCTCGAACGCCTTTACTTCGAAGAAGCCAAGGAAATGGTCGATTTCGTCCGGCGCTTGAAGCGGCGGGGTGAGCAGTGACCAGCCGCCCGCGAGGCCGGCGCAGAGGGCGAAGGACGAAGCGGCTGCGCCAAGAGGCCGTTGCAGAAGGAGCGAGCCAAGAGCGCCCGCAAGCGCGAGAAAAAGCAGGCAGATGGCGCCGCTGATGATGCCCGGCGCAGTGAAAGGCGCGCCCCACATGAACGCAAGCAGTTCCGCGCGGGAAAGGGATGGGGCCGCGGACGCGCCGATTGTCGCCACGGCTGCACTGCCTGTGACGTGAGGCGCCACCGTGCCCGTCAGGAAAGCCAGGAGCCCGATCGAACAGCCAAGAAAACTGGCGAGTACGAAGTGCGGCGGCGCGATGCCGTGCCGGCGCGCCCAACCGGTCGGGTCGAGGGTCATTCGTTCCCGGCGTGCGACCCGGCGATTCCCGCCCGGGGCGCGGTCACGACTGCGCTTTCTGCAGCGATTGGCCGACCCACGCACGCAGGTCGTGGAACGCCGCAAGATATTGCTGATGCCCCTCCCTCGCGTAGGCTAGCTTGAGTGCGTCGAGAAATATCATTTCCAGTCGGAACTGGCCCAGCGGGGATCCCGACCAGGGCAGGTCCTGCGAATTGAAAGCCTTGGGCTTCCAGCGATTCTCCGTGGCGAGCATCAGCGAAGCGATTCGCTCGATCACGAAAGTCTTTGTCGGCGCCCCGCCGGCCTCGTGATCGGTGTTCGCGTTGAGACGACGGGCGAAGTCCGTCTTTCCCTCCTCCGCAATCACGAAGATGCGTTCGCATTTTTCCAGCCACGCCTTCCAGAAGGCAGGTTTCGCAGCGAAGAAATTGCAGAACACCGTGTTGGACGAGTCCATGACCAGCGAATCGAAGTCGACCTCCGGGGCGACGCATAGCACCGTCTCGCGAAATGTCTGCATCGTATTGCCGTGCTGCATCGTGCCCTGTTCGAAGATATTGAGGGCATAGGCGATCTGGTCAAAGAACGGCGAGAAGAGCAACACGTCGCAGGTCGCGCCATGCCGGCCGATGAAGTCGATGACACGGGTGGCGTCCAGCCCGGTCTTGGCCCCGAACTTGGGGGAAAGGAAGGCGTAAAAAGCATCCTCGCCCATCGGCGCTTCCCGGAGGAACTTCCTGATCGGCCAGTATTCGCGCCAGTCAGGGCGCTCGTTGCGCATGTTGTCCAGAACCGAAAAACCAGGCGCGAGCGAGTCGCGAGTCTTCGCGGAGTAGGCGATCTGGCGAATGAAGGCTTCGGGCATGGCGAGCTCCGCGGCGCAATTCCCCGGCATTTTGCCGGAGTCCTCTCGGTACAATGGCTCTTTCGCTCTCTTATCGCACGGCATGCTAAAGCAGAAGCTGCTGATCGTGGCCGCGACACGCGCCGCGCCGAACCCGTTCATGGAGGCCCTGCCGTTGGGCCGTTCGATGCGGCGAATCTCCTTCGACCGCAGGATCGAGGCGCGCCCGGCCTTCAACAACAAGGCCGGATTGCCTGCGGTCTACAACCGGCAGATCAGCGAAGAGAACCGCGACAAGATGCTGCTCTTCGTTCACGACGACGTCTGGCTGGACGACTGCTTCGTCTACGACCGGGTGGAGGAGGGGCTGAAAGTCTTCGACATCGTCGGCCTGGCCGGGACTACGCGCCGGTTGCCCCGCCAGCCGGCCTGGGGGTTTACGACCGAAGTGCCGTTCGTCCCGGAAGAGCGCCGGCAACTGAGCGGCATCGTGTCCGATGGCGAAGGTCCGCTGGGCAAGCCTTCCCGCTATGGACCGCCCGGCCTGCAGTGCCTGGCTTTGGACGGGGTCTTTCTCGCAGCGCGCTGCGCGACGCTGCTCGACAGCGGCGTGCGCTTCGACGAGCGGTTCAGTTTCGACTTCTACGATCTCGACTTTTGCCGCAGCGCCGAAGCCGCGAATCTGCGCATGGGCACCTGGCCGATCGCGATCACGCACACGAGTCTGGGCAAGTTCGGCTCGCCGGCCTGGCACGAGGCGCTCAAGGCTTACCGTGAGAAGTGGGGCGACTGAGCACCGGATCAGCCGCGAGGCCGGCCGCCGATCAAGCCCTGCGGCGAACCTTGGGATGGGCGGACTTTCTGACCCGGTGCTGAAAGGCCCCTGATTTTCCGCCACGCTTTTCAAGCAGCCTCACCTCCTGCAGAACCATCCCGCGATCGACCGCCTTGCACATGTCGTAAATCGTAAGTAACCCGGCGCTCACCGCCGCAAGCGCCTCCATCTCGACTCCGGTCCGTCCCCTGCATTCGACCGTCGCGCGCAGTCCGATGGCCAGAATCCGGCGATCGGGCTCGAATTCGATCGCGATGCGCGTGATCTGGATTGGATGGGCGAGCGGGATCAGTTCCGAGGCGCGCTTGGCGCCTTGGATCGCGGCGATTCGTGCAACACCCAGCACATCGCCCTTGCGCGCGTCGCCGTCGAGGACCATGCGCAGCGTTTCGGCCTGCATTTCGATCCGCCCGCCTGCGGTCGCCACACGGTGGGTCTCGTCCTTGGCGCCGACATCGACCATGTGAGCCTGTCCGCGCCGGTCGAAATGGGTGAGTGAGGCCGGCGATTTCCGGGGCGGCGCAACGGGCTTGGCGGGCTTGCGGGATTTCATGATCTTCACGTTCTTCGATGTCGCCTGCACGCGTCATGGGCGGTTGTCGCGCAGAGGATCCAACCGCGGAACCAAGCGCGGTCGCAAGGTATCATACCTGCATGCGTTTCCTAACATGCCTGCTCGCCGTGCTTGCGATGGCGACACCGCGAGCCTGGGCGCAGGTGTCGCTGCCGGACCTTGGCGACGCATCCTCCAGCGTCCTTTCGCCCCAGACCGAGCGCAAGCTCGGCGAAAGCGTCATGCGCGAAATCCGTTTCAGCGAGCCCAGCTATGTCGACGACCCCGAGATCAACGACTACCTTAACGCCTTGGGCTATAAGTTGCTTGCGGCCTTGCCAGGGGCGCGCCAGGACTTCGAGTTCTTCGCCATCCGCGAGACCAGCATCAATGCCTTCGCCCTGCCGGGGGGGTTCGTGGGCGTCCACACCGGACTGCTGACCGCATCAGATACCGAGTCCGAGGTGGCTTCCGTGCTCGCGCATGAAATCACCCACGTGACCCAACGCCATATCGCGCGCCTGTTCGGGGCGCAGAAGCAAATGCAGTTGCCGGCAATGGTCGCGATGGCAGCAGCCTTGCTGGCCGCGAAGTCCCGGCCCGACCTGGCCACCGGGGCCGCAATGGCTGCGCAAGGGGCGGCGATCCAGGGCCAGCTCGGATATTCGAGGGATTTCGAGCGGGAAGCCGATCGCATCGGCTTCCAGACCCTGCAATCGGCGGGCTTCGACGTGCGCGCCATGCCGGCGTTTTTCGAGAAGCTGCAACGCTTCACGCGCATGACCGACGATGGCACGGCGCCGGGCTACCTGCGGTCCCACCCGTTGACCGTGGACCGTGTCGCGGACGCGCAGAACCGGGCGCAGAACGCGCCCTATCACCAGCACGCCGACAGCCTGGAGTTCCACCTCGTGCGCGCGAAAGTGCGCGCCGAGACGGGTGAGCCGCGAGATGCCGTGAAGATCTTCCGGTCGATCCTGCAGGACCGGCGGTTCGCCAACGAAACGGCCGCCCACTATGGGTTGACCGTGGCCCTGCTGCGCGACCGTCAGTTCGCGGACGCGAAAACGGAAGTCGCGAAGCTCCGCAACGGCGCCGTCAAGAGTCCGATGATCGAAGCGCTGGCCGCGCGGGTGCTGCAGGGCGCAGGCGATGCGTCTTCCGCGATAGTGCTCATCAAGGAGGCGATCGCCCGTTATCCCTATTACCGTCCGCTGGTCTACAGCCATGTGTCCGCCCTGCTCGAGGACAAGCGCACCGAAGAAGCCATGGCGGTGCTGCGGGAGCAACTCCGCCTCTATCCGCGCAACCCCCAGCTGCTGGGAATGCAGGCAAGCGCCTATGCCGCACTTGGCAAGCGGCTGCTGCAGCACCAGACGCTTGCCGAGGTCCATTTGTTGCAGGGAACCCTGCCTGCGGCAATCGAGCAGCTGCAATTGGCGCAATCGGCCGGTGACGGCAACTTTTACGAGCTCTCGGCCGTGGAGGCGCGCCTCAAGGAATTGCGTTCGCGCCTGGTCGCTGAATCCCGGCCGCTCCGATAGGCCCTGCGTCCCGGGCGCCTACTTGCTGTCTGGATCGCAGTACGCCTCGTAAAGAAGGTCGAAGGTCTTTTCAGTTTCACGCAGCAGTTCGTCGTCGCTTACGCAATGGCGCACGGCGCCTTGCAGCAGCGTCTGGACGCCCGCGGCTTCGGGCATTCGGGTGCCGCTGCGCACCTCCAGGAAATGCACGATGTTGCCGATCTTCACGAGCGCAGAATTGCCTGCCATATCGAGCTGAGCGAGCATTTCTTCAAAGGTGACCCGGCTGGCGCTGTTGGCGAATCGCGCGCCGTCGTAAGCGAAGCCGACAGCGCCGGCCGGCGGGTCCTGTGCCTTGTCCAGCCACACCATGGTGGCCTCGGGATCGACGAAGCGTCGAACCAGCCACGAGCAGGCGAGGCGGTCGGCCCACAGCGGCCTGCGCGTGGGCCACATCCGGCCGAGGAATTTCTCATTGGTCTTTCGGCTCGCTGCCGACTGGCTCGGAAACATGAGTTCACGCACTTCGGCTTCCGCCGCCGCCAAGGCCTCCTTTGCCTTTTCCCGCGCCGGCGTGGGGAAGAAATCGAGCAGGCCGATCGCCTCGAACTCGCGGCGCTGCTTGTGCAGGACGCGCGAAATTGCGCTGGGGTCGGCCAGTCCGAACCCGATCCTCAGGCTTTCCACGGTCTTGGTCAGATCCTCGTAGCGCGCCGAACGGTCGAAGAGTTTGCGGAATGCGTCGAACTGCACCGCATCCAGCGGCATGCCCTCCACCGCATAGGCATTTCCCCCGCTCGTGCCAATGAATTCCACGAGCCGCTCGACTGCCTGACGGTTGGTCGGGGTTTCCGGGAGCAGGAACACGCCGTCGCGCATCATCGCCGCGCCGAGGGCCTCGAAAGTGCGCATCACACGCATTCGCGCGGCCGGGTCCTCGGTCGGGAGGGTGGCTACGACCAAGAGCCAGCTTGTTGCGCTTGCGGGCAGAGAGTTGACCATCTCTGGATTGTATAGGCGCAGCATTCGGACCGGCGCTCTGCAAGCGATTATTGCACAGCGTTTTCGCTCGCGTGGCCACTGGCTCCACAAGCTGCAGTTCATGGCGAAACGATCACCTGTGGCCTATGATCGCGGGATGAAAATCTGCATCGTCTCCGACAGCCACGACCGCGCCGACGCGCTGATGCAAGCCGTGCGTGAAGCCAAAGCGCTAGGCGCCGCGGCCGTGATCCATTGCGGCGACCTCATCGGCGCGCAGTCGCTCAAGCCCGCCCTCTCGATCGGACTGCCGATACACCTCATTCACGGAAACAACGCCGGCGACGCAACCGCGCTGCACAATCTGGTGCAATCCAGTGGCGGGCTGCTCGGGTATCACGGACCCGACGCGCGGATCGAACTCGAAGGCCGGCGGGTATTCGTCGTCCACTATGACCATTACGGGTACGCGATGGCGTGCACGGGCGACTGGGCGCTAGTGTGCTGCGGGCATTCGCATCGCGCCGAGGTGCGCAAGGTCGCCAACGTAAAAAGGGGGGAAACCTGGCTGGTCAATCCCGGCACTATTGCGGGTCTGTCCGCACCGGCGACGTGGGCGCTGGGCGATCTCGATGCCATGCGCTTTGAGGTGCGGGAGCTTGGTGGCGGGAGCGGCCCCTCATAAGCCGCGTCAATGGTCGTATAGTGAGATTCAGCCCCGGATTTTGGACGCCATGCTTAAAATCTCCGCCTAGTTGGTAAGTGCCCAGGAAACGAGGGAGGAGACCGTCGCAATGTTCACGAACAATCCGTTTGCCGCGTTGACCGAAGTGTTGCCCGCGAATGCCATGCAGATCTATCTTGCTCTCATGGTGCTTGCGGTGGTTACTGGAACCTTGTTCGACATCATTCACAAGGGCAGCGCCAAGTTTTTTTTCGAGAGCTGGCGCAAATCGAAAAGCAAGGGGGCGGTTCAAGTCGGCGGTGCTGAAATGGTGTCGATCGCCGTCAAGACCGGGCTTGTCGATGTTCTGACTTCAGGGGAATTCTGCAACGCACGCCGACGAATCGCGCATCTGCTGACCATGTACGGATTCGTGATCTACGTCATTGCCACCGCGATCATGGTGTACGCCTACCCGACTTCTGCATCTCCAGCGCCCGCCGTGCTCCCGCTACTGTGGTGGATCGGCGGCTTGATGGTCTGCCTGGGCGGATACTGGTTCTGGTTCTTCATCCGGGTCGATGTCGCTGCCGAGGGCGGCTCGCCCTTCCGCGTCATGCGGGCCGACCTGTTCATCCTGTCGCTTCTGGCCAGCGTAACGCTGGGATTGATCTGGGCCTTCCTCCAAACCAAGGGCAGTTCGGGAGCCGGCGTGGTATTCGGGTTGTACATTGGCGCTACGACGGTACTGTTCGGATCGGTTCCGTGGTCCAAGTTCGCGCACATGTTTTTCAAGCCCGCCGCGGCCTTCGAGAAGCGGGTATCCAAGGCCAATGGGACTGCCGACAATTTGCCGACGCAGACCCGCGACGACCCCGAACAACAGAAAAGACACTCCATGGAGTTGTTGCGCGACGCTCCGATGGACATGGGGCTCGGCATCAAGCGCGAAGCGCCCCGCCACTACTAAGATGCAGCCCACAAATTTCGTTGGAATTGATAAGGAGCCGAACTGATGCCTACTTTCGTCCATATGACCAGGTGCGACGGATGCGGACATTGCGTCGACATCTGCCCGTCCGACATCATGCACATCGACAAGACGTATCGCCGTGCCTACAACATCGAGCCCAGCATGTGCTGGGAGTGCTACTCCTGCGTCAAGGCTTGTCCGCAGGATGCGATCGATGTGCGCGGATACGCCGACTTTGCCCCGCTGGGCCACAGCGTGCGGGTCAAGCGCGACGAGCAGAAAGGCACGATCGCCTGGAAGATCAAGTTCCGTAACGGCACCGAAAAGAGCTTCCTGTCGCCGATCACCACCAAGCCCTGGGGGACGGCGATCCCAAAGCTCGCGGATGTTCCCGGGCCCGGCAAGGAAATGCGCGACAGCCAACTCTTGTATAACGAGCCGAAATATCTCCGTATGGATGACGGCGGCTTGCATACGCTCGAGTCCAATGGTCTGAAGATGACGAAAGGCGTGGTGTACTGATGGCTTACGAAACGATCGTCGAAGACGGCATCGATGTTCTGGTCGTCGGTGCAGGCCTTGGCGGCACGGGCGCCGCATGGGAGGCCAGGTTTTGGGGGCAGGACAAGAAGATTGTCATTGCCGAGAAGGCCAATATCGATCGCTCCGGTGCGGTCGCCCAGGGCCTGTACGCTATCAACTGCTATATGGGCACCCGCTGGGGCGAAAACAAGCCTGAGGACCATGTCCGCTACGCGCGTACCGACCTGATGGGGTTGGTGCGGGAAGACCTGCTGTTCGATATGGCCCGGCACGTCGACTCCACGGTGCACCAGTTCGAAGAGTGGGGCCTGCCCATCATGAAGGACCCGAAAACCGGGCGCTATCTGCGTGAGGGGCGATGGCAGATCATGATTCACGGCGAGTCCTACAAGCCCATCGTGGCCGAAGCCGCCAAGAAATCGGCGGACAAGGTTTTCAACCGCATCTGCGTCACCCACCTGCTGATGGATGACGGCAAGGAAAACAGGGTGGCCGGCGCCGTAGGCTTCAACGTCCGCACAGGCAATTACCACGTCTTCAAGTCCAAGACCGTGATCTGCGGCGCGGGCGGCGCCTCGAACATCTTCAAGCCGCGGTCAGTGGGCGAAGGTTCGGGTCGCACCTGGTATGCGCCCTGGTCGTCGGCTTCTGCCTATGGCCTCATGATCAACGCCGGCGCCAAGATGACGCAGATGGAAAATCGCATCGTTCTGGCGCGCTTCAAGGACGGGTATGGCCCGGTCGGCGCCTACTTTCTGCACCTGAAGACCTATACGCAAAACGGTCTGGGCCAGGAGTTTGAATCCACGTGGTTCCCCGAGCTGCAGAAAATGGTCGGCAAGGAATATCTCGATCCGGAAGTTTCGCACCTGACCCATCGGCCTATCCCCACCTGTTTGCGTAACCACGCAATGATCAGCGAGGTAAATGCCGGCCGTGGCCCCATTCACATGGTGACCATGAAAGCCTTCCAGGACCCCCATCTGGAAGAGGTCGGGTGGGAAAACTTCCTCGGCATGACCGTCGGCCAGGCGGTCCTGTGGGCCGCAACCGACGTGGATCCCAAGAACGAGAATCCCGAGCTGACCACATCCGAGCCCTACGTCATGGGCTCGCACGCGACCGGTTCGGGTGCCTGGTGCTCGGGTCCCGAGGACATTTCACCGCCCGAGTATTTCTGGGGCTATAACCGCATGACGACGATCGAAGGCCTGTTCGGCGCCGGTGACGCTGTCGGCGGGACGCCGCACGCGTTCTCGTCAGGCTCGTTCACCGAAGGTCGTCTCGCCGCGAAAGCCGCCTGCAAATATATCGACGATGGAAAAGCCGAGGGCATCGTCGTATCCGATGAGCAGATCGACCGTCGCAGGAAAGAGATCTACAAGCCCCTGGAGCATTACAGGATCTACCGAAATGCAGTCGTGGCGGGTGACGTCAACCCGCACTACATCAATCCAAAGCAGGGCCTGGACCGCCTGCAGAAGCTGATGGACGAGTATTGTGGCGGAGTGACGGTCAGCTACATGACCAACGAGAAGCTCCTGAGTATCGGCCTAAAGAAGCTCCAGATCATGGAGGAAGACCTTCAAAGCCTGGCCGCAGAAGATATTCACGAGTTGTTGCGTGCATGGGAATTGATGCACCGTCATCGCGCAGCAGAGTGTGTCACGCATCACACGCTGTTCCGCAAGGAGACCCGTTGGCCGGGCTACTACTACCGGGGCGATGCCATGAAGCTGGACGACGAAAACTGGCACGTACTGACTGTTTCGCGTCGAGATCCGAATAACGGCGAATACACCATGGAGAAAGCGCCTTGTTATCACCTGGTCGCGGACGAAGCCTAGCAACAGTCCCGGTGCGCAAGCTCGCGCTGAGTGTCTGCCTGGCGCGGGAGGGTCCGGCATGTCGTCCGTTGTGAGCCCCGTCAAGCCAGTCCCCTCCGGTCAGGAAGAGCCGCGCACGAATATCATTGAAAAGACCGATGAAGAGATTCTGGCCATGGCCAAACCCCTGTGGCAGAGCCTCGTCAAGTCTTCGAACGAAGGGAAGTACGGGGAATTCGCCAGGAACTTTGCCAGTTCCATGGCGCTTGCCATGAACAATGTCGTGGCGGGTCACCAGTTCGCGAACAGTGAACTGGCGAGAAGTCTGTCCGAGGACGTCGACTCGCTCGGCATCATACGGCGGGGGGAACATGTGACGGTTCTTTACCGGCAGCGGAGCACAAAGAAGCAAGGCGAGTGGCTAGGCAGGCTTGTCCTTGGCTATGAAGATAAAGCGGTCAGGATTTTCGGCGCATCCATCTTCTGAGCAGTTCGTTCGAATTCGACATGAGTGAATCCATCCAAGACGGCAAGTTTGTCGAACTGACCTACAAGGTGAGCGACAGGAAATCGGGGCACGTCCTCACCCGGGTCGAATTCCCGTTGGGCTATGTTCATGGACACAATGAAATTCTGGCGCCATCTGTCCACGAGCAGCTGAAAGGCAAGTCGGCTGGCGACGTGATCGAAGTACCCATCGATGGCAATCAGATCTTCGGCCCCCGAGATGACTCGCTGGCTTTTTCCGATCGCATCGAGAACGTCCCCGAGGAGTATCGGAAAATCGGTACCTCCATCCTCATGGAAAACGACAACGGCCAGACCCGCAGCTTTCTCGTGACGCACATGGACGACGAGACCCTGACGGTCGATGGCAACAATCCGCTTTGCGGCAGGGAAGTCGTCTTTACGCTTGAAATCCTGACCGTGCGGGACGCCACTGATGAAGAGACAAGAACGGGCGCGGCGATCATTACAGGCGCGGATATCGACCCGTCACTAATGAGGCCGGTCTGAGCTTTGGTATAGAGTGGCATCAGACAGCCATCGTCTCTGATACTTGTACTTGGAAAGCTGACTTCACAGAAGAAAGGTGATTCATGAGCGAGCAAAAACCCGTTGTCAAAGTACCTGACGGCCTGACGCGTTTTTTTACAACGCGTCAGATGGCGCCAAGCGAAAAGGGGTTTGTTGGTTTCGAAACCGTCTGGAAACCGTTCCACAAGGAAGCCGAATACAAGACGCCAAAAAAGCCGTAGGCTCGGAACAGGGGAACCTGCGGCTCCCCCGTTACCCCCTCGCTTGCGTGGCGTAATACGCGCGCAGAATCTCGAGAACCTCGGGGCGCGAGAACTCCGGGGGCACCTTTGCGTTCTCGGAAAGCCACTGGCGAAGCTGCGTGCCGGATACCTGCAGGCGGTCCTTGTCCTCATGAGCACAAGTGCGCCCCGAGGCCATGCCGTCGCACAGATAGCACCAGAAAGTGATTCCCATCTTCAGCGGCCTTGTCACCAGTGCATCGTGCGGAATCTCGTCGAAGATGCGATGGGCGTCGAACGGGCCGTAGTAGCTGCCCACCCCGGCGTGGTCGCGGCCCAGGATCTGGTGCGAGCAACCGTAATTCTGGCGGAACAGTGCATGCAGCAGCGCCTCGCGCGGTCCGGCATAGCGCATGTCGAGCGGATAGCCGGCCTGCACCACGGTGTCCTGGCGGAAGTATTTTTCGATCAGCGCCCCGATCGCCTGGGTTCGCACGTCGGCCGGGATGTCGCCAGGCTTGAGATTGCCCAGCAGCGAGTGAACCAGCACGCCGTCGCAGACTTCGATGGCCACCTTGGCAAGATATTCGTGCGAACGGTGCATCGGATTTCGAGTCTGGAACGCCGCAACCCGCGACCAGCCGAGGCGCTCGAATTCGGCGCGCGTTTCGGCAGGAGTCATGAACAGCGCGCCATATTTCGCCTTGAATCCGCCGTCGGAGAGCACTCTCACTGGACCGGCCAGATTCACCTCGCCCTGTTGCATCACCATTTTCACGCCCGGGTGCGCTGCGTCGGTCGTCTTGAACACCGACCTGCACTCGTGGGCTTTGTCGATGGCGTATTTTTCCGTCACCTTCATGGTCGCCAGTACTGAGGCGTTGTCAGGGTCCGTGAGCGCGATTTCCGAGCCCACGCCAATCGTTTCGGCGCGTTCGGCGTCGGTGGACAGGGTGATCGGAATCGGCCAGAACAAACCGCCGGCCGTTCGATACCGGTCGCAGACGCCCCGCCAATCAGCCTGCGTCATGAAACCCTCGAGCGGCGTAAAGCCGCCGATGCCGAGCATGATCATATCCCCCTGTTCACGCGGGCTGACGCGGACCGCCGGCAGCGTGAGGGCGCGTGCGCGTTCGGCTGACAGCGCATCGCCTGAAAGCATCAGCGGCTTCAGGGGGCCGCCTCCATGCGGCGGAACGAGTTTGGACACGGTTTCGATGCCTTCTTAAGGGTGAGTATTGGGTATTGTCCCGAGGGCGAACCTCTTTCGCAAACCCGCTGGCCGTATGAGCAGATAAGCGCGCTTGATCGTTCCTCGATATCCGCGACGGTGAACCGCGCTGGATGCTCTCATTGTGACGCGTATTGCACTTGAGAAACGCGCGTGGGCCCAATGGTTGAAAAGGCCGCCATAGTGCTTTATAACCTCAAGCCATTGCCATTCCAGCCAGGAAACAGGATGCATTTCGACGCCGAACTGGATGCCCGCGGGCTCAACTGCCCTCTGCCCATCCTGCGCACGAAGAAAAAGCTTTCCGAACTCACGAGCGGCCAGGTCCTCAAGATCGACGCCACCGACCCGAGCGCGGTCAAGGACTTCCAGATGTTCGCCAAGCAGACCGGTCACCAGCTTCTCGCCCATTCGGACGCGGGCAAGGAGTTCACCTTCTTCCTGCGGAAAAGGTAGCGGGTGGACCAGCCTGCACGCTGGATCAGGCTCGACCCTGGCGGCATGTCGAGCGTGCTCGCCGTCTGCCGCGGGTTTGCCAGGTCCCGGGATGGCGCGGGCCTCCCGGTCTGTTTCTGGGGGCGTGCCACCGCGTCCCTGCGCGTAGATGACGGGTTGTGGGCGGAACCAGGGGACTATGTGTTCGCGCTGCTCGTCCACACGCGCCATGTACCGGGGCGGCGGGACCGCTGGCTGTCATGGGGCCTTTCGCCGCTGGTTGCGGCACTGCGCAAGTTCGGCGCCCGTGCCTACCTTGAAGGCGATGCCGTTTGCCTGCATGGTCGCCGAATCGGCGGAGGCAGCGCGCGCGAGATCGACGTCAATGCAGCGATTTTCGGTGTCTTCCCGGGAGAGGCGCCGCGCGCGGGCGAGGACGCCGATCGAGGCAAGCTGCTCGAATTCGATCCCTGGCTGTCGGCGCTGAATCGAGAAGGACGCGCAAGACAGGTGCTGGCCGCTTTCCGCTCGGCCCTGGAGGCGCAATATGGCTGGCGCTTCGACACCGGCTGGCCCAGCGAGGCCGAGCTTTCCGCGATTACTGCCGAAGCTGAGCAGTGAGGTACACGCTGTGACCTCGCGCAGAAAGGTGCTGGCCGGCGCGGCGGGTGCGGGGCTTGCAGCGAACCTTGGGTGGCTGGGGGATTTGCTGGCCGCCGACAGAATCGCCACCGGCGTGCGTACGGTAGTGGGCGAAGTTGCCGTCAATGGTCGCGCGGCATCCCAGGGCGCGCCGGTGAAGGCGGGGGACTCCGTCGTCACGGGCCCGAACGGGGACGTCGTTTTCGTGGTCGGCCGGGACGCCTTCATGATCCGGCCGGAATCGCGCGTGGACCTGCTGCGCAGGGGCGACTCGCCTCTGCTCACGGGATTGCGGATCGTGACCGGCAGGGTGTTGTCTGTGTTTTCGCCCGGCCGGCGCAGGGAGATCGAATCGGCCACGGCGACCATCGGCATCCGCGGCACTGCGATCTACGTCGAGGCTGAAGCGGCGCGGACCTACGTGTGCACCTGCTACGGCACCGTCGTCGTCAGTTCGCGCGCCGACCCTGCGGCACGCGAAACGATCAGTACGAAGCACCACGACCAGCCCCGCTACGTCATGGCCAGCGGAGCGCCGCAGATGCTAATGGGCGCGCCGGTGGTCAATCACACGGATGCCGAGCTGATCCTGCTCGAAAGCCTGGTCGGCCGCAGGCCGCCCTTCGGCACGGCGCAGCCGTATCGCTATTAGGGTATCCGATTTACGGACATTTGATCTTAACTCCCCGCGTGGATATTGACTTTCCTGTCAATCCTCGTATCGGTACCGGAACACTCCAGGCGCGCCCGACTGCTCGTTTTCAGCCCGGAGGCGAATGCCCGTCCGGGCGAGCGAGGATGCCCATCCGTTCGTAGATCGGACGGATCGCGATCCGGATCGCAGGGAGCTTGCGCCAATAGGCGATCGCGCCGGCGAGCACCATTGCGCCACCGATCCCAAGCGTGGCCGGCGGGCCGATGTACTGCGAAACCCAGCCGGCGGCCAAAGCTCCCAGCGGACTCATGCCCAGAAAGGCCATGATGTAGATCGCGGCCACGCGGGCGCGCAACCGGTCCTCGACGATCGATTGCAGGATCGTGTTGGTCGATGCCGCGCTCAACATCGTCCCTGCGCCGATCACGTAGACCAGCGGCATGGCAATGAGCAGGTTCGTGCAGAAGGCGAAAGCGATGAGGCCGGCTCCGGCGGTCGCCGCGGCCCAGGGCAGTAGCGTGAACAGGCCGCGCACCGAGGGCCTTGAAGCGAGGTAGATCATGCCGCTCACCGCACCCAGGCCGGCGGCGCTTAGCAGCATGCCCAGCGTATGCGAGTCGCCGTGAAAGACGGTCTTCGCAAAATAGGGCATGAGGGACTGGTAGGGTTGGGAGGCAAAGCTCAGAAGCGCAAGCAGGCCGAGCGCGGCCCGTGTCGGAAGAAAGCCCAGCGCCCAACGGAATCCCGCGGTGAACTGCCGGATCCAGGCTTCGTCGCCCCGTTCTGGTGTCCTTGCCTTGACGCGGATCGTGACGATCGCAGCCAGCACCGCCAGGTTCGCCACCGCGTTCAGGCCGAAGCCCCAGGTCACGCCGAAGGCGGCGATCACGGCGCCGCCGATCATCGGGCCGATGAAGCGCGCGCCGTTCATGATCGTCGACTGAAGCGCAATCGCGTTCGGCAGGTCCTCCTTGCCCTCGACCATCTCGATCAGGAAAGACTGCCGCGTAGGGTTGTCGAAGGAGTTTGTCAGGCCGCGCACGAAGTTCCCCAGCACCAGGTGCCAGACCTCGATATTTCCCAGCGCCACCAGCGTGAACATCGTGGACGCCTGCAACAGATTGACCGTCTGAGTCGCGAACAGGACTCTTCGCTTGGGCAGCTTGTCGATCCACACC
>CANKMT010000066.1 GCA_947482825.1 Betaproteobacteria bacterium | reverse complement strand
GAGTCTGGGTTGAATTTCAAGAGTCCAGGTGGAACTGTGCCTCGATGCCGTGTTAAGGTAAAGCGGGGAGTCAAACACCGGCCGTGAATGCAGCCGTCAAACTGCGTCCTGCGTCCTGCGTCCTGCGTCGCGGGTCGCTGACCGAAGAGGAGGAGTACGCCATGATGCACGAGCACAGCAGGTTTCCACACCGTCACGCCGTCGCGGCGATTTTCGTGGCCGCCTTCGGCGGCCTTGCCGCCCCGACACCGGCGTCGGCGCAGGAGATCCGCTTCGCCGAGCAGTTCGGCCTGCTGTACCTGCCGATGCAGGTAGTGGTCCACGAGAAGCTGGTTGAGAAGCATGCGGCCAAGGCCGGCATGTCCGGCGTGACCGGGAAGATGCTCAAGCTCTCCGGCGGCGCGGCGGTGAACCAGGCGCTGCTGTCGGGCAACGCGGAGTTCGCCTCCGGCGGCACCGGCCCGCTGATCACCATCTGGGACGCAACCTTCGGCACCGAAGATCACGTGAAGGCGATCGTCGATTTTTCGAAGATGCCGCTGAAGCTGCTCACCAACGACCCGGCGGTGCAGAAGTTCGAGGACTATCTGAAGGTGCAGGACCACAAGATCGCCACGCCCTCGATCTCGTCGATCCAGTCGGTGACCCTGCGCATGATGTCGGCGAAGGCCTGGGGCGATTCGAAGAAGCTTGATTCGCTGCTGGTCAACATGAACCACCCCACGGCGGTGGCGGCTATTCTCTCCGGCGGGCAGGCGGTGAAGTCGCACTTCTCGACCCTGCCGTTCTCGTTCCAGCAGCTGAAGACAGGGAAGGTGCGCTTGATCGCGAACTCCTACGACTTCTTCGGCGGTGCGCACAGCATCGTGTCGCTTTATGCGACCTCGAAATGGGTCAAGGCGAACCCGAAGCTCTACAAGGTCGTGCAGGATGCCTATGCCGAGGCGTTCCAGATCATCAACTCCGATTCCAAGCGCGCGGCGCAGATCTACGTGGACTTCACCAAGTCCAAGATCAGCGTCGAGGACGTCACGGCGATGATCGCGGACAAGAACGAGATCTCCTACAGCCCGGAGCCCAGGAATACGATGCCGTACGCGACGTTCATGCACAAGGAGGGCGCGATCAAGAACCTGCCGAAGAGCTGGAAGGATTACTTCCACGAGAGCGCGCACGGGCTGTCCGGCAGCTGAGCATGCCGCAAACGACGAATGGGGCGGCGCCTGCCGGTGCCGCCCCGGCGGTGGCGCCCATCCTTGAAGTCGAAGGCGTCACGCTCCAGTACAAGACCAAGGAACACCTGATCACCGCGACGTACCGGGTCGACTTCAAGGTCTACCCGGCGGACCGGTTCGTGCTGCTCGGGCCCAGCGGTTGCGGAAAGTCCACGCTGCTCAAGGGCGTGGCGGGGTTCATGCGCCCGGTAGAGGGCGAAATGCGGCTCAAAGGCCGGCGCATCGAGGAGCCGGGGCCCGACCGGGTGATGGTGTTCCAGGAGTTCGACCAGCTGCTGCCCTGGAAGACGGTGCGGCAGAACATCACCTTCGCGCTCAGGAACGGCGGGCGCTGCTCGCGCGAGTCGGATGCCGACGAGATCGCGATGAACTACATCCGCAAGGTGAAGCTCAACGGCTTCGAGAACACCTACCCGCACATGCTCTCCGGCGGCATGAAGCAGCGCGTGGCGATCGCGCGCGGCATGGCGATGGAGCCGGACATCCTGCTCATGGACGAGCCTTTCGCCTCGCTGGACGCGCTCACCCGCCGGCAGATGCAGGAGGAACTGCTGCAGCTCTGGGACGACACGCGCTTCACGGTGCTCTTCGTCACCCACTCGATCGAGGAAGCGCTGCTGGTGGGCAACCGGATCCTCGTGCTCTCGCCGCATCCGGGCCAGGTGAAGGCCGAACTGAACACCCACATGCATTCGCATGCCAATGCGGGCAGCCCGGAGTTCATCGCGCTGCAGACCCGCATCCACAACATGCTGTTTGCCGACCGCGTGCTCGAAGAGTAACCCACGCACCGTGGCTGACGTGAAGACCGACCCCATCGAGCGCCCGGAGTTCGAGCGGCCCTCGGTCGGCAAGGCGAACACGGCGGATGTCGCGCGGCCGCTGTCGACGCTGGAGAAGGTCGCGAACATCGACCCGGTGCGAAAGTTCACCGTGCTGCTCACGGCGATCGTCGCCTGGGAGTTGTACACCCGCGTCGCCAAGGTGCCGCCGCTGATCTTTCCGACGTTCTCGGACACCATCGTCGCGCTGTGGAAGGGCTTCACCGAGTACGGCCTCGCCTCGCAGATCTGGGCCTCGGTCGGCATCCTGCTCGCGGGCTACGTGATCGGCCTCGCCATCGGCGCCGCGCTGAGCTTCATCGCGGTCAGCAGCCGCTTCGGCAGCGACATCCTCGGAACGCTGACCTCGATGCTGAATCCCCTGCCCGCGGTGGCGCTGCTGCCGCTGGCGATGATCTGGTTCGGGCTGGGAGCAAAGAGCCTGATCTTCGTGCTGCTGCATTCGATCGTGTGGCCGGTGGCGCTGAACACGCACACCGGGTTCATGTCTGTGGCGGAGCCCTTGCGCATGGTCGGGCGCAATTACGGGCTGCGCAACATCCGCTATGTCGTCAAGCTGCTGGTCCCGGCGGCGTTCCCGTCGATCCTCGCGGGCATGAAGCTCGGCTGGGCCTTCGCCTGGCGAACGCTGATCGCGGCCGAACTCGTGTTCGGCGCGGCCTCGGAGGGCGGCGGCCTGGGCTGGTTCATCTTCGCGAGCCGCAACGAGATGGACATCCCCGGCGCCTTCGCCGGGCTGCTGACGGTGATCCTGATCGGCTTCTTCGTCGAGAACGTGATCTTCCGCAACATCGAGCAGGGCACGCTGGTGCGCTGGGGAATGCAGTCCTCGTGAGCGCCACACCGGCATCCGTGCGTGCGGAACCCGTCGAGCGGCCGGAATTCGAGCGCACGCCGCTGGATGCGAGGAAGATCGGCCAGATCGAGCGCCCGCTGTCGGTCGTCGAGCGGATGTGGAACGTGCAGGTGGTGCGAAATTTCGCGGTGCTGCTGATGTTCGTGGTGCTCTGGGAGGCCTACACGCAGATCGCGAACGTGAAGCCGTTGCTCTTCCCGAGCTTTTCCGACACCTGTATCGCCCTCTACAAGGCATTCGCTGATCAGAAGCTGATGGCGAAGATCTGGTTCACGCTGCAGTCGCTGCTCATCGGCTACGCCGTGGGGCTCGTCGCCGCGGCGGTGCTGGTGTCGCTGGCCTCGATCTGGCGCGTGTGGGCGGACATCCTGATGACGGCGACCGCGATGTTCAACCCGCTGCCCTCGATCGCGCTGCTGCCGCTTGCGATGCTGTGGTTCGGCCTGGGCACGGCGAGCCTGGTGTTCATCCTCATCCATGCCGTGCTGTGGGCAGTGGCGCTGAACACCTTCGTCGGCTTCCAGGGCGTCAGCCACACGCAGCGCATGGTCGGGCAGAACTATGGCCTTCGCGGGGTGATGTTCGCGGTGAAGATCCTGATCCCCGCGGCGCTGGCGACCGTGCTCTCGGGCATGAAGATCGGCTGGGCCTTTGCATGGCGCACGCTGATCGGGGCGGAACTGATCTTTGGCGCCACATCGCGTGGCGGCGGTCTCGGCTGGCACATCTTCGAGAATGCCGAGCAACTGCGGACTTCGCAGGTGTTTGCGGGCCTGTTGATGATCATCCTGATCGGCGTGATCGTCGAATACGTGATTTTCCGCAACATCGAGCTGCGCACCGTGCGGCGCTGGGGCATGCAGCGCTGATCAGAATGTCGAGGCGAGCGCGGACAGCATCGCGCGGCGGCCTTGCGGCGGTACTCGCGTCAGAAGCGCGGCAGGGTAAGCGTTCCGCACGTGACGAGGATATAGAAGCCCAGGCAGACCAGCACCGGCGGGATCGCCTTGTTGCCGTGGCGCGAAACCGCGTGCGCGAGGGCAGGCTGGCGCGCAAGGCGCGCGCCGAGCCAGCACCACAGGCCGAGCAGGGCGAAGAACACCGCAAGCGTGACGATCAGCGCATCCAGGCGGCTCGCCGCGAACAGCGGCGTGTAATTCTATTTCTAATTCATTAAGGCATTAACAATCCAGTCCCAAGCAACGATAGACTTTACCCGCGGCCTGTCGTTCTCCAGTGCCCGTAGGCCCGTTTCTAACTGGTCTTCGAGAGCGTCCATGGAATTGAACGCCTTGTTGTGGAAGAACTTCTCCCGGAGTTCGTCCCACAAGTGCTCCACCGGATTAAGCTCGGGAGCGCATGGCGGCAGGCGGAGCAGTCTCATATTCCGG
Organism: Betaproteobacteria bacterium; assembly: GCA_947482825.1. Taxonomy (GTDB): domain Bacteria; phylum Pseudomonadota; class Gammaproteobacteria; order Burkholderiales; family SG8-39; genus SZAS-79. The sequence continues at coordinate 28,517 of CANKMT010000066.1, read as the reverse complement.
GGCGGTTTGAGCGCGGCCGCCGCATGCCAGCCGGCCCCGTCGAGCACCATGATGATGCTACGTTGCGGATGACGCGCCCCGACTTCGTCAAGAAAGATTTGCATGCAATCGGTGTTCACGTGCGGCAGGATGAGCGAGTCGAGCTCGCCGTTGAGCACATCCACTGCACCGTAGGCGCAGGTGTACTCGTGGGTCAGCATGCCCCGGCACAGCGGGCGTATCGGCAATGGCGCCCAGCAGCGGCGCACATCGTTGATGCGCCCAAAGCGCGCCCCGTCTTGAAACATCAGCTTGACCGGGACCGTCCCCGGCCAGCCGGCGATCATCTGGGCAAGCGTTTCGGGGAGTTTTTTTTCCACGCCTCCTGCGCATCAGGATCACTTTTGGGGTGCCGCTTGTCTGGAGCCAGCTTGCGCCAGCCGTGTCGATGTAGCAGGTTGTACACCGACGATAGGGCCATGCGCCGACCCAATGCGCCCTCCAGTTCGACCTTGATCTGCGCCACCACCAAGATTCCCCCGTCGCGGGCGCGTTCGAGGAACGGCGCCAGGACTTCAGACTCGCGCTCAAGGCTCAGGTTTTGTCGCCGCCGTCCGCCTGGACGCTGACGCTGTCCGTCTCCAACGGTCTCCCCGGCCAGAAACCGGTTACGCAATCGGCATGTCCACGTCACCGAGCGACCAATCGCTTTCGCCGTCTCATCCAGACTCAATCCGTGCGCCAACGGCAGCACGACCGCCTGCGCCTGCCTCAACTCGTCAATGGTCTTGGCCCGCAAGATCATCTCCTGGGCCATCTCCAACACTTCCGCTCCGCGCGCCGGTCTGGCCATCTCACACCTCACAGGATTGTTGAGTAGCCATAATTATGATACTAATGAAGTGGAAATAAAATTAGTTCCCAAGAGTGCCCAGATTTGACCGGATCGGGGAGCCGGCCAGGAATCGAAGCTCATACATGTCGTTCCCGAAGCACAGCGCCGGAATCACTTGTTGTTCGATTACACAACACTATTGTCTTAAGAACGGCTCTGGATGGGCTTCTTACAGAAAAAAATATTTACTTCCCCCCCCCCGTCACCAGCCGTCCTGAAATCGAGCTCTTCGGATCCGAATACGCCGGCGCTGGCGAATGCCTGGGCGTCATCAAGCTATCGACCTGCGTCAGGCAAATCTCGCTTGTGTGCCGGCCGCACGAATCCCGGTTGACGCGTTCTCATTTCGGCACCTCGAATGAAATCTTGTGGCCGAGATCCTTGAGGTGCTTCTTATGCCCCTCGAGCGTACCCAGAGGCAGGATCTGGTAGTTGACGAAGGTCGTGATCGGAAGCGGCTCCAGCAGCGCGCGCAACTGGTCGTGGTCGGTCACGCTGACGAGGATCGCGTAACCGCCGACGTCCTCCACCAGCCGGTAGACCTGCGCGCCGTGCTCTTCGCGCATCTTCGCCAGCAGCTTGTCCGTCCCCACAAAATCAACGGTGGGCGGCACGGGCTTGGCCAGGCGCGCCATGATCAGGAACCGCTGCTTGCCGGCCTCGACCGGCAGTTCTTCAACGTGGGCAGTCATCGGGCCTTCCTCTTCGAGTATGTGCACCTTGTAGGTCTCGTCTATCCACATCGGGTTGCCCTGCAGGATCTCGCGCAGGCGCTTCGCGGTCTGGATTTCCATGACCATCACGTAGCCGCGCACGAACATCCACGGGTAGATCACGACTTCCTCCGGGCCCAGGTGCATCTGGACCCAGTGCGTGAGGCATCCCGCGTGCCGCGCGGGCGTATGCTACGACCCGTGCGGCCGCGGCTCGTTGCTCAGGACAAGGACGCGCATGCCCGATCCCTACGCGGCACGCTCGAAAATCGCCGCGATCCCCTGCCCCCCGCCGATGCACATCGTGACCAGCGCGTACTTGCCCTGGATGCGCTCCAGTTCGTAAAGCGCCTTCACCGTCAGGATCGCGCCGGTGGCGCCGATCGGATGGCCGAGCGCGACCGCGCCGCCGTTCGGGTTGACCTTGGCAGGGTCGAGACCGAGATCCTTCGTGACCGCCATCGCCTGAACCGCGAAGGCTTCGTTCGACTCGATTACGTCCATGTCGGAAGGCTTGAGACCGGCCTTTTCAAACACGCGCTTCACCGCCGGGATCGGACCGAGGCCCATGACTTCCGGGTCGACTCCGGCATGCGCGTAGGCGACCAGCCGCGCCATAGGCTTCGCGCCGGCCTTCTCCGCGGCGCCGGCTTCCATCATGACGATCGCGGCCCCCGCGTCATTCAGCCCGGACGCATTGCCGGCGGTCACCGTGCCGTCCTTCTTGAACACGGCCCGGAGCTTTTGCATGTCTTCGATCTTGAGGTCGGGGCGCACATGCTCGTCGGTCGTGTACTGCACCGGCCCTTTTTTCGACTTCAGTTCGATGCCCACGACCTGGCTGGTGAAATAGCCTTTGGCGTGCGCGTTGGCCGCGCGCTTGTGGCTTTCCATTGAATAGGCGTCCTGCGCGGCGCGGTCGATCCCGTAACGGGCCGCGATATTCTCGGCCGTGACGCCCATATGCCCATGGCCGAACGGATCGTGCAGCGCACCGGTCATCGCATCGACCACCGCGCCGTCGCCCATGCGCTGGCCCCAGCGCCCCGCCGGCAGGAAGTACGCCGCGCGGCTCATGCTTTCGGCCCCGCCCCCGACCACCACGTCGGTGTCGCCGAGCAGGATGTGCTGCGCGGCCGAGACGATCGCCTGGAGGCCGCTGCCGCACAGACGATTGACCGTTAGGCAGGGCGTGCCCACCGGCAGGCCGGCGTCGATGGCCGCAACGCGCGAGAGGTACATGTCGCGCGCTTCGCCGTGGATCACGCCGCCAAGCACCACGTGGCCGATCGAGTTGGGATCGATCTTCGCGCGCGCGACGGCCTCCTTGATCGCGATCGTGCCGAGCTTCGTCGCCGGCAGGTCCTTGAGCGAGCCGCCGTAGTCGCCGATGCCGGTGCGCGCGCCCGAAACAACCACCACTTCCCTTGTGCTCATGCCAGTCTCCCAGTCAGGTCGTGGGCATCGGATTTTTCGATGACCACGTCGGCGAATTCGCCGGGTTTCAATTCTGTGCCGTCGCGGATGCGCACGACGCCGTCGATCTCGGGCGCATCGGCCGCCGAGCGCGCAATCGCGCCCTTGCGGTCGGTTTCGTCCACCAGCACGCGCAGCGTGCGGCCCACCTTGGCCTTTAGCCGCGCGGCGCTGATCTTCTCCTGCTTCTGCATGAAACGCGTACGACGTTCTTCCCGCACTTCGTCCGGCACTGGATCGGGCAAATCGTTGGCTTTCGCGCCGTCCACGGGCGAATACGCAAAGCAACCCACGCGGTCCAGCTGCGCTTCGTCGAGAAACGCGAGCAGCTCCTCGAACTCGGCCTCGGTCTCGCCCGGGAAGCCCGCAATGAACGTGCTGCGGATCGTGATCTCCGGGCAGATCGCGCGCCAGGCGCGGATCCGCTCGAGCGTGTTCTCCGCATTGGCGGGGCGCTTCATGAGCTTGAGGATGCGTTTCGATGCGTGCTGGAAAGGCACATCCAGATAGGGAAGGATCTTTCCTTCGGCCATCAGCGGAATGACCTCGTCCACGCTCGGGTACGGATACACATAGTGCAGGCGAACCCAGACGCCAAGCTCGCCGAGCGCTTCGCAAAGCGCCGTCATCCTCGTCTTCAGCGGCCGGCCCTGCCAGAACCCGGTGCGGTACTTGACGTCTACGCCGTATGCGCTGGTGTCCTGAGAGATCACCAGCAGTTCCTTCACGCCGGCCTTCACCAGGTTCTCCGCTTCCTGCATGACTTCGCCGATCGGCCGCGACACGAGGTCGCCGCGCATCGAGGGAATGATGCAAAACGTGCAGCGGTGGTTGCAGCCCTCCGAAATCTTCAGGTAGGCGTAGTGCTTAGGCGTCAGGCGGATGCCCTGCGGCGGCACGAGGTCGGTGTACGGGTCGTGAAGGCGTGGAAGGTGCGCGTGCACCGCCCTCATGACGCCTTCGGTGTCGTGCGGGCCGGTGACCGCGAGCACCGAAGGGTGCGCGGCCCGGACCACGCCGTCCTTTGCGCCGAGGCACCCGGTGACGATCACCTTGCCGTTCTCGGCCAGCGCTTCGCCGATCGCGTCGAGCGACTCCTCGACCGCCGAATCGATGAAGCCGCAGGTGTTGACGACCACGAGGTCGGCGCCGGCGTAGCTGGGCGAGATTGCGTAGCCTTCCGCGCGCAACTGGGTAAGGATGCGCTCGGAGTCGACCAGCGCCTTGGGGCACCCCAGCGAGACGAAGCCGACTCGCGGGGCCTTGATCGCGGCGGGGCTGGCAGCCTTGCGCTTTCCCGCGGCGGCCGGCATCAGGACTTCTTGTCGGACGGACCCTGGTCGGTCTTGCCTGCGCCCGGGAACCCGGGGAAGGTGAAGCCGGTGAACATGTTGCGCGACTGGCTGGTCATCTGCTCCTGGAGCTGCGCGAACATCTTCTGGCTCTGGTCCATGTAAGTCTGCATGAGGCCCTGCATGGCCGGGCCCTGCATGCTCATGAACTGGGTCCACATTTCGGTGGGCACCTTGGCGCCGTCGCCGTAGAGCTTCGTCGACTGCGCCTGCAGCGACTTCTGCATTTCCTGGAAGGCGTGGATGTTCTTTTCCAGGTAGCCCCCCATCATCCCCTGCATGGCGTTGCCGTAGGTGCGGATCATCTGCGAAAGGGCGTCCGAGGTGAACATCGGCGAGCCGCTGGACTCCTCCTCGAGGATGATCAGCAGGAGGATCTGGCGCGTGAGGTCATCGCCGGTCTTGGCGTCGACCGCCTGGAACTCTTCCTGCTTCAACACCATCTGCTTCACATCGACCAGCGTGATGTAGCTCGAGGTCTTGGTGTCGTAAAGCCGGCGGTTCGGGTACTTCTTGATCAATCGGACCTGGTTTTCCATGCCTTTCTCCCTTTACCGCATCAGTACATGTGTTGGCCACCGTTGATCGAAATGTTGGCGCCGGTCACGAACGCCGCCTCTTCCGAGCACAGGTAGATGATCAGGCCGGCGACCTCGTCGGGCTTGCCCAGGCGCCCGAGCGGGATCTGCGGCAGGATCTTGGAATCGAGAATCTCTTTCGGGATCGCGGTGACCATCTTGGTGCCGATATAACCGGGCGAGATGGTGTTGATGGTCACGCCTTTCTTGGCCACTTCGAGCGCTAGCGCCTTGGTGAATCCGTGGATGCCGGCCTTGGCCGCCGAGTAGTTCGTCTGGCCGAACGCGCCTTTCTGGCCGTTCACCGAGGACACGTTGATCACACGGCCCCACTGCCTCTCGACCATGCCGTCCATCACCTGCTTGGTCATGTTGAAGCACGAGTCGAGGTTGGTGTGCATGACCGCGTCCCAGTCGGCCTTGGTCATCTTCTTGAAGGTCATGTCGCGGGTGATGCCGGCGTTGTTCACGAGAATGTCGATCGCGCCCATTTCCTTCTGGATCTGGGTCACCTTGGCCGCCGTGTCGTCGAAGTCGGCGACATCGACCGGATAGGCGCCGAACGAATAGCCGCGGCCCTTCATTTCGTCGATCCAGCCCTTCCACTTGGTGTTCGACGGCGAATAGGTCACCACCACCCTGTAGCCGGCATCGGCCATCTTGGTCGAGATCGACTCGCCCAGGCCGCCCATGCCGCCGGTGACCACTGCAATCCTCTGCTGCGCCATTTAGCTCTCCTCCCGTTGATCGTCCAAGCTCCGCTCCCGCGCGCCAGCGCTACGTCATGTACATCCCGCCGTTGATGGCGATGTTCGCGCCCGTAATATACCCGGCTTCCTCAGAGGTCAGGAAGGCGACGAGCGAGGCGATTTCCTCGGGCTGGGCCAGGCGCCCGATCGGGATGCCGGCGATCAGTTTTTCGAGGACGTCCTTGCGGATCGACTTCACCATGTCGGTTTCCACGTACCCCGGCGACACCGAGTTCACGGTCACGCCCTTCCTGATGACTTCCTGGGCGAGAGCCTTGGCAAACCCGTGCACCCCGGCTTTGGCGGCCGAGTAGTTGGTCTGCCCGAACTGGCCTCTCTGGCCGTTCACCGATGACATGTTCACCACCCGGCCCCAGCCCCGTTCGGTCATGCCGTCGATTACGTTCTTGGTGACGTTGAAGACGCTGCTCAGGTTCGAGTTGATGACTGCCATCCATTCCGAGAGCACCATTTTCTTGAGCATGTTGTCGCGCACGACCCCGGCATTGTTCACCAGAATGTCGACTGGTCCGATCTCGGATTCGATTTTGCGCACCATCGCCGCGGTCGACTCGAAATCCGAGACGTCGCCCTCGGCGGCATGCACCTCGAACCCTTCCTTCTTCATCGCCGCAAGCCAGGTCGCCTTGTGCTCGTAGCCCGGCAGGCAGTTTGCAACCACCAGGTTTGCGTTCGCCCTCCCCAGCTTCTTGCAGACCGCGGTCCCGATTCCACCCATTCCGCCGGTGATCAGCGCCACCCGCCGGGTCATGCCCTCTCCACGGCCAGCGCCACGCCCATGCCGCCGCCGATGCACAGCGACGCCAGACCCTTCTTCGCATCGCGCTTCTGCATCTCGTAGAGGAGGGTCACGAGGATGCGGCACCCCGACGCTCCGATCGGATGCCCCAGGGCAATCGCACCGCCATTGACGTTGACCTTGGAGGTGTCCCAGCCCATCTGGCGGTTCACCGCTATCGCCTGCGCGGCGAAGGCTTCGTTGATTTCCATGAGGTCGAGGTCTTTCGGCTCCCATCCGGCGCGCGACAGGCAGCGCTTGGAGGCCGGGACCGGGCCCATGCCCATGTATTTCGGATCGACGCCGGCCGAGGAAAAGGCCTTGATCTTCGCCAATGGCTTGAGGCCGAGTTCTCTGGCCTTGCGCGCGGAAGTCAGGAGGACCGCGGCAGCGCCGTCGTTGATGCCCGAGGCGTTGCCGGCGGTCACGGTGCCGTCCTTCTTGAACGCCGGCTTCAACGCGCCCAGCGATTCGGCGGTGGTGCCGGCGCGCGGGAACTCATCGACATTGAACATCGTCGGCGCTTTGCGCCCGGGAACCTCGACCGTGACGATTTCGCCGGCGAAGTTGCCGTTCTTGATCGCGGCCTCGGCCTTCTGCTGGCTCTTCGCGGCGAACTCGTCCTGCTCGGCGCGCGTCACCGCGTATTCCTCGGCGACGTTCTCGGCGGTCACGCCCATGTGGTACTGGTTGTAGACGTCCCACAGGCCGTCGACGATCATCGTGTCGATCATCTTCGCGTCGCCCATGCGAAAGCCGTCGCGCGAGCCGGGCAATACATGGTTCGACATGCTCATCGATTCCTGGCCGCCGGCGATCACGAAATCCGAATCTCCGTTGAGGATGGCCTGCGCGCCGAGCATCGCGGCCTTGAGGCCCGAGCCGCACACCTTGTTGATGGTCATGGCGGGAACCATGTGCGGCAGGCCGGCCTTGATCGCCGCCTGGCGCGCCGCATTCTGCCCCACGCCGGCCGTCAGCACCTGGCCGAGGATGACTTCGGAGATCTGGTCGGCCTTGACGCCGCTCCTCTCGAGCAGTTGCCTGATCACGATCGCGCCGAGGTCCGAGGCCGACACCTTGGCCAACGTGCCGCTGAATTTTCCGATCGCGGTGCGCGCAGCGCCGACGATAACGACTTCTTCCATGGTGAACCTCCTGGAACCCTTGAGTTGAACTGCTAAGCGTTGAATTTCTCTTTGACATAGCGGCCGGGCGCGGGCTCGATCGCCTTGTGCCGCTTGTTTCCGAATGCCTTCCTTGCCTTTCTTTCGCCGCCCTTGTGGGCCGCGAGCCATTCCGACCATACCGGCCACCAACTGCCGGGTTGCTCCTTCGCCGCCTCGAACCACTGGTCCGGATCGGCGGGATATTGATTGGGGGAAATCCAGTGGCTGCGCTTGCCCTTCGACGCCGGATTGACCACCCCCGCGATATGGCCGCTCGCAGCAAGCACGAACCGGACGTCACCGCCAAGCAGGCCGACCGAACGATAGGCGCTCTTCCACGGCACGATGTGGTCCTCGCGCGAGGCGAGCACGAAGCTGGGCAAGCCGATGGCGCCCAGGTCGAGCGGCACGCCGCAAGTGGTCACGGCCCCCGGCTCGCGCAGGCGATTTTCCAGGTACGTGTTCCGCACATACCAGCAGTACATCGGCCCGGGCAGGTTCGTGCTGTCGGCATTCCAGTACAACAGGTCGAAAGCCACTGGCGATTCGCCCTTGAGGTAGTTGTTCACCACATACGCCCAGATGAGGTCGTTGGCGCGCAGGGCGGAGAACACGAATGCGAGTTCCGAACCGGGCAGGATGCCGCCCTCGCCGATCGCCTGCTCCCTCGATTGCACGCCTTGCTCGTCCACGAGACAGCCGATCTGCCCGGTGTCGGAGAAATCGAGCAGCGTGGTGAGGTAGGTCGCGCTCGCCACCAGGTCTTCGCCTTTCGCCTTGAGCACCGACAGCGCAGCGCCGAGCAACGTGCCGCCAACGCAGAACCCCAGCGCATTGACCTTGTCCGCGCCGGCGATCTCATGCGCGACACGCAGCGCCTGCAATACGCCCTTGTCGACGTAATCGTCCCAGGTGAGGTGGCCGAGGTCGGCTTTCACGTTGCGCCACGACACCATGAAGACCGTGTGGCCCTCGCCCACCGCGTAGGCCACGTAGGAATTCTCGGGCTGCAGGTCGAGGATGTAGAACTTGTTGATGCAGGGCGGCACCATGACCAGCGGCCGCTTGGCGACGGACCCGGTCGCCGGCGAATACTGGATCAGCTGGATCAGTTCGTTCTCGAAAACCACCGCGCCCGGTGTGACCGCGATATTGCGGCCGACCTCGAACGCCGACTCGTCGGTCTGGCTGATGTGGCCCTTGGCCGCATCGGCGATGAGGTTCGCGAGCCCCTTGGTGATGCTCTCGCCCTTGGTCTCGATCGCCATCCTCATGGCCTCGGGATTGGTCGCCGGGAAATTCGCCGGGCAACTGGCGTCGATCCATTGCTTCACCGCGAACCGCAGACGCTCCTTGGCGGCGGGTTCGACCTGCACCTGGTCGACGAGGTCCGTGAGGTATCCGGACGCAAGCAGGTACGACTGCTTCAGGTAGTCGAAATAGGGATTTTCGCGCCACTCGGCGGCGCGGAACCGCTTGTCGCCGGCGCCTGGCAAAACGAGCGTTTGTGCGGGTGCGCCGGCTTCGCGCCCCAATATCGTCATCCAGAGCTTGGACTGCTGCGCCGCAAAATCCGCCTGCATCTGAGCAAGTCGGGCCGGGTCGGCGGGGAACGCAGCGGCCCACGCCGCCGGGCCTGAGGACGGAAACGCGCCTGCCTGGAACTTGACAAGCATCTCCATCCACCCCTGGCTCATGGTGTTGCCTGCACTTGCAATCGATGCGATCAGGGCGTCCGGGGATTCGAACTGGCTGCTCACTTTGTCGGCCTTGTCTGCACGCCTCGAAACCGGGCGTAGGGGGAGGGTTGCGCACTGGAAACAGGCGGCGATTCTGCGCCGCACCATAGACGCGGTCAACCCCCACTCCCCGTGGCGCACCCCTTGGTGCACTACGGCGGAAGTGGTGCCCGGCTTCAGTGGCCGAAGGCCAGACGCGCCAAGGCGATCGACCCGACGCCAAGCGCGATCAGCAGCGCCTGGGAGACCGTGGCGCGCAACTCGGTGCGCTTGTGCAGGCCCGGGATCAGATCGGCGACGGCCACGTAAATCATGCTCGCCGCCACGATGCCCAGCAGGTAGGGCACGGCGCCGCTGACCGACTGGAGCGCGAAATACCCGATCACCCCGCCCACCAGCGAGGCGAGCGAAGAAATCATGTTGAGCACCATCGCGCGCGCCTTCGAATACCCCGAGTGCAGCAGGATCAGGAAGTCGCCGACTTCCTGCGGGATCTCGTGCGCCACGATCGCAATGGCGGTGATCACGCCAAGCTGCGTGCTTTCGAGGAAGGCCGCAGCGATCAGCACCCCGTCGATGAAATTGTGCACCGTGTCGCCGACGAGGATCATTGTTCCCGACCGGCCGTGGTCGTGATCCGCGGCGTGCTGGTCATGCGCCTCGCAGTCCTCGGTATGGCAGTGGCGCCAGAGCACGAGCTTTTCCATGATGAAGAACACGAAGATGCCGGCGAGGATAGTCAGCGCCGCGGTGTGCGCATCGAGGCGCTCGAAAGCGTGGGGGATGACTTCGAGGAAGGCGGCGCCGAGAAGCGCGCCGATTGCGAAAGACACCAGCATCGGCACCCACGCGGCGCGCACCGTCAGCGCAAACGCAGCGGCAAGGCCGATCGACAGGAGTCCGCCGGCAAGGGACGCGCCAACGATCCAGGCCAGCGTCATGCGATCAACCTTCGGTCAAAAAGGGGGGCGATTATACGCGCCAGATGAAAGCGGCCATGCGCTCGGGCGCCTTGTCGCGCCGGTACGAATAGAACGAGGCCGATTCGGTGGCGGTGCAACGACCGCCCCCGTGCACGCTCGTGACACCACAAGCGGCCAGTCTTCGGCGCGCGATCGCGTAGAGATCGAGCAGCCAGTGGCCGGGACGCGTGGGCACGAACGCGCTTGCCGCGTCGGGGTCGTGCGCGATGAAGGCTGCGCGGACCTCTTCCCCGACTTCGTACGCGCGCGGCCCGATGGCAGGCCCGAGCCACGCTTGCAGCGCATTCCCTGATGCTTGTGCCTGCAACCGTTCGACGGTCCGTTCGATGACCCCGGCCGCGAGCCCGCGCCACCCGGCGTGCGCGACGCCGACAATGCCTCCGTCACGCGCCGCCAGCAGCACCGGCAGGCAATCCGCGGTCATAACGGTGCAGACCGTGCCGGGCCGGTCCGTAAAGGAGGCGTCCGCCTCGGGCACTGCACCTGGAGGAATTGCAGCGGCATCGATGACAGCGGTGCCATGGACCTGCTTGAGCCATGCGGGGGACGAGGGAAGGATCGCTCCGAGCGCGGCGCGCACGGCTGGACTCTTTGCATCGCCGAGCACGCGCGTTGTGAAGCACGCGCGAACGCCGGGTATTGCGGGCCAGTCGGCCTCGATGCGATCAGGCGGGACCGGCATCGCGAAAGATCTTCAACAGCCGTTTGAAGTCGTCGGGCAGCGGAGACTCCCAGACTCTTTGGCGGCGGGTGCGCGGATGAACGAGTTCGAGGCGTGCTGCGTGAAGCGCCTGGCGCTCGAATCCACCCAGCGGCCGCACCTTGGCGCCGCGACGGTAGACCGGGTCGCCGACCAACGGATGGCCGATCGACTGCAGGTGAACGCGGATCTGGTGAGTGCGTCCGCTCTCGAGCCTGCACGCGAGCAGCGTCGCGTCGGGCAACCTCTCGATCACCTCCCAGTCCGTGCGCGCCGGCTTGCCGCGCTCGGTGACTGCCATGCGCGTGCGGCTGCGCGCGTCGCGGCCGATCGGCGCATCGACGACCCCTTTGGTCCCGCGCACGCTGCCCCACACGAGCGCCGTGTACGTGCGCCCCATCGTGCGCGCCTGCAACTGGCGCACGAGGCTAGTCTGCGCGGCGATCGTCTTGGCCACGACGAGCAGGCCGCTCGTGTCCTTGTCGAGGCGATGCACTATCCCAGCGCGCGGCACCAGCGCGAGTCCGGGCGCATGCGCAAGCAGCGCATTCATGAGCGTATGGTCGGGATTGCCCGCGCCCGGATGGACCACGAGGCCCATGGGCTTGTCCAGCACGAGGATCTCCATGTCCTCGTGGACGATGGCCAGGGGCAGGGGCTGGGCGAGCGGCGAGGCCCCGGTGTGCCGGGGTGGCGACAGCGTCACCGCTTCGCCGCCGCGCACCGCGCGCCTGGCCTCGGGCGAGGATCCGTCCACCATCAGGCTCCCGTCTTTCAGCCACGCCTGCAGTCGGCTGCGCGAGAATTGCGGGAACACCCGGGCGAGCGCCTGGTCCAATCGCAGGCCGACGCACTCGTCGGGCAGCACAGCGCGAAGTTCATTGCCGGCAGCCGCGGCCGCCGCGGTCGGTTGAGGTTTCGAATCGCTATAATTGACGGTGCTACCTGAAGAGGTCCTGACCATGCATCCAAGTGTACTTCCCCGCCTGCTCGTCGTGGTCCTGCTCGCGCTTGCCTCGCTGCTGGGGAGCTGCAGCTTTCTCGACGACAAAAAGGACGAAACCCTGGGCTGGTCGGCCAACAAGCTCTACGGCGAGGCCAAGGAAGCGATGGGTGGCCGCGACTGGGCCAAGGCGATCAAGTACCTCGAAAAACTCGAAGCCCGCTACCCTTACGGCCGCTTCGCGCAGCAGTCCCAGATTGAGATCGCCTATTGCTATTACAAGGACAACGAGCGCGCCTCGGCGATCGCCGCCGCCGATCGGTTTATCAAGCTCCATCCGGGCCATCCGAGCGTCGATTACGCCTACTACCTCAAAGGGCTGGTGAACTTCAACGAGGACGGCGGGCTCTTTGCGCGCTTCTCGAGCCAGGACATGACCGAGCGCGATCCCAAGGGTGCCCGCGAAGCGTTTGCGGCATTTCGCGAGTTGGTAACGCGCTTCCCTGAATCGAAGTACGCGGCCGACAGCTCGGCGCGCATGAAGTACCTCGTCAATACCCTCGCGCAGAACGAAGTCCATGTGGCGCGCTACTACATGAAGAGAAACGGCTTCGTCGCGGCGGCCAACCGCGCGCAACAAGTGGTCCTGAACTACCCGCAGACGCCGGCGGTCGAGGAGGCCGTGTTCATCATGGTCAGGGCCTACGATGCCTTGGGCATGGCCGACCTGCGCGACGGCGCCGACAAGGTCATGCGCACCAACTTCCCGCAAAGCAAGTACCTCACCGGCAAGGTACAAAAAGACGTGCCGTGGTGGCGGCTCTGGGATCCCGACTGGTAAGTTACGCCGTGCAGTAAAAAGGCGGCCATAAAAAGGGGGCCAGGCTCAATTTTCCGCCAGTAAAAAGGGGGCCAGGCTCAATTTTCCGCCAGAGCGGTCGAACCTTGACGGCTTGCGTGGAAAATCGAACCTGGCCCCTTTTTTGCCTTTTTTGAAAATCGAGCCTGGCCCCTTTTCTCCTTTTCTCCCTTTTCTCTTTCTTTTCTCTTTTTTACGCCGTGCCGCCGACGGTCAGGCCGTCGATGCGAAGGGTCGGCTGGCCGACGCCCACGGGAACGCTCTGACCGTCCTTGCCGCAGGTGCCGATGCCGGAATCGAGCTGCATGTCGTTGCCTATCATCTTCACGCGGGTCAGCGCATCGGGGCCGTTGCCGATCAACGTGGCGCCCTTGACCGGCTGGGTCACCTTGCCGTTCTCGATCAGGTAGGCCTCGGAGGCCGAGAACACGAATTTGCCATTGGTGATGTCGACCTGGCCGCCGCCGAAATTGACGGCGTAAAGGCCTTTCTTCACGGAGCGCACGATCTCGGCCGGGTCGTGCGTGCCGCCCAGCATGTAGGTGTTGGTCATGCGCGGCATCGTCACGTGGGCGAAGGATTCGCGCCGCCCATTGCCTGTGACCGGCATTTTCATCAGACGCGCATTGAGGCTGTCCTGGAGGTAGCCGCGCAGCACGCCGTCTTCGATCAGCACCGTGCGTTGGCTCGGGTTGCCCTCGTCGTCGATCGATAGCGAGCCGCGCCGGCCGGGAATCGTGCCGTCGTCCACGACGGTGACGCCGGGCGCCGCGACGCGCTCGCCGATCCGTCCCGAGAATGCCGAGCTGCCCTTGCGATTGAAGTCGCCCTCGAGCCCGTGGCCGATCGCCTCGTGCAACAGGATGCCCGGCCAGCCCGACCCGAGCACCACCGTCATGGTCCCGGCCGGTGCAGCTTTCGCGCCCAGGTTGGTCACGGCCTGGTGCACCGCCCTTTGCGCGTAGGACTGCAGCAGGTCGTCGGTAAAGTATTCATAGCCCGTGCGCCCGCCGCCGCCGGCCGAACCGGATTCGCGCCGGCCATTCTCTTCGACGATGACCTGCACCGAAAGCCGCACCAGCGGTCGCACGTCGGCCGCCGTCAGGCCGTCGGAGCGCGCCACCAGGATCACTTCGTACTCCCCGCCGAGGTTCGCCATCACCTGGGTCACGCGCGGGTCGAGCTTGCGGCACATCTGTTCCAGCTTCTCCAACAAACCGACTTTGGTCTCCGAAGTAAGCGATGCGATCGGATCCACCGGCTGGTAGAGGCGAACCGGTGCGTTGCGCGCGACGATCTTCGTCCTGCGCGCTTCGCCTGCGCGCCCTATGGCGCGAGTGGCGCGCGCGGCGTCCTGCAGCGCGGTGACGCTGATGTCGTCCGAATAGGCGAAAGCGGTCTTCTCACCCGAGATCGCGCGCACACCGACGCCCTGCTCGATGTTGAAGCTGCCCGACTTGACGATGCCCTCCTCCAGACTCCAGCCCTCGGAGCGCGTGTACTGGAAGTAGAGGTCCGCGTAGTCGATACGATGCTCCGACAAAGTGCCGAACACCGGCGCGAGCTTGCCCAGGTCGAGGTCGTAGGGCGCCAGCAGCGACTCGTGCGCGGTTGCAAGGTGTGCATCGGCTGCGTTTTTTTCGACGGTCGTTCGCGTGTTCTTCATTGGATCCTGCGGTTGTCGAGGGCCGGGAGCGATTCGCGGACCTCCTTGATGCGTGTTGGGTCAATGTCGGCGATGACCACAGCCTCGCCTTCGGCTTGTTCCGCCAGCACTTCGCCCCACGGACCGACGATCATCGTGTGCCCATGGGTGCGCCGGCCGTTGGGGTGGAGGCCGCCCTGCGCCGGCGCGACGACGTAGCACAGATTCTCGATCGCCCGGGCGCGAAGCAACGTCTCCCAGTGCGCCGATCCCGTGGTCGAAGTGAAAGCCGATGGAACGAACCACAGGTCGATGGGCTCCTTGCTTCGATACAACTCCGGGAAGCGCACATCATAACAAACAGAAAGACCCAGCCTGCCGAAGGGACTCTCGATCACGACGGGCGATGACCCGGGCTGCATCGTGCGCGTCTCGTCGTAATTTTCAGCGCCCTGCCGAAAGGAAAAAAGATGGATCTTGTCGTAACGCGCGACCCGGTTGCCTGACGAATCGAACACGAGGTTGGCGCTGCGCACGCGCGCCGGGTCCTCCGAGACGATGGGCAGAGTGCCGCCCATGAGCCAGACCTTGTTGCGCAGCGCCGCTTCGGCGAGGAACGACTGGATCGGCCCGCCGCCGCGGGGTTCCTGCGCATCGCGTTCCGCCACCTTGACCTTGTCGGTTTCATGCCGGCCGAGGATACAGAAATACTCGGGCAAGGCGACAAGGTGCGCGCCCTGCGCGGCCGCTTCGGCGATCAACCGGCCGGCGCTCGCCAGGTTGGTTTCTACGTCAGGAGCCGAGACCATCTGGATCGCGGCGACGCGCGATTTCCGCACGCGACCGGCGCCTTCGATTGCGTCGCTCATTTCAGGGGGCCCTTCCGGAAGGCGCCGAAGTCTCCACCGGCGCGACACCCAGCTTCTCGACCTTTGGGTCGGCCCAAGTGCCGCTCACCGCGTACTCGAACGCGAAGATATTGCCGAGCGGGTTCTTCAGCAATTTTTGCGCTATCAGCGTGGCAACGCCATACACGGGGTTGAGCAGTCCCACGATCGTGGAGGCCGTATCGCCGAGCGCGGGGATCACCCGGACACGCAGATCCTGGGTTTCCTTCGCCAGGTTTGCAGTGCCGTCGATGTCGACTTCGGCCGCGGGCCCGCGCATCTTCAGGTCTTTCGTCCGCAGGATCCCCTTGTCGATGGTCAGGCCGCTCGTGATCCGGTCGAAGGCGAAACCCTTCGAGAACACGTCGCGGAAGTCGAGCGCAATGCGCCGGGGAAGCATCTGGAGGCTCATGAGCGAGACGAGCTTGCCGATGCCCGGCTCGATTTCAAGGAATTGCCCATTCTCGGCCAGCAGCGAAACATCGCCCGAAAGACTCGGATAGTCGATGTTGAGCGGGTCGCCCGACCACGCCAGGGCGCCCGTGAGCTTCGCCGTGCCGCCTTTAAGGCTGTCGGGCGTGCCCACGCGATCGAGGAACTTGCCGGCGTCGTTGACTGCCAGCGTGAACTCGATCGACGTGCGCGAATTCGCGCCAGTTACCCACAGGCCGCGGCCCGTGAGCGCCGCCTCGGGATTCACGTTGCCGATCTTGTCGATGCGCCAGTTGGCGCCTTCGGGCTGCGCGACGACCTCCACCCGGCCGAGGTGCTTGCCGCGAAAATTGAACTTTTCGGCCACCAGGTCCACTGCCGGGAGCTCGCCCGAGCCGCCCGGCCGGGCACCGGGCGTATCGCCGGGCGGGGTGAAACTCGCGAGCCTTGCGGTCAGCTTGCCGCGTTCTTCGCCGCGATAGTTGAGCTCGCCTGCGATCTCGTTCGACGTGAGGCTCGCCTGCCAGCCGCGCCCCTCGACCCCGGCACGCAAAGTAACCCCGTGCAAGCGCTTGCCGAATGCGTCGAGCGTGCCCAATCGCAGATCGAATGCCGAAGGGCCTGACGGGGGCGAGGAGGCCGCTGGGGCCGCGCCCGGTTCGGCCGTGAACAGCGGCAACCAGTTATCCAGGTTGAGCGCCGGAAACGTACCCGCGAGCAACAACCCGTTGCGCTCCGGCAGGCGCGCCGGCTGGTTCAACCCGACACCCGCGCGCTGGAGGACCATCGCCGAGCCCTCGCGCCGGCGCTGGAGTTCCGCCGCGAGGAAACTGCCGAAGTTCACCCGGATAAGGTCGCCGTTCGGGTTGGGGGCGAATTCGACGCGCAGCGGCTGCGATTCCAGGGCGGGTTTTGCGAGCGGCGCCGGAAGTCCGCTCGTCACGCCATTCAGGTTGGTTTCGAAGGTGACGCGGAGCGCATCGCCGGCTGAAAGCACGGTTGCCGAATACGGCGCGCCGCCAGTGAGGAACCGCTTCCAAGGGTGGTCGAAGAAATTTCCGAGCCCGGCGACGGTGGCGTCGCCTCGCGCCGTGACGAGCACGCCCCCTTCGGGCCTCGTGCCGCCACCCAGGAGCACCTGCCCACCGAACAGCGCGCCTCGGACTTCTTGGATCGCCAGGGAGTTCTCGGCGAACTCGATACGGCCGCTGGCCCGCTCGATCTGCGGGAGGCGGGCGTCGACCAGCAGGTTGTTCGCGGTGAACTGGTATTGCCCCGCGACCCGGGTCTTCGAGAGATCGTCCAGCGGCAAATCGAGCTTGAGTTTGAGCTGGCCGCGCCCGCTCGCCTGCATGCCGTCGGTCGCACCGGAAATCATGCGTTTCACGGGGCTTTCCTGGATGTAGCGCAGGAAATCAACCGTCGCGCCGTCGGCCTGCCCGCTGAGGTTGACGAGGCCGTCATTGAGGCGCGGGATCGAAACGCGCACGCCCGAAAGCGCGGTTCCGAAGATGCTTGCCTTGCGGCCGACGAACTCGGCCCGATCGCGTTCGAACAGCAGGTCGGCTTCGATCCCCTCGATGCGCGGCCAGCCCGGCACATAATTCAGGACGCCGTTGTGCACTTTTGCAGACACCTGGAACTGGCCTTTGGCGGGATTGGTGAACGGGAAGTCGTGCAGGTCGCCGCGCAGCCGCAGGCGCACGTCGCTCGAGCTGCCTGCCACGATCGCGGTGTCCAGCCACGCGCGCAGCCCTTCGCTCAGGATGAGCGGCATGTATTTCGGCACGCGCTTGGCATCGGCCCGGGTAAGCTGCGCTGAAAGGTCTATCGTGCCCGGGCCTTTCGATGAAAGCGCATAGGTGCCGAAGGCCGCGCCGGCCGCGTCCGGATTCGCGAACGCGAGGTTCGCCAGCTTGAACTGCAGCGGCACCGGCCCCGTGGGATCCTTTTGCGAGCCCTCCCATGACACCTGGCCGGTAAGCGCATCGAACCGCGTGCGCGGCTCGCTAAAAAGCCTTGGCAGGTCGATGTGCGCATCTTTTGCCGCCAACTGGAGCGAACCGCGCTTTTCATCGAGGGAGAGAGAGCCGGAGAGCCCCGCAAATCCGGGGATACGGCCCCACGGTTTCATGCCCAGGCCTTCGAACCTCGCGCGCGCCGCATACGACACCGGGCTCGGCAGTTCGCCCGTCCATTCGAACAGCATGTCCTCCAGGGTGCCCTGGGGCGCGAGTTCGCCGAGCAGCTTGCGCATCTCGGCCGGCAGGGGCAGGGACTCCGCGATGTGGGCCAGCGGAGCGAACTCCAGCCGCGTGGCTTTGAAGGTGCCGAGCGGCGCCGCGGCGCCCACCGGCCGATCGATCGCGAGGCGCAGTGTCGTCGGCTGCATTTCCGGCCCGCGCAGGTCGCTGAACCGCAACTCGCGCGTGCCCAGCTCGAAGCCGGTTGGCGTCTTGCGGCCCGAAAGGCGGCCGTGCAATGCCGCGAGCTGCAGAAGGGGAAGGTCGGGTTCGAGCCGGGCGACGAAATTCGCGAGCGCAAGGTCGGCAGTCACACGGCGTACATTGCCCTCGGCAAGGGTCGCCCAGACGCGCACCGCCCCCTGGCCGCTGCGCACGTCGACCGGATAATCGAGCCAGGCTCGCCATGCCAAGAGGTCGGTGTTGCCGACTTCCGCAAACAGCCGCCCGTTCCATGCCTCCGGCTGGGTCACGCTGCGGCCCAGCAGTTCGGCGCGCACCTCGACCGAGGTCCCCAGTTCGCGCGGCGGACTGGCAAAGAATCCGGCCGCGTGCTCGTCGCCGTCGTTCTGCAGGCGGAAATTGAGATTGGTGAGCCTGAGCGGCGGCGCGTTACGCAAGTCGTCGTGCCAGTCGATCTCGGCATTGCTCACGACGATCTCGCGCTGCCCAAGCACCCAGTCGGTGATCTTGCCGTCGCCCCTCTTGTCGGGCTCGAGCAGGATCCCGGCCACGGTGATGCGCCCCTGGGCATCGCGGCGCACCGAAAGCTTGGGCTCGTCGATCTCGAAGGAATGCAGGCGCAGGTCGAGGAAAAGGAGCGAGCGCCACGCAATCACGTTCACCACGCTGGGCAGCAGCAGGGCCTCGCGCCCGCCCGAATCGAACACGCGCACATTGACGAACTCGAGCTCAGGGCGCAGCCCGCGCCAGTCGGCGCTGATCCGCTCGACGCTCACTTGCCGTCCGATGGCGGCGGACACGGCCGACACGATGTCATCGCGAAACCGCTCCACGTTCGGCAGCACCCAGTATCGAAGGCCGAGGAACGCGACCGCGACGACGAAGAAGACCGACCAGAGCAGGACTTCGACCGAGCGCAGGAAAAGGCGGGTCGCGGTGAGCGCGTGGCGCGCCGCGCGCAACCAGCCGGACAGCACCGGCGGCGGCGCATGCGCCCGCGCCTGCGCATCGGGCCCCGAACGGGCCGTCGATTCGGCCGCGCCGACCAATGCGCCGCCCCCTTCGATGTTGCCCGCGTCAGTGCCTGACTGCGTTTGCATGGTGCTGCGCGTTGCCCCTATAGTTGCATCCACATTTTAACTGTAAACATCCGTTCCGATTAGGATTTCCACCCCATGACCCGGGCCGTGCAGGCGCTTTCGAAGTCCCTTTCCGGTTCGCGTTACGCCACCCGGCTGGTCGCGGCGAAACCCGCCCTCGCAGCCGAGTTGGACGCATGCGGCGACAAACCCTTCGCGCGCGATGAAATGGACGGCGCCCTCGAAATTGTCAAACGCGCCGGCGAAGAAGCGGCGCGGCGCGCGCTGCGCCAGTTGCGCCAGCGCGTGCTGCTGCGTGTGATCGCCCGCGACCTCGCGGGACTTGCGGACCTCGCGGAAGTCTGCGCGACCATGAGTGACCTCGCCGAAAGCGCGATCGCGGCGGCACAGGACTGGGCCCAGGCCATGATGGCCGAGCGCTACGGAACCGCCCGCGACGCCGAAGGCGCGGCAATGCACCTCATCGTCGTGGGCATGGGCAAGCTCGGCGGCCGCGAGTTGAACGTCTCCTCGGATATCGATCTGGTATTCGTCTACCCCGCCGAAGGGATGACCGACGGGCCGAAATCGATCAGCGCCTACGAATATTTCGCGGCACTCGGCCGCAAGCTGATCGCGCTCCTGAACGACGCCACGGAGGACGGTTTCGTCTTCCGCGTCGACATGCGCCTGCGGCCGGATGGCGATGCCGGCGCCCTCGCCCTCAGCCTCGATGCCCTCGAGACCTATTTCGTCTCGCACGGCCGCGAATGGGAACGCTATGCGTGGATCAAGGCCCGCGCCCTCACCGGCAACTCGCACGCGGCCCTCGAATCGGTGCGCCGCCCGTTCGTGTTCCGCAAGTATCTCGACTACGCAACGCTGGCGGCGATGAGGAAACTGCATGGCGAAGTGCGGCGCGAAGTCGCGCGCCGCGACCTCGCCGACCACATCAAGCTCGGCCCAGGCGGCATCCGCGAGATCGAGTTCATCGCCCAGGCGCTGCAACTCATCCGCGGCGGACGGGACAACGCGCTGACGGCACGCCCGACGCTGCAGGTGCTGCCGCTCCTGGCCGGCAAGCGTCTACTGCCCGAGCCTGCTGCAGCCGAGCTGTGCGATGCGTACGTCTTTCTGCGCAACCTCGAGCACCGGTTGCAATACCTTGACGATGCGCAGACCCACCGATTGCCGCAGGGCGAGGCCGACCGCGCGCTCGTAGCCTCGATGTGCGGATTCGCGGACTGGGCGGCGTGCTCCGCGAGAATCGAGTCGGTGCGCGAATCCGTCGCGCGCCACTTCAACGCGGTGTTCGCGCAATCGGCGGACGCCGACACGTCCTTCGATGCCATCTGGCAGGACGAAACCGCGGAGATCGAGCGCGCCCTGCGGGAGCGCGGCTATCGGGATGCCGGAGCCACTGCGATGCGCCTTTCCGCGACGCGCGCCAGTCAGCGGTACCTCGGCCTGCCGCGCGATTCGCGCCAGCGATTCGATGCGCTGGTACCCCGGCTTGCCGCGGCCGCCGTGAATACGCCCGACCCGGATGCGACGGTCGTACGCGGCCTTGGCCTCATCGAGGCCATTGCAAGGCGGGCGTCGTATCTCGCGCTGCTCGCAGAGCATCGCGAGGCCCTTGGTCGCGTGGCGCGCATGATAGGCGCGGCAAGCTGGGCCGCCGATTTCATCACGCGCCACCCGCTCCTTCTGGACGAATTACTCGACGACCGGTTGCTTTATGCCCAGCCGGACTGGCCCGCCTTCTCGCGTGAGCTGGCCGCGCAGGTCGAAGCGGCCGCCTCGGACACCGAGCGACAGATGAACGTGCTGCGCGAAGCGCACCAGTCGCAGGTGTTTCGCCTTCTGGCCCAGGACCTGGCCGGCCTGCTGAGTGTCGAGAAGCTCGCCGACCACCTTTCGCTGCTTGCGGACATCCTGCTTGGGCAGACACTGGCGTTATGCTGGTCGCAATTGCGCAACCGGCCGGCGCAGTCTTCGCCGCGCTTTGCGATCGTCGCGTACGGCAAGCTCGGCGGCAAGGAACTGGGTTATGCCTCGGATCTCGACATCATCTTCATCTACGACGACCCCGACCCGTCGGCCTCCGAAACCTATGCGCGTCTCGCGCAGCGCTTGAACAACTGGCTCACGAGCCGCACGTCGGCCGGGCAGCTCTTCGACACCGACCTTCGCTTGCGCCCCAGCGGCGCGAGCGGCTTGCTTGTGTCGTCGATCGCCGGATTCACCCAGTACCAGGAGCGCGAAGCGTGGGTGTGGGAGTACCAAGCCCTGACCCGGGCACGGTACTGTGCCGGCGACGCATCCGTCGGGACCGCGTTCGAAGCAGTGCGCGAGCGCATCCTGCGCCGACAACGCGAGCCGCGCGCTCTGGCCGCCGAAGTGCTCGCCATGCGCGAAAAAATCCATGCCGCGCATCCGAACGCCAGCGGCCTGTTCGACGTGAAGCACGACCGGGGCGGCATGATCGATATCGAGTTCATCGTGCAGTACCTCGTGCTTGCGCATGCGCATCAGCATGCGGGGCTGGTGACCAACCTGGGCAATATCGCGCTGCTCAGGATCTGTGCCGACCTCGGCCTCGTCACGCCGGCGCTGGCCGAGGGCGCGCGCGACGCCTACCGCGAATTCAGGAAACTCCAGCACGGATTGCGGCTGAACAATGCGCAGTACGCCCGGGTCGAGCCGGCGCTGGTGCAGGCGCACGTTCGCGCGGTCAGGGGGCTTTGGGAAGAGGTGCTCGGTGAGCTGGGTACCAGCTGAGCGGCCGTGGAAGGAGATTCCGGCACTTATGGTGGCAGCATTTCGACCGGATCGCGAAGCGTGTAGCGGGGGTTTGGACAAAAATGGCAGTATTTGATTGTCCCGCGTCCAAGCCGTCGCCTCGGGAAGGACGAGTCCTGATCAGAAGCCGGGCATTCGGACTCAACCGCATTGTGCGGATCGCCGCATTCGGGGAACCGGTCGATGGCGCGTTCCTCGACGCGTCGCGCACGCTCGTTATCGCAGTCCCTTGGCAATCGACGCAGGAATGTTCGGATTGTCCGGGTTGACCGCGACTTCGCGCGTGAGCGGACGAATGACCAGATCCATGTCCTCCATCGGAATCGCACCAAGCAGGACTTCGTCGCCCATGACCATTGCGCCCGTGAAACAACCGCGATTGCGGAATCGCACCCGGATCGGGCCAACGTAGGGAACTTCGCGGCGCGAGCCGTCGGCCAAGGTCACTTCACGCTTCTCCAGTTCCGCGAGACGCAACTGGACGGCGACATGCTCCGGGACGCACAAGTGCATCGCGCCAGTGTCGACCAAAGCCACCAGATCCAACGGCGCGAGCGAGGGATCCGAAGGATTGGCGAGTGTCACAGTCGTGCGCGTAATGCCCATGCCGCGATTCTACAAGAATCCGGGGAGTGCCCAGACCAGGCGCCCTTGCGCCGCGCAGATCAGGACGTCTCGATCAGCGCGCGGCGGCTTGCGATCCCCGCTGGCGCAGAAAACTGATATCTCCGTAGTGACAGCGCGCGCTCTTGCCCGTGTTGTCGGCATCGGTCATGACCCCCACCGACACGATGTCCCAGGGATCCTCGCCAAAAGCGCGACGGTAATCCTCCAACACGTTGCGGCGGAAATCCATCCACTGCCCCACTTGTCCTTCGCCGCTAGCCACCACGATCATCTGGATGCGGTCGGTGTGCGGGTTGGCCAGCAGCGTACCGACCGGCAGGTCGTTCGCCACGACGTACATCAGTGTCGCGTACGGCACCTCCTGCCCGCTGAGCGCCCGGGCCATCCGCATTTTGCTGCGCTCCACGAAATCGATCTTCGATGGATCGCCGTGAAACGAGACAAGGAGGCGCGCGGGCGAATCCTCGGTATGCGCGTGCCGCTTGTCGGCGCCGGGGATCAGCCCCGCGACCTTCCAGCGCCAGGACAGCGTCGGGTGGGTCTCCGGGTTGATCCGGATGCTGCGGTACAGGCCGGAGGCCGACGCCTCGGCATTGGCCTCGAGCGCGACGCCCTCGCCAGTGTCGACGAGGGTGTACTGGGTCAGCGGCTTGGACGGAAGGATGATGTACGGCTTCCAGTCTCCCGGCAGGGGAGCGCGCGCCACTTTCTGCGAAAAGCGGCCGACTTCGATGACCGCGCCGGACTCGCGCAACCGTTCGGGCGCCGGCACGACCGCCGCGCAGCCGGCGACCAGCGAGGCGAGCAAAACGCAGGCCGCGGCGAGCGACCGCTTGGGTTCCGGGGGATGTGCTTGCATGGCAGGGGCGCCGATTCCGTCTCCGAGTCCGTTAAAATAGCATTTTCCAAGCTGAAAACTGGAGTTTCACCATGTCGATGTCGATGGCCGACCGCGACGGACACATCTGGTACGACGGCAAGCTCGTGCCATGGCGTTCCGCCACCACCCACGTCCTGACCCACTCGCTGCACTACGGGTTGGCGGTGTTCGAGGGGGTGCGCGCGTACAAGACGGTCGATGGCACCGCGATCTACCGCGTCAAGGAGCACACCGAGCGCCTGTTCAGCTCGGCGCACATCTACATGATGAAGATCCCCTACACGGTCGAGCAGCTGATCGAGGCGCAAAAGGAAGTCGTTCGCGCCAACAAGCTGGAGGAGTGCTACATCCGCCCGATTGCGTTCTACGGGTCCGAGAAAATGGGCGTGTCGCCCAAGGGCGCGCAGGTCCATGTGGCGATCGCCGCCTGGCCCTGGGGCGCCTACCTCGGCGCCGACGGCCTCGAGAAAGGCATCCGCGTAAAGACGTCGTCTTTCGCACGCCACCACGTCAACGTTTCGATGTGCCGCGCGAAGTACTCCGGCACTTACGCCAACTCGATCCTCGCCAACCAGGAAGCCGTCGACCACGGCTATGACGAAGGCCTGCTGCTCGACGTGGACGGCTTCGTGGCCGAAGGCGCCGGCGAGAACATCTTCATGGTCAAGAACGGCAAAATCTACGAGCCGGAACTCACCAGCGCGCTGATGGGCATCACGCGTGACAGCGTGATCCAGCTTGCTGCGGATCGTGGGTACACCGTCGCCGCAAGACGCATCACGCGCGACGACCTGTACATCGCAGACGAGCTTTTCTTCACCGGCACGGCGGCCGAAGTCACCCCGATCCGCGAGGTCGACGGCCGGGTGATCGGCGCAGGCAAGCGCGGCCCGATCACGGCCTCGCTACAGAAGGCGTTTTTCAACCTCGTGCAGGGCAAGGACAAGAAGCACAAGAACTGGCTGACCCCGGTAAAGGGCGGGAAAGGCGCGGCGGGCCGCGCCGCAGCGACCAAGAGCGCAGCGAAGAAGAAAACGGGCGGGAAGTAGCGGCCATGGCCGATCCGCGCGAGATCGAAGTCACGCCCAAAGACCTGCCCCTGCACTGCCCGATGCCGGATGCGCCGCTGTGGAGCCGCCATCCGCGCGTGTTCCTCGACGTGGCGAAGACCGGCCAGGTGCTGTGCCCGTACTGCGGCACCCAGTACAAGTTCAAGGGGGCCGCCCCCAAGGGGCATTGAGACGGGCGCGTCGGCGGAAAAAAGCCCGCCGCGCGTCCTCGTCGTCGCGCCCAACTGGATCGGCGATGCGTTGATGGCGCAGCCGATGCTGGCGCGCCTCAAAGAGCTTCGACCGGAAGCAAACATTGACGTGCTGGCCCCGCGCTGGGTGCTGCCGCTTGCGCAACGCATGCCCGAGGTCAGCGAAGCCATCGAAAGCCCGTTTGGTCACGGCGACCTCGACCTCGGCGGCCGCTGGCGATTGGGGCGCACTCTTGCGGCCAGAGGCTACGCCCAGGCGATCGTGCTCCCAAACACCCTCAAGAGCGCCCTGATCCCGCTATTTGCAGGCATCCCGCTGCGCGCCGGATACGTCGGCGAAACGCGCTACGGACTGCTGAACGTCCTCCACAAGCTCGACCGGAAGAACCCGCCGCCGATGGTCGAGCGATACCTCGCGCTTGCAGGCGCACTGCAAGCACCGCTTCCCGCCGTGGCGGAAACGCGCCTCGCGACTTCCAGCACCAACCTGGCGCAAGCGCTGGCCCGGTTGTCGCTGCAGTCGCCGTCGGACGCGCATCCGGTCGCGGTGCTCTGCCCGGGCGCCGAATACGGCCCGGCCAAGCGCTGGCCGGCCGAATACTATGCGGACCTCGCAACCAAACTCGGTGCCGCAGGCTTCTCGGTCTGGCTCATGGGTTCGGAGGCCGACCAAGCGGTCGCGCAGGCGATCCTCGATGCCCAACCCGGATGCGCCATCGACCTGTGCGGCAGGACCGACCTCGCGAGTGCGATCGACCTCATTTCGGCATCGCAGGTGGTGATCAGCAACGACTCCGGCCTCATGCACATCGCCGCGGCGCTCGGCCGTCCGCTGGTTGCCATTTTCGGCTCTTCCAGCCCGAAGCATACGCCGCCGCGCTCGGCGGCGGCCCGCGTGCAGTACCTGGCAATCGAATGCAGCCCCTGCTTCGAGCGCGTCTGCCCGCTCGGCCACTTCCGCTGCATGCGCGACCTGGAACCGGAGCGTATCTTCGCCCAGGCGCTGGCCGCGGCCGGCCGCACAAACTGACGTGCGCTAGAATTTGCGCCTTTGCGCGCGAAGCTCTCCCGCTCTTTACGATGAGACCCACAGCCTTTCCGACCCCGCAGGATGCGGAGACCGCCTTCTACGAAGCCCTCGAACGAGCCGACCTCGAAGCGATGACGGCGGTGTGGGCGGAGGATGAGGAAATCGTCTGCGTTCATCCCACGGGGCCGCGGCTCGTGGGCCACGAGCAGGTGCGCGAAAGCTGGCGGCGCATCTTCTCCGGCGGCGGCACCCGCCTCAACGTCACGCAGCAAGTGGCCACCCAGGCCATGATGGTCGCGGTGCACAGCGTGCACGAAAGCGCGCCCGCAACCGCGGGACAGCGCGCGCCCGCCACCGTGGTCGCCACCAACGTCTACCTGCGCACCGCGGCCGGGTGGCGCATGATCCTGCATCACGCCTCGCCCGCGCCCGGCCAGCCCGAAGGTGCGCGAACCGAAGCTGCGCCCAAGATCCTCCACTGACGCTGCCGGATTGAAGCCCTACGAAGCCCCTGCGTGGCTGCCCGGCGGCCACGCGCAGACCATCTATGCCGCCTTGCGCAAGCCGCCGCCGGTGGCCTTCGAGCGCGAGCGCTGGGATACGCCCGACGGCGACTTCATCGATCTCGACTGGGCCGGCCCGCGCGATGCGGGGAAGCTGCTCGTTCTGTTCCACGGCCTGGAGGGAAGCTCGAAGAGCCACTACGCCCGATCCATCGCCGGACTCGCGGCGGCCGAAGGTTGGCGCTGCGTGGTGCCGCACTTTCGCGGCTGCTCGGGCGAGATCAACCGCCTGCCGCGCGCCTATCACTCCGGCGACCACGCGGAGATCGACTGGATCCTGCGCCGCATTCATTCGCTCGCGGATGGAAACAGGCTCTGCGCCGCAGGCATCTCGCTCGGCGGCAATGCGCTGCTCAAATGGCTGGGCGAGAGGGGCGCAGACGCGGGGCAGGTCGTCTCTCATGCGGCCGCGATCTCGGCGCCGCTCGACCTCGAAGCCGCGGGACATGCCCTCGGGCGCGGTTTCAACAAGGTCTACACGCGCATGTTCCTCGATACGCTGAAGAGAAAGTCGGCCGCCAAGCTCGCGCGGTTTCCCGGCAGCGTGGACGAGCGCGCGATGCGCGCCTCGGCCAACCTCTACGAATTCGACAATGCGGTCACCGCGCCGCTGCACGGGTTCAGGGACACCGACGACTACTGGAAAAGGGCGAGCAGCTGGCCCGGCCTGGCCGCGATCCGCGTGCCCACGCTGGTCATCAACGCGAGGAACGACCCGTTCATGCCCGAAAGCGCGCTGGACCGCACACGCGGCGCCTCGAAGCACGTTACATTGGAATTCCCGACAGGCGGCGGCCACGCCGGATTCATGACCGGGCCGTTTCCCGGTCGCCACGGTTGGCTCGCCTCGCGCATCCTCGATTTCTTCACCTCGCAACGAGCACCGTGAACCTTCCAGCAGAAATCTTCCGCGCCTACGACATCCGCGGCATTGTGGGTACCACGCTGACCGCGCCGATCGTGCGCGCGATCGGGCAGGCGCTGGGCACGCTGGCCATCGAGGCCGATGCCGCCGCCGGCAAGCCGAACCCGGCCATCGCCATCGGGCGCGATGGCCGGCTCTCGGGCCCTGAACTTTCGGCCGCACTGGCCGAAGGCATCGCCGCGAGCGGCGCCAACGTGATCGACCTGGGCATGGTGCCGACACCGGTCACGTACTTCGCCGCTCACCACCTCGGCTGCGGCAGCGCCGTGATGATCACCGGCAGCCACAACCCGCCGGAATACAACGGCATCAAGATGGTGATCGCCGGCAACACGCTTTCTGGCGACGCAATTCAGGACCTGCGCCAGCGCGTTGCCGGCGGCCGGGTCGCCACGGGGGCCGGCACCATCGAGAAGCGCGACGTGGCCGAAGCCTACGTAGCGCGCATCGTCGGCGACGTGAAACTCGCGCGCCCCATGAAGATCGCGATCGACTGCGGCAACGGCGTCGCAGGCGGGATCGCACCCGGGCTCTTTCGCCGCCTGGGTTGCGAAGTCACCGAGCTGTTCTGCAAGGTGGACGGAACCTTCCCCAATCACCACCCGGACCCATCGCGGCCCGAAAACCTCGTCGATCTCATCCGCGCGTCGAAGGAAACCGATGCGGAAATCGGCATCGCATTCGACGGCGACGGCGACCGGCTTGGCGTGGTGACCAAGGATGGCAGGATCATCTTCCCGGATCGCCAGCTGATGCTGTACGCGGCCGACGTGCTCTCGAGGAACCCCGGCGCGACCATCATCTACGACGTGAAAAGCACCCGGCTCCTCGAGCCGTGGATCGCCAGGCACGGCGGCGTGCCGCTGATCTGGAAGACCGGCCATTCGTTCATGAAAGGCAAGCTCAAGGAGTCCGGGGCGTTGCTCGCGGGCGAGATGTCCGGTCACACTTTCTTCAAGGAGCGCTGGTACGGGTTCGACGATGCGCTCTATACCGGCGCGCGCCTGCTGGAGATCGTGTCGCGAT
>CANKMT010000065.1 GCA_947482825.1 Betaproteobacteria bacterium | reverse complement strand
AGGGCGCTTAAGGTGGTGTCGGTGCACATGAGCAAACAACGTCCTCGGGTGGGATGGAGGACGGCCACGAAGCGCACGATCCGGGCCGCCGGTCGCCACAGCAAATCACACGTGCGATATTGAAGCGTGACGTTCTCCTCGCCGTAGACCTTTGGAAAAGCTTCTGTTCCAGAACAATGCGTTCGGCGAAGCTCTATTCGAGCCGATGCACTCCCCCGAGGGTGAGCTCTACAGTGAAGTGCGCGAAACCCTCTGGCCGCTACTGCAGACGCTGCACGTCGATGCAAAACAACGAAAGCTCATCTGGCCGGATGGCAAACGCCTCGATCTGGATGAGTCGGTGCAAATATCCAGATCGACTATCCGGATTTCCCGCTTGAGCTAATCGAATCCCGCCTAATCTCGTGGCTTGATAGCGAATATGCTCCGCCGAGCTACACTGCGGAGCAATTCGACGAGTTGGACCGGCTAACCGAGCGTTGGATCAACGACCACTCCCCACGGTCCGCGGCGCGGTGATATCGGGCGAGAACTCGGTACTCTTGAGTAAGGTGGCCCACCCTGTAAAAATCGGGACAAGATCAGCAGTGCTTCTGTGTCCCTCTCACAGTACTTGAGCAAAGAAGACCGTAACAGAAGTGGCCCCGTTTGTTTGAACAGCTTTCCCGATTTATAAGTGGCTTCCGGGTGGGTCGGCAAAGGTGCAGAGTTGCCAACGGCGCAGTGCGTCGGGCCGTTATTGGCTCTCCGGTCAATTCATGAATCGGTAAAGATACATCACAGACCGAAATTGGAGCTACCCGGCGCGCAACTCCAACCCACGATGCAACTGCTCCGCCGCAATCAACAGCCGCGGCAGCATGGTGTGCAAAGCAATCTCTTTCGTCATCCGCAGCGAATTCACGCTGATGTTCAGCGCGGCGCAGACGTGTCCTTCGTGGTCGCGGACCGGCACTGAAAGGCCGCAGATATGCTCTTCGAGCTCGCCCTGGATCCACGACCAGCCCTGCTCCTGGTCCGCGGCGATCACGCGCTTCAACTCGTCGCGGTCGGTGACGGTGCGCTCGGTGTACTTCTGCAGGCTGGCCTGCTCGAAGTAGTCGTCCAGTTCGCGCTCCGCCAGGCCGCCCAGCAGCACGCGCCCCATCGAGGTCACGTACGCCGGCAGGCGCGTGCCGACCACCGAGCCGCCGGTGACCACGGCGCGCACCGAATTGCGGATCACGTAGACGATCTCGGTGCCCTCCAGCACCGCCAGCGTGCAGGTCTCCTGCACGTCGCCGACCAGTTGCCCGAGGATCGGGTGCGCGTAGCCCCAGAAAGGCGAGGACGACGTGTACGCGTAGCCCAGGCGCAGGATCTTTGGCGTGAGGAAGAACAGCCTTTCCTTGTGTCCGACGAAGCCGAGCTGTTCGAGCGTGTAGAGCAGGCGCCGGGCGCCGGCGCGCGTGAGGCCGGTACGCTGGGCGACCTGCGAAAGGGTCATGCGTTCGTGGCCCTCGCCGAAGGCCATGACCACCATGAGCCCGCGCGCGAAGGCTTCGACGAACTGGCCGCCGGATTCGCGCGCCGTGATCGGGAAGCCGGGATGAATACTCATGCGCTCCCGCCATTGCCGCTGCGCTCGATCAGGGCGTCGACGATGACCGTGTCCGCCTCGCTCGCGCCCGCCATCACGGGGTTGAGGTCGATCGATGCGATCGTGCCGCCGGCGTTCTCGAGCAGGGCGCCCAGCCGCACCGCGAGTCTTGCAAGCGCGCCGAGCGCGATCGGCGCTTCGCCGCGCACGCCGGCGAATACCGGCGCGATCCTGAGTTCACCGAGGCGCTCCATCGCGTCGGGCTCGGTGAACGGATAGCGCAGGAGCGCGATGTCGGGCAGCGCCTCGACGTACTTCCCTCCGTCGCCGAGCATCACGAGCGTGCCGAAGCGAGCATCGACGCGAGCGCCGATGACGAATTCGTGCTGCGCGCGGCGCATGGCCGCAACAATCACAGCGCCATCGGCGACTTTCATTGCGGCGAGCTTGCGGCCGATGTCCTCGAACGCGGCGATCGCTTCGGCCGCGGACTTGCGGTTGAGGTGCACGAGGCCGTGCTCGGACTTGTGCGGGATTTCGGTCGAGCAGGCCTTGACCGCCACCGGCGCGCCGAGCGCTTCGAATGCGGCCAGCGCCTCCTTTCCGGTGCGGCACAGGCAGAACGGCACGGTCGGAAAGTCGTGCTCGGCCAGCAGGCGCAGGCTGTCTGCCTCGGACAGGAAACGGCCCTTGCCCGCGGGCAGGTCGACTTTCGGGAACGGCGTCGGCTTGGCCTGCGCCCGCCGCATGAGTTCCGAGTGATCGATGAACTGCGCGAGCGCGGTCACCGCATCGATGTCGTGCGCGAAGGCCGCAAGCCCGGCCGCACGGAACTGCTGCGCGGTCGACTCGAGCGGCGCCGCCACCGCCAGCGGCTTGCCGGTCTGCGCGACGTAGGCCGCGCAGTCGCGCACGAACCTCGGCACGTCGTAGCCCAGGCCGGAGGCGGCGAGGCTCACGAAAACGGCATCGGTCGCATCGCGCTTGGCCAGCACCGGCAACACGTCGCTGAACAGGCCGCTGTTGGAAAGCAGCGCCGCCGTGAGGTCGATCGGGTTGCCGGAGGCGCCGAACTCGGGCAGCACCGCGCGCAGTTCGGCGCGCGTTGATTCGTCGAACTGGGCAAGCGCGAGGCCGTGCTTTTCGGCCGCGTCCGCAGCCATCACGCAGGAAGCGCCGGAGTTGCTGATCGCCACCAGCCTCCGCCCCTGCGGTTTCCAACCTTTGAGGTAGAGGTCCGCTGCATTGACGAGGCTGCGAATGTCCGGCACCCGGTAGATGCCGTGCTGGCGGAAAAACGCATCGACGACCCGGTCCTCGGTGGCCAGCGCGCCGGTGTGCGAACTCGCGGCCGCAGCGCCACGCGCGGAGACGCCGGCTTTGAGGGCGATGATCGGCAGGCCGCGTTCGCGCGCCACTTGCGCCGCGCGAGCGAGCTTGGCCGGATCGGCGATGGCTTCCAGGTAGAGCAGCAGCAACTTCACTTCGGGGTCGAGCGCTACCGCAAGCGCAAAGTCGGCCACGGTGAGGTCGCTCTCGTTGCCCGTGGCATGCGTGTGGCGCACGCCGATGCCCTGCTTTCTCAGGAAGGCGTAGGGCACCACGCTCATTGCGCCCGACTGGCTCACCACGGCCACGGGTCCGTCGGCGGGCTCGACTTCGCTGATGATGGTCGAGAAGGTGGCGATTGCGCCGGTGGCAAAATTGGCGATGCCCTGCGTGTTCGGTCCGACGATGCGCATGCCGGCGGCGCGCGCGGTGCGCACCATTTCCTCCTGCGCGAGCCGGCCTTCCTCGCCGGTTTCACCGAATCCGGAAGTGATGACTACCGCGATCTTGACCCCGCGCGCTGCGCAGGCCGCAACCGCTTGCACGGCGCCCAGGCCGGGCACCGCGACGATCACGAGGTCCGGCGCTTCAGGCAGCGAAGCAATGTCCGGGTACGCCTTGAGGCCCTGAATTTCCGGGCGGTTCGGGTTGATCGGGTACAGGCGCCCCTTGTAGCCGGCGCGCAGCATGTACTTGATCGGGCGTCCGCCGATCTTCTCGGGATTCTCTGAGGCGCCGATCACGGCGACCGACTGCGGGTCCAGCGCGGCGGTGAGCCGGTCGTCGGCGGGAGGATGAATCGCAGTCATTTCAACCCCAGCGCGCATCGCGCTTCTCGCGGTAGGCGCGCATCGCCTCCTCGAAGTCCGCCGAGGCGAGGCCTTTGCTTTGCAGGTCCATGTAGATTTCGAGGGCCGACTCGAAGTCGGCGGTCGCGGCCAGGTTCATCGCGCGCTTGGTGGCACGCGCGCCCTGCGAGGCGTTCGCGACGGTCTTTGCGACGTAGGCATCGAACTCGGCGTCGCGATTCTCGTCCGACACCAGCCGCGTGACGAGGCCGATGCGCAGCGCCTCGTTGCCGTCGATCGGCTCGCCCCACAGCGCGAGTTCCTTGGCGCGGCCCATGCCGACGAATCTTGCGAGGCGCCAGACCGCAAGCCCCGGCAGCAATCCCTCCTTGGCCGCCGGCAGGCCGAACTTGGCCGATGGCGTGCCGATGCGCAGGTCGCAGGCAAGTCCAAGCTGCACGCCGCCGCCGAGGGCGTAGCCGTGCATCAGCGCGATCACGAGCTTGTCCATCGTCTCGATCAGGCGCAGGCACTCCTCCCAGAGCGCAAAATTGTCCGCGCCGATCTTGCCGGTCGAGAGGTCCTTCAGGTCGATGCCGGTGCAGAAGGCGCGGCCCTCGCCGCGCAGTGCAAGGACGCGGACCGAATCGTCAGCGGCCGCGATCTCCAACGCGGCCTTGAGGTCCTTCTTGGCCGGGAACGACATCGCGTTCAGCCGCTCGGGGCGATTGAAGCGGATCGTCGCGAGCTTGTCCTCGCTGGTGTAG
Source organism: Betaproteobacteria bacterium (assembly GCA_947482825.1). Lineage (GTDB taxonomy): Bacteria > Pseudomonadota > Gammaproteobacteria > Burkholderiales > SG8-39 > SZAS-79. Next base: position 28,748 of record CANKMT010000065.1, on the reverse strand, counting down.
ATGAGGTGCTCGAATTCGCGTCTCATGTCCACCTTTCGATCAGCTCGTGCGGTTGTAGTTTGTTTCGGTGCAGACATTGAGCACCGCCTGGCGCTTCTCGTTCTTCACCGCATGCAGCGCGCGCTTCAGGGCCGGCAGCATCTCGGCCGGGTCCTCCACGCGCTCGCCGTAGCCGCCGCTTGCGCGCACGACTTCCTCGAAGCGCGGCGAAGGCTCGAGCGTCGAGAACGGCGGCTTCTCCTCGGTGGAGGCATGGCCGTTCGGATACATGCCGAGCGTGGCGCGATGCACCGCGCCCCAGCGCGCATTGTTGTTGATCACATAGAGCACCGGCAGCCCGTGCGCCTCGCCGATGAAATGCGTCGGGGTGGGGTTGCCGAACATGTAGGCGCCGTCGCCGATTGCGCAGATCACCGTCGCATCCGGCCGGCCGAGTTTGGCGCCGAGCGCCGCGCCCATGCCCCAGCCCAGGCCGCCCGAAGGCGGGTGCGAGAAGTAGCGGGCCGGCTCGTTGATGGTGAGTTCCTCGAGCACCAGCGGGTATTCGTTGACGATGATCGTGTTCTCGTCGGACACCGCGTTGATGCAATGGGTCATCCACTTGGCCGAGATCTTGCCGCTGGTCTGCTTCGCGCCTGCGCCCATGCGCATGCGCAGGCGGTAATCCGCCGACTGCTGCGAGACGGCCGCGCGGCGCGCCGCGATCTTGGTGGCCGACCCGGCGTAGCGCTCGGTGCGCTCGCCCAGCAGGTCGAGCGTCGGCGCGAGGCTGCCGGCCAGCGCGATGTCGGTGCGGAAACCGCGCACCGGGTAGCGCGAGAAGAGCGGGTCGACGCCGATATGGACGATCTTGCACTCCGGGCTGATCTTCGCGGTGTCCGGGATCCATGGCACGTCGCTGTCGATCACGAGGATCAGGTCGGCCTCCGGCAGCATCGCATGCGGGTCGAAGCCGCAGAGCATCGGGTGCTCGGTCGGCAGCGCGAGGTAGCGCGGCCGGTACTGGATGACCGGGATCGCCCAGGTCTCCGCCAGCCGCGTGAGCGCATGCGAAGTTTCGACCGTGCGCCCGCCGTTGGAGGTGATGATCATCGGGTTCTTCGCGTTGCCGAGCAGCTTGGCGACTTCGTCGAGCGTGTCCGGGTCGGCCGCCGGCGGGCTCATCGGCGCGATCGTGGTGCGCTTGCCGATCTTCGTGTCGCCAAGGCCCGCGGCGAGCACTTCGCGCGGCAGCGTGAGGTACACCGGCCCGCAGGGCTCGCTCTTCGCAATCGCAAGGGCGCGGTCCACGACCGACTCCACCTGGGAGGGGTGGCGCAGTTCGTAGTCCCACTTCACGAACTCGCGCAACATGCCGCCCTGGTCGAACTGCTCCTGCGCCCAGTTGATGTAGTTGTTGCGCGAGCCGAGCAGCCCGCCTTCGGTGATCGGCGTGCGGCCGGCGCAGAACAGCATCGGGATGTTCTGCCTGGAGGCGTTGAACAGTCCGTTGATCGAGTTCGCGGTCCCCAGGCCGACGTGGACCATCATCGCCTGCGGGCGGCCGGTCACCATGTAGTAGCCGTGCGCCATCGCAACCCCGACGTTTTCGTGCGGCACGATGATCGGCTCGGGGATCTGCCAGCCGAGCTTGCGGCCCTTGGCGAGCGCCTCGACCAGCGGCGGGAAATCGGTGCCGGAGTTGCCGAACAGGTAGTCGACGTCCCGGGTGGCGAGCAGGGCGAGATACGCTTCCCCTACGGTTTCCGGCTTGAATTCAACTGCTTGGCCTGTCTTCATGGTGTACCTCCGTGGGGCCGGGCGAGCCCGGGTGATGAGTCGATGTTCTGAGCAAGAACAGATGTTTGATTAGTGAACCATCGTACGCCGGGTGCCGTTTACGTCCAAGCGCCGTTCCGCACTCCGAAAGGCAACCGCAGTTTGTCAAAATTATTTTGTCAGTTAAAATGCGTCCCATGAACTGCGCAGAAAGGCTCGTAGAGATCTTCGGAAGCCAGGCGGACGTCGCCCGGGCCTTCCAGCTCGACCGCGCAGTGGTCAACAACTGGGTGAAGACCGGCTATGTGCCCGCGCGCTGGGCCATGGAAGTCGAGCAGCTCACCGACGGGCGCATCCTCGCCCTCGATGTGCTGAACGACGCGGCTGCAAGGAAACCCGTTCGAGTGAAGTCCAGGCCCGACGATTACGTCAGCGCCGTCCATGGGAGTGATGCCATGATCAAGTTTGCCCCTGCAAAACGAATCCAGTCTTTCCACCCGCCGCAGCGCACGCTGATGGGCCCCGGCCCGACCGAGATCCACCCGCGCGTGCTCACCACGATGAGCCAACCGGCGATCGGCTACCTCGACCCGATCTTCGTCGAGATGATGGAAGAGCTGAAGTCGCTGCTGCGCTACGCGTACCAGACGAAGAACCCGCTGACCTTCCCGGTCTCCGGTCCGGGCTCGGTCGGCATGGAGTACTGCTTTGTCAACATGGTCGCGCCCGGCGACAAGGTCGTCGTGTGCAGGAACGGCGTATTCGGCGGCCGCATGATCGAGAACGTCGAGCGCGCCGGTGGAGTGGCGGTCGTGGTCGAGGACGGCTGGGGCGAGCCGGTCGACCCGCAGAAACTCGAAGACGCGCTGAAGAAAAACCGCGACGCGAAGATCGTCGCGTTCGTGCACGCGGAAACTTCCACGGGTGTGCAGTCCGACGCGAAAACGCTGGTCGAGATCGCGCACAAGTACAACACCTTGACCATCGTCGACGCGGTGACGTCGCTGGGCGGCACGCCGGTGCTGGTCGATGAGTGGGGCATCGATGCGATCTACTCGGCGAGCCAGAAATGCCTTTCGTGCACGCCGGGCCTGTCGCCGGTGTCGTTCTCGGACCAAGTCGTCGAGCGTGTGAAGGCGCGCAAAGACAAGATCCACAGCTGGTTCATGGACATGAACCTGTTGCTCGGCTATTGGGGCGCGACCACGCGCACCTACCACCACACCGCGCCGACCAATTCGCTCTTCGCGCTGCACGAGGCGTTGCTGCTGATCCGCGAGGAAGGCCTCGAGAACGCCTGGGCGCGCGCAACGCGGCATCACCTGGCCCTTAAAGCAGGGCTCGAAGCGATGGGCATGAAGTTCCTGGTCAACGAGAAATACCAGCTGCCGCAGATGAACGCCGTGATGTGCCCGGAAGGCGTTAACGAAGCCGAAGTGAGAAAGCGCCTGCTGAACGAGTTCAACCTCGAGATCGGCGCTGGGCTCGGTCCGCTGGCCGGCAAGATCTGGCGCTTCGGGCTGATGGGCTACTCCTGCCGCCCGGAGAACGTCATGGTCTGCCTCTCGGCACTGGGTTCGGTGCTTGATGACATGGGCCTGCCGATCCACGTGGGCGACGCAGAGTCGGCCGCACACGGGGCGTATGCGCAGATGCACGTGAAGGACGCGCAGAGGAAGAAGAAGGCGGCCTGACTTAACGCCGCACGGAGGCTGTCGAAAATCGGCGGCCTTCGCGGCTTGACCCCCGGCGCGAAAGCGCGGTTGACGCTCGGGAACCGTGCTTGTACCTTGGACCGACAAGGAACCCGCAAGTCCCCAAGGAGCGCAAGCGTGGTGGTCATCGAAGCGGTAAGCAGCAATGCAGGCCTGGCCGACGAGCTGCACAGGCACATCGGCCGATTCTCGGACAAGCAGCCGGACTGGGATGCGTTTCCGTCGAACCGTGGCTACCCCGATCTCGCGAGGGCGCAGATCCGTTACGTCGGCGCCGGCGGATCGCCAAAGGTGTCCGACCCCTCGACCCTGAAGGCCGAGCATTTCACTCTGAGCCTCGTGCACCTCCCTGCAGGTCACTATGCTGCCTCGCATGTGCACGACGTCGAAGAAGCGTTTTACGTCCTGAAGGGTGTGCTGACGGTCGCGAGCGATTACGACGGAAAGATCGTGAAATCGCGGATGGGCCCGCGCGACATGCTGCTCAACGAGCCTGGCAGGCCGCATGGCTTCCTGAACGACGGCGTGGAGCCGGTGCTGATGGCCATCATGGTCGCCAATTTCAAGGACAAGCCGGTGGCGATCCGCTACAAGTGCCACCCCAAGGATTTCGGGCAAGAGGTGGCGCGCACCTTCGGCGGCACGGAGGACACCGACCGGCACGACGTCGATCGATGGATCACGCGCTACAGCCAGGCGGCCAGCCGCAAGGATCCTGCCGGCCTTACCCGCAAGACTTACATCGGCAACGGCGGCGCGCCAGCCGGGCGCTTCGTCAAGGACCTCGCGCACATGCCGGTGGGCTGCAAGGTCGACGCCTTCACGCGCAACGCGGAAGAAGTTTTCTTCGTGATGTCGGGCTGCCTCACGGTCGGCTGGGAGGACGAAGGGGCGCTCGTCGAAGAGCGCCTCGGCCCGCGCGACGCGGTGTTCAACCCGGCCGGGCGCGCGCATTCCTTGCGCAACGACGGCATCGAAGACGTCGAGTTCCTGTGGATTTCGGGCGTATCGGCCGCATGACGACGAAAGCGGTCGAAGGCGAACGTCACACGATCCAGGTCACGGTCAACGGAAAGCGGCAAGCCGCGGAAGTCGATTCGCACACCTTGCTGGTCGAGTTCCTCCGGGAATCGTTCCGCCTGACCGGGACGCACGTCGGTTGCGACACCAGCCAATGCGGCGCCTGCGTGGTGGAATTCGAAGGCAACTCGGTCAAAAGCTGCACGATGCTCGCGGTCCAGGCCGATGGCGGGCGCATCACGACCATCGAGGGCGTTGGGTCCCGCGAGGCGCTTCACCCGATGCAGGAGGCGTTCACCGAATGCCATGCCCTGCAGTGCGGGTACTGCACGCCCGGAATGGTCATGAGCGCTTGCGACCTCGTGCGCAAGAACCCTTCGCCCTCCGAGGCCGAGATCCGCGATTGGCTCGACGGCAACCTGTGCCGCTGTACGGGGTACAACAACATCGTCAGGGCGGTTTCCGAGGCCGCGCAGGCGCTTGCAAGCGGTGCGCAGGCGGGCGTGAAGAGCGGCGCTTGAAGCCTTTTCAGTATCGGCTTGCGAAGTCGGTCCCCGAGGCTGTCGCCGCGCTCGCGCAGATCGCGGAAGCCCGGCCGCTTGCTGGCGGCATGACATTGATCCCAGCGCTCAAGCATGGCCTCGCGGCACCGGCGGCGCTCGTGGACCTTGGCGGTATCGCGTCGCTCAGGGGCGTGTCGTTCGAAAACGGCGAACTGGTGGTCGGCGCGATGACGACGCATGCCGCGGTGGCCGGCTCGCCGATCGTGAACGAACGACTGCCGGCCCTCGGCCGCCTTGCCGGAGGCATCGGCGACCCGCAGGTGCGCCATCGCGGAACGTTGGGCGGCTCGGTGGCCAACAACGACCCGGCGGCGGACTATCCGGCGGGCTGCCTGGGATTGGGCGCGACGATCGTGACGAACCTGCGAACGGTGTCCGCGGACGAATTCTTCACCGGATTCTTTTCCACGGCGCTCGCGCCCGCTGAAGTGATCACCTCGATCCGGTTTCCGGTACCCATGCGGGCGGCCTACGTTAAATTCGCGAACCAGGCATCGCGCTACGCGACGGTGGGCGTGTTCATCTCGCAGTCGGCCAACGCAGTTCGTGTTGCAGTCACCGGCGCCGGGCGTAGCGGCGTGTTCAGGGCCGGTGAGATGGAGCAGGCCCTCGCGAAAGACTTTAGGCCCGAGACCTTGCCCGCCCATTGTGTCGCGCTCGACGACCTGAACACCGACCTGCACGCCAGCGCCGAGTACCGCTCGCATCTCATCAACGTCCTGGCCAGGCGCGCGGTCGAGGCCTGCATGGGCGCGCCTTCGCGCCATCCGGTGCGTCACGGCGGGGCCTATGCGTTCTGAAATGAAGGCCCTTAAGGTGCTCGGGCAACCGCTCCGTCGCAAGGAGGATCTCCGCCTGCTGACCGGCGCCGGTCGCTTCGTCGATGACGTGAAACTCGAGAGCATGCTTTACCTCGCCACGGTGCGCTCGCCTTATGCGCACGCCAGGATTCTCGCGATCGACAAGTCCGAAGCGCTGGCCGTGGCGGGCGTAGTCGATGTGATCGTTCCCGGCGATTGCCCGGAACTCGATCGGCCGCTGCCCGAGGTCCTCGAGCCGGGCACGCTGTCGAACCCGTATTGCGACCTGCACCTCACGAACCCGCACCATGTGCTGGCGCGCGGTAAGGCGACCTTCCAGGGCGAGCCGGTCGCGATGGTGGTGGCCGAATCGAAGCTTGCGGCGGCGCTCGGGGCCGAGGCCGTTCATGTCGAATATGAAGAACTGCCGGCGGTGCATTCGGCCGAGGACGCCATGCGGCCCGGCGCACCCCGTGTGCACGACGCGAACCCGAACATCATCGGGCACCTCAAGACCGCGATCGGCGATCTCGACGCGGCTTTTCGCAAGGCCGACTTCGTCATCGAGGAGCGCCTCGCCATCCAGCGGTTGGCCTCCATGCCGATCGAGGGGCGCGGCATCGTGGCCTCCTGGGATGCCCGGCGCGAGGAGATGACGGTCTGGTCGACCGACCAGGTGCCCTACCGGCTGCGCGACGCATTGGCGCGCATGCTGGACATTCACTACGACCGGGTGCGGATCATCTCGGGCGATGTCGGCGGCGCCTTCGGCGGCAAGGGCCTGATTGCCGAAGACCTCGCGGCCGCGGCCCTGTCCCGGCGGCTGCACCGGCCGGTGAAGTGGATCGAATCGCGCTCCGAGAATTTCGTCAGCGCGCATGCGCGGGACCAGTATCACGACGTGCGGGTGGCGGCTCGCAACGACGGGACCCTGCTCGGCATCGACCTGAAGATCGTCAAGGACGTCGGCGCCTACAACCACTACGAAATGGTGCAGACGACGAACACCGTCAATCATGTGCTGTCGCACTACAAGGTCCCCGCGTTCCGGGCCGAGGGCTGGTGCGTGGTCACGAACAAGGTGCAGATGCGGCCCACGCGCGGCGCAGGGCGGCCGGAGGCTTCGTTCGTGATGGATCGCGTTCTGGACTTCGTGGCCGCCCGCACCGGGATCGATCCGCTCGAAGTTCGCTTGCGCAACATCATCCCGGCCGAAGAGATGCCCTACAGCAACGGCCTGACCTACCGCGACAACGTGGCGATCAGCTATGACGGCGGCGACTATCCGCGCATGTTAAGGCTCGCGGCAGAGCGCCTCGGTTATGCGGACTGGAGAAAGCGCCAGGCCGACGCGAGAAAAGACGGGCGTCTGATTGGCATCGGGATCTCGAGCAGCCTGGAGGCCGGCGGCGTCGGCCCCTGCGAAGGCGCGCGCATCACGATCGACGACAAGGGGCGCGTGAGCGTCTACCTCGGCGTAAACAGCCACGGCCAGAGCCATGAAACGACGTTTGCGCAGGTCTGCGCCGAGTATCTCGAAGTGCCCTACGAGAGCGTTCGCGTGGTGGCCGGCGACACTGCCCTTATGCGCTATGGCTACGGCACGGGCGCAAGCCGGGTCGGCGTGAATGCCGGCAATGCCGTGATGCTGGCCGCGCTTGCGCTCAAGCAGAAGATCCGGGCGTTGGCCGCGCATGTGCTTGGGGTTGGCGAGGACGACGTGAGGCTCGAAGCGCAGCGCGCATTCGTGGCGTCCGACCCGGACAGGGGCCGCACTTTCGCGCAGCTCGCGCAGGCGGCACGCGCCAACAAGCGAATGATCGACCTGGGCGGACCGGGCCTCACGGCGACCGAATTCTTCTACCCCGAGACGGTCACCTGGTCGAGCGCCGTGCACATGGTGGCGGTAGAGGTCGATCCCGGCACCGGCATCGTCGGCGTGCTCAAGTACGCGATCGTCCACGATTGCGGCGTGCCGATGAACTCCGCGGTGGTGGACGGGCAACTGCAAGGAGGCACCGTGCAGGGGATAGGCGCGGCGCTCGGGGAAGAGATGGTCTACGACGTTTCCGGGCAGCTGCTGACCGGCAGTTTCATGGATTACCCGATGCCGCGCGCGGCCGACGTGCCGCCTTTCGAGATCGAGCACCTCGTGACTCCGACGCCGAAGAACCCGCTGGGCGTGCGTGCTGCCGGAGAGGGCGGGCCGGTGTCGCCGCCGGCGGCCTTTGCGGGGGCAGTGGAAGACGCGATCGGCAAGCGGTGCCGCATCACCCGGATGCCGCTCACCCCCCAGCGGGTCTTCGAAATCATTCGGGACGCGAAGTGAACCCGACCATGCGCGCGATGGTCGTGCCGCAATTCGGCGGTCCGGAAGTCATGCAGCTTGCGGAACTGCCGGTTCCTGCGCCGGGCGCCGGCGAGGTCCTGATTCGGATTCGCTACGCCGGCGTCAATTATTCGGATGTCTATCGGCGCATGGGCCGGGTCCGCGAAGGTCATGCGCCGGACCTCGTGCCACCGTTTGTGCCCGGCTCCGAAGGCGCCGGCGAAATCGCGGCGGTTGGCGCGGGGGTGGCCGGGCTCGAAGCGGGGGACCGCGTCGTCTATGCGCAGATGAACATCGGCAGCAGCGCCGAGTACGCGGTGATCCCTGCGTGGCGCGCGATCAAGGTCCCTGCGGGCATCGAGCTCGAAACCGCGGCGGCGGCCTACATGCAGGGATCGACCGCGTACTACCTGAGCCATTGGGTGAGAAAGATCCAGCCGGAGGACACCTGCCTGATCCAGGCCGGCGCCGGAGGCGTGGGACAGAAGCTGGTCCAGTTCGCGAAGATGCTCGGCGCTCGCGTGCTCACCACGGTGGGCAGCGACGAGAAGGCCGCCTTCGTCAAAGGGCTCGGCGCGGACGTTGTGATTGCGTACCACAAGGTCGATTTCCGCGAGGCAGTCATGGAGGCCACCGGAGAGCGCGGCGTCGATGTCGTCTACGACGGGGTCGGGCGGGACACGATTGCGCGCAGCATCCGCTCGCTGCGCCGCAAAGGCCTGTGCGTGCTGTTCGGGGTCGCATCCGGCCCGGTGGAGTCGGTCGGCACGCTGGAACTCGCCGAGGCCGGGTCGGTGTTCTTCACGCGTCCGCAGTTGCGCCACTATCTCGGCACGGCCGAAGAAATCCAGTCTTGCGCGCAGGCGCTCTTCGAGGCCATCCTCGGCGGGCACCTCAAAATTTCCATCCACAAGATCTTCCCGCTGAGCGAAGCGGCCGAAGCGCATCGAACCATCGAAGCGCGCAAGACGCTCGGCAAGATCCTCCTCGCGATCGACCCGGGCGTTGCGCCCTGACTGCAAAAGGAAAGCCCTTGAAGAAGTTCCTGTCCGTCCTCCTCGCTCTTTTCTGCGGCAGCCTCGGCGCCCAGGAGTTCCCGACGCAGACCGTGCGGATCATCGTGCCGTTCACGCCTTCGGGCCCGGTCGACGTGGTCGCGCGCGTGCTTGGCGAGCGATTGGCGGCGAAGTGGAAGGTGCCGGTGATCGTCGAGAACCGGCCCGGCGCCGGCACCGTCATCGGGGCGGACTTCGTGGCGAAGGCCCCGCCCGACGGCCACACGGTCCTCCTCAACGTGACCGCGCATGCGGTGAACGCCACGCTGGTCAGGAAGTTGCCTTACGACACGCTCAGAGATTTCGCGCCGATCGTGCTCGTGGCCACCGCGCCCAACATTCTCGCGGTGAACCCTTTGGTGCCGGCGAAGACGACCGCCGAACTGATCGCCCATGCGAAGGCGAACCCGGGCAAGCTGAATGCCGGGAGTCACGGCAAAGGCAACACTTCGCACCTGGCCGCCGAGATGCTGAAGGCGGCCACGGGGATCGACTTCACTGTCATCCACTACAAGGGCGCTCAGCCGGCGGTGACGGCGCTGATGACCGGCGAAGTGAGCTTCATGTTCGACACCGGCGTGGTGATTCCCCATGCGCAATCGGGCAAGGTCCGGGTGATCGGCACCACCGGGCCGAAACGCGCGGCCTCGTTTCCCGAAGTGCCGACCCTGATCGAATCAGGTTTGCAGGGCTTCGAAGTGGTCTCGTGGTACGGCTTCCTCGCGCCGGCGGGCACGCCGAAAGCGGCGCTCGATACGCTCAACCGAAGCATCAACGAGGCGCTGGCCGACCCCGAAGCGCGCGCCCGGATCATCAAGTTCAACCTCGACCCGGCCGGCGGCACGCAGGAGGAACTCGACCGTCTGATCCGTAGCCAAGTGGTGCGCTGGGCCAACGTGATCAAGAGTGCGGGGATCGAGCCGGACTGAGTGGTGACCCGCGGGCGAGGTTGGTCAATGCAACGGGCCGCGATGGCCGGGGAGCGTGCGCTTCCGGTTCGGCGGCCTTGAACATGCCCAAAATGGGTATTAAGATGCCCAATATGGGTATTAAAGCCGCCGGCAAGAGATCCCAATCTTCGCGGGTTCCGTCGCGTACCAGCCTGGCCGACGCGCTGTTTTCCACAACTCGGCAGCGCGTGCTTGCCTATCTGTTCGGCCAGCCGGAGCGCAGTTTCTTCGCTACCGAACTGATCGGGCTGGCAGGTAGCGGCTCCGGCGCCGTGCAGCGCGAACTCGCGCGGCTTTCAGACAGTGGCCTCGTGAGCGTGAAGCGCGTCGGCACGCAGAAGCACTATCAGGCCAATCCGAAATCGCCGCTCTTTGCGGAGCTTTGCGGCATCTCGCAGAAAACCGTGGGTCTGGCTGAACCGCTTCGGGAGGCGCTTGCGCCCTTGGCACATCGCATTACCGCGGCCTTCGTGTTCGGTTCGGTGGCAAAACGCAGCGATACCGCCGCCAGCGATATCGACGTGCTCGTGCTCTCCGGCAGCGTGGACTACGCGGATGTGTTCGACGCCTTGCAGCCCGCGGAGACGAAGCTCGGCCGCACAGTGAATCCGACGGTCTATACGCCGGCCAACTGGCGCAAAAAGCGCAAGGAAGGCAATGCGTTTGTGGTTAAGGTCGACAGGCAGCCGAAGGTGTTCCTCTTCGGCACGGAAGAAGATCTTGCCTGAGAAATCCAAGGAACTCGCGAATCTCGCCCGCATCGGCAAGCTGGCCGCCGAACCGGGCACGCCGCGTGAGATCAATGGGCTGCTCACTTCCGGACGCGAGAGGCTCGCCGATGCACGAAACCAAGCCCTGGCACTGTCCAGCCGATTCGACCTCGCCTACAACGCGGCGCATGCGTTTTCCCTGGCTGCATTGCGCTGGCGCGGCTATCGCTCGGACAACCGCTACTTGGTGTTTCAGACGCTGCCGCACACCATCGGATCGCCCGCCGCAACGTGGCGAGTGCTTGCCAAAGCCCACGAGGTGCGTAACGCCGCGGAGTATGCCGGGATTTTCGACGCCGATGCGACACTGCTCGGGAATCTCATCGAGGCCGCCGAGGCGCTCCGGGTTGCGGTGGCTGCATTGCCCGCTCTGCCGTACGAATGAGCAATGCCGACACGGCCCCAAGCAAGCGGCACGGCCATCTACCGCTCGAAGATGCAACCGGGACTGAAGCGTAACTTCAAGGCAATGCCCGGTGCCCATTGGCTGGAGCGGCTGTGCAAACACGTTCCAGACCGGTCGAAGCACGTCATGCCTGCCGCACCCATCGCTCTGCCGACGCGGCTCTCCCGGCGCATCGAGAAGGTGGCCCGCGAAGCCGGATGCTCGCGCCCAAATCATCCAGTTCAACCTCGACCCGGCCGGCGGAACCCGGGAGGAACCCGACCGCCTCATCCGCACCCAGTTGGTGCGCTGCACCGCCGTGATCACGAACGCGGGCATTGCCGGAATGAGCAATGACCCGCGGGCGAGGCAGGCCAATGCTGCCATCTTTTGCCAGACCTCCGCGCCGGCATTGGTTCTCCGGGCGAAATGCTGTCAATTCGGCCTCGATTGGTGCGCTGCAAGGTGGGTTCGCGACGTGGGACACGCGAGCGACCGCGACCCATTGCACGAAAGTCGTACCCTCCACGGCACTATTTCTAGTGGTGACGATCGCCGGGATGCTCTGGATGTCGTGCTCGGCAACGCCGAATCAGCAGAACAACGCGGTCGGCGGCCCGACGCTCGAAAGAGGCGGGAGTGATTGCCTATCGCTTCGCTGCGTTCCTGCAGGCTGAGCAAGCGTCAACGAACGACCAGGTCAACGCTCTTGCCTGTGCGGAACAGCATCTCGACCAGCGTATCGAGCGAGAATCGTCCCAGCTTCAAATTCACCAGGTCCGACACTCGCGGCCGCGAAACCGCGAGGATTTCCGATGCGGCGACCTGGGTGAGCTTCTTCGTATGAATCCATTCGGTGATTGCCGTGGCCGCCACTGTCTTCAGCCGTTTGGCGTTGGCAATACGCGCGTCCGCATCTCTCAGCAGGACCTTAGCTTCTTTTGGCGAAAATCCCAGATCTGCAAACACATTGCCGTCAGACGGCGTGACGTGCCGGCTCTTCAGGTCAATTTTCTTGCGCGCGGTCTTCATCCTGTTTTCCGTTCCTTTAAGACTGCAACGTATCGGCGCTTTGCAATATCTTTGTCGCTCCGCGAGGTCTTGTTGGTTTTTTTCTTCAACGAGTGCAACACATAGACGGCCTCCTCGAACTTCGCGACATATATCACCCGGAACCAACCTGACGCGGCGTCCAGAATGATTTCCTGAACGCCCGCCCCGATCTCCGGCATGGGCTTGAAGTGGTCGGGTTCCTCGCCTTCCTGAATTTTGCGTAGCTGATAACCCGCATCGCGCTTGGCGTCATCGGGGAAATCACGCAGATCGTCACGCGAGCCGCCCCTCCAGTCGATAGGCTTAGCCATGTATAAGTAAGTATACGTAGCCTTCTTGGGTCTGGCTAGACTGCCGCAGGATGGCTTCACGATTGCGGCGCTTCTTTGCTTGTTGAGTTCGAGCAGCAGGGTGCGGTGTTGCTGCGCGATCAATACTGAACACTGTGCGCGAAATGCTCTGACCAGCCATTTCCAGCACATTCGCGAATTTAACCAAACGGTTGAAGCTGCTTCGCGCTGATCTATCCGATTGCGCAGGTCTGGTCAACTTGGCGCGCGCGGCAACAGCGGGGCAAGCAATCAGCGGCAAAACAGCCGTCATCGGCCCGACGCGAGTTGGAGGTGACTTCCTGCTGATTTACCGTCTTGAGCATCGCGGACAAGATGAGCAGATCGTTTTTGTGCGTACCGGTACGCATTCCGAGTTGTTCAAGTAGGACAGCTGCGGGCTGCGAATAAGATCTTCACCCGACCATCCTCGATTCGTTCGGCGTGTCGCTGCGCGGTGGCCTTCCGGGCGTGTCGTTCTGGACCGGCCACCGCGACCCCCAACTGACTGGCGTTCCGTCTCGCACGGGCGGGCCGGCGGTCAATAGACTTTGGGCACGAACCGCTGGCTCGACTTCCTCGGGCGCTTGTAGCCGATGTCCGCTTGCCGCGGCGGCACTTCGACCTCGACCGGCATCATGTGCTCGTAGGGAATCTGCGCCAGCAGGTGCGCGATGCAATTGAGGCGCGCCTTCTTCTTGTTGTCCGCTTCGACGACGTTCCAAGGGCTCTTCGACTTGTCGGTGGCGGCGAACATGACGTCCTTGGCTTTCGAGTATTCGATCCAGTGCTTGCGCGACTCCATGTCCATCGGGCTCAGCTTCCAGCGCTTGGTGGGATTGCGGATCCGCTCCTGAAAGCGCCGCTCCTGCTCCTCGTCGTTTACCGAGAACCAGTACTTGACGAGGACGATCCCGGAACGGATCAACAAGTCCTCGAACTGCGGGCAGGAGCGCAGGAACTCCGTGTACTCGGCTTCGGTGCAGAAGCCCATCACGCGCTCAACGCCGGCGCGGTTGTACCAGCTACGATCGAAGAGCACGATCTCGCCCGCGGCCGGCAGGTGCGGCACGTAGCGCTGGAAATACCACTGGCTGCGTTCGCGCTCGGTCGGCGTGCCCAATGCGACGATCCGGCAGATCCTTGGATTGAGGCTCTCCGCGATGCGCTTGATGACTCCGCCCTTGCCGGCCGCATCGCGGCCCTCGAAGATCACCGCGACTTTGAGGCCGCGCACGCGGACCCATTCCTGCAGCTTGATCAGTTCGACCTGCAGGTGGGCCAGCTCGTCGACGTACTTGTACTTCTTCGCCGGCTTGCGCGCGCGGGGGCGCCCGGCGGAGCGCCAATGCTGTTCGATCGTTTCGCGTTCCTTGACGTCGGCCAGGACTTCGCCGCCGTTCGTTTTTGAGCGCTTCTTGTGCTTTGCCATTCAGCCTCCCGAGGACGGACTGTCCCTGCCAAGCATAGCGCATCGAAGAATGCACGCTCAGCACCGCGCCAGAATTGACCTCAGTTGCGCCAGCAGCGGAGCAAGCGCCTGCGCCGCTGTGGCCCAGACGATGTTCCGGTCTACGTCAAAATAGGCATGTACAAGCCGGTTGCGCATGCCCACGATGAGAGCCCACGACACCTCCGGCGTTTCCATGCGCGTGGCGGCCGACACTCCGCTCGCAGCCTCGCCGACGATCTCAACCGCGCGAACCAGCGCGAACAGCAGCATTTCGTCGTTGTCGAGATCGGCTCTCGCGCGCCCCGCGACAAAGCGCAACGCCGATTCAGCCGCATCGGCCATGTGCCGAAGCCGCACCCGGTCATTGGGCGACATACTGCGCCTGCGCCTCGCCAACGACCTGGTCGCGGAAGTAGCGGCTGAGTTCGGCCGCCGTTCGAAGGTCCACGCGTCGCCCATCGAGCATCGCCGAGAGCTCGCTTTCGATCCTCACCATGTCGAACAGACTCGGCGTCGCGCTTTTCTCGAATTCCACCAATAGGTCCACGTCGCTGTCCGGTCGCGCGGTTCCCTTCAGCACGGAGCCAAACAAAGACAGTCGTCGGATGCCGTTGCGCCGGCATAGTTCGGCGAGCGCGGCAGGCTCCAGCGGCAATCGATCTCCCATACTCGAAACTCCTCGATTCAACTTCGCTTGCTTAAGCTTGACGCGGCAAAAAGCGGATTCTCCAGCAAACCGCATGTGCTCCGGCGAGGCCCGTGTTTACACAATCGTTCTGCCGTTCGGTTTGCACGACAATTCTGGCACAGTACCGGCGTACTTATCGGCGCCACGCAGGCAGAACTCGAGACTTCAACGCCGTGCGATGTTGCCGCCGACCGCAGACATTCCGGATCGGACGGCGTTTTAATCCGGATTGGACGAGTCAATATTCCGGATTGGACGAATCGATTCCGCGATGGCCGCACCCTCATCCGCCACTGACCGCGGATCGGCGCGTTGGCCGCGAACGAGTTTGCCCGGCAGTGCGCCGGTCGGCTTGCCGTCCTGGTGGGTGATCACACCGCTGACGATGGTGTAGTCATAGCCGCTTGCACCCTGCATCAGGCGTTTGCCGCCGGCGGGCAGGTCTTGCACCATGTACGGGGCTTCAAAGTCCAGTGCATCCCAATCGATGACGTTCAGATCGCCTTTGAGGCCGATCTTCACTCGCCCGCGATCACCGAGGCCGGCCGCGCCGGCCGTATCGCTGGTGAGCCGCCGCACGAGCTCGGCAACTTCGAACTTGTGCTCGCGCTTGCCCCAATGGGTGAGGAGCCAGGTCGGAAAGCCCGCATCCAAAATGAAGCCGACATGCGCGCCACCATCGCCCAGGCCCATGATGGCCATTTTATCGCCCAATAGCTTTTCGCAGGCCGAGAGACTGAAGTCCGAATAGCTGGTGATCGGCATGTAGAGGAAGTTCCTGCCTCCATTGTCGGCCAGCAGGTCATAGGCCACCTCCGGGGCAGTGCGGCCCTCCCTGTGCGCAATTGCGGCAACGCTTTGCTCTTTCTTCGGCTGGTAGTTCTTGTTCACAAAAGGGAACATGTGCGCGTACGACAGCCGGTGAAGGAGTGGGAAGGTCGAGCCTTTCACCGGGTCCTCGGAAAGGATTTGCGCACGGGTCTGTGGGTCGCGCAATTTGGCGACTTTCTCATTCAACGGCAGAGCGTTCAACGTCTTGAAGGTCGTGCAACCGCTGAACGGGGTCTGGCTTGCCTGCAGGCCCAGCAGCACGCCGATGGCGCGTGGTGGGAACACCGGGCGAATGTTGACGCCTTCCTTCTCATACGCATCGCGGTTCATCTCCAGAAGCTTGATATACATTTCCGGCATGCTGTTGCGTTGCGCCAGCGTGTAGACCATCGGCCGGCCACTGTTTTGCGCGACGCGCTTGAGGATCCCGAAGGCTTCGACCGGATTCGGTTCGGCGTTGATCGTGTCGGGGCTTGCGTCCGTGATCCAGTCGGACACGACCTCGATGAAGCCGCTACCCGCATCGCTCAGGCCGCAGGCCAAGCCCATCAGTTCGTCTTCATACACGCGCAGGGTCGGGATGTACTCGCCTGCAAGTGTCTTGTGCGAGGTGGTGCGGCTGGTCGACACGCCGAAGGCGCCAGCCTCGACCGCCTCTTTGGTGATGGCGCGCATCCTGGCGATGTCCTCGGCGGTGGCCGGCTCGAACGCAACGGCGCGCTCGCCCATCACGTTTACGCGCAAGGCAGAATGCGGCAGCAGCGCGCACACATCGACGTCACGCGGTTTTTTCTCCAGCGCGTCGAGATATTCCGGGAAGCTTTCCCAGGTCCAATCCAGCCCCTCGTGCATGACCGCGCCCGGAATGTCTTCCACGCCCTCCATCAGTTCGATCAGCTTGTCGCGATCCTGCGGACGGCAAGGCGCGAAGCCGACACCGCAATTGCCCATCACCACGGTGGTCACGCCATGCAGCGAGGACGGCGCCAGATGGCTGTCCCATATGGCCTGCGCGTCATAGTGGGTGTGAATGTCGACAAAGCCGGGAGTGACGAGCTTGCCGGTCGCGTCGATTTCCTTTGCCGCTGAGCCGTCGACCCGGCCGATCGCCGCGATCACGCCATCCTTGATGGCCACGTCCGCGATGGTGGGTGCTGAACCGGTGCCATCGACAACGGTGCCGTTGCGCACGATCAGGTCATAGTGATTGGGCATGGCCTATTTTCCTTGTGGGACCGGCAAAGAGCATAAAGCAAGAGGGTCTCGTCCGGGTTTCCGCCGGGTCTATGCCTGCTTGCGCAGCAAGCGACCCGGCAGCGCGCCCGTCGCTTCCGCATCGCGCATCACCTCGATGCCCGACACAAAGGTGTGCCGATAGCCTTCGGCGCGCTGCACCAGGCGCCGTCCACCCGTCGGCAGGTCGTAGACCAGCTCGGGCAGCCGCGCGCGCAATCTATCGAAGTCGATCAGGTTGAAATCCGCCTTGAGTCCGCACGCGACGGCACCCCGGTCCGACAGGCCATAGGCGCGCGCGGTATCGAGCGTTTGCTTCCTCACCAGGAATTCGAGCGGCAATCCTTCGCCACGCCGGCGGTCGCGCGCCCAATGCGTGAGCATCGTGGTCGGCGCGCCCGCATCGCACAGCAGACCCACATGCGCGCCCGCATCGGCCAATCCGCAGATCGTCGCCGGATCGGCGAGCAATGTGCGAACCACTTCAAGGCTGCCGTCGAAATAATTCTCGAAGGTATGCAAAAGCAACGCCCGGCCATCGTCCTCGAGCATCCAGTCGAGCGCCACTTCGAACGGCTCGCGGCCGCCCGCCGCGGCCATGGCGTCGACGCTGCGCGCAGGGTCGGGTTCGTAATCGAGCGGCTCGGTGAACCGGAAGGTGCGCGAGAGCAAACCGGCGATCCAACGTGTGTGCGCGTCGTCGGGCCGCTCGCTGCACAGGCGCTTTCGCAGCGCCGCATCCGTCTTCAGACGCGTGACCCGTTCGGCGGGCGAAAGATCGCTCATCGCGAGCCACAGAGGATGGGTGACGAACGGGTGCACCGTGGCTTCGAGACCCATCATGATGTTGATCGCGCGCGAACCGACCTGGCCGGTGACCGGCAGTCCTGCGGCGCGCGCCGCGTGAATTCCGGCAAGCGTTTCGCGCCAGCGCAGAGGCGCGTTGTGCACCTGCAGGAGCAGTACCGACAGCGGGCGTCCCGAAAGCTCGGCAAGCGCGCGCAAGGTTGCGAAGTCGCCTGCCTCGAAATCGGAGTTCACTTCGATCACGCCGCGCCCAGCGCGTCGCATCGCAAGGCCAAGGCCGGCCAGTTCGGGTTCAGCGGCGCTCAAGGTCGGCGTGAAGCGGCCGTCTTTCGTCCGATGTTTGATGGTGCGGGAGGTGGTGAATCCGAGCGCACCGGCGGCAAGCGCCTCCTCGAGCAAGCGGCCCATCGCGTCGATTTCGTCCGTGGTCGGTACCTCGGCATGATCCGCGCCGCGATCGCCCATCACATAGAAACGCAAGGCGCCGTGCGGCATTTGCGCGCCGATATCCATGATCCGCGGCGCCTCGCCGAGCGCATCGAGATACTGCGCGAAGCTTTCCCAGCGAAACTCGATTCCCTCCGAGAGCACTGTCTCGGGGATGTCTTCAACGCCTTCCATCAGCTGGATCAGATAGCGCTCGCTGCCCGGCCGCACCGGCGCGAATCCGACCCCGCAGTTGCCAAAAACCGCAGTGGTCACGCCGTGCCACGACGACGGCGTCAGCTGCGGATCCCACAGCGCCTGGCCGTCGTAGTGCGTATGAATGTCGACCCAGCCCGGCGTCAGCAGCAAGCCGTCGGCATCGATTTCCCGGTGACCGGGGCCCACGGTGCCGCCGACCTCGACAAATCGACCGGCGTCGATCGCGACATCTGCCCCGCGTGCCGGCGCCCCCGTCCCGTCGACGAGACGCGCATTGCGGATGACCAGTTCATGCATGGGTGACACTCTCCAGCCGGGAGCCTGCGCCCCGGTGCAGACCCGCGCCGCAGATCCGGGATTGCCTGAGAGACAAAGGACAACTCCGAAGAATCATATTTTCAGGCCTTGGTTATCATAGCGCCTGGGACGGTCGTTTGTGCCTCTGGATCGATACATTTTCAACGCAATCGGCACCGCAAGCGACTGGGCGCCGGTGCCTCCGGAGGCGAAGCTCGCTTTCCGGGGACTGGTGTTGGCATAGGCGAACTCAAATAAAACGATCAGGATTCGCGACAGGGCTTCGAGGAGGACATTTTGCTGAGAGGCGGGCGCGGCCGTGGGTTGATTTTCCTACTATCGCTCCATGCACTATGCGTTTCAAGTGCCAACGCAGCTGCGCCCATTCCGGTCAGCATCCCTACGGCAGGCATTTCGTCCTCGCCGGAAGCAGTTGTGGCGTATCTATACAAGCCTGAGGGGTCCGGTCCCCATCCCGCAGTGGTCATGATGCACGGCTGTGCCGGCGCTTATGACAGCAAAGGCGTTCTTGGCGCACGTCACCGGGCGTGGGGCGAGTTCCTCGCGAGCCGGGGTTTCGCCGCGCTGATGCTGGATAGCTTCAGATCGCGCGGCATAGGATCGTTGTGCACCGTCAAATTTTCCGAGCGCACGCTCAAGGAGTCCGATCGGGTTGGCGACGCCTATGCCGCACTGGCCTGGCTGCGCCAGCAAAAGGATACCGACGCGAATCGCATTGCCTTGCTCGGCTGGTCGCACGGCGGTGGCGTTGCGCTGGATGCGATCAGCCGCAAGCCCGAAGGCAGCGAAGGCTTCAAGGCAGCGGTCTCGTTCTATCCCGGCTGCACGGCGCGCAATAAGAGAGCCGACAAGTTTCACCCTTACGCACCGGTGTTGGTATTGATGGGAGCGGCCGACGATTGGACGCCAGCCGCGCCCTGCAAGGCGCTCACTGAAAGCGTCGCTGCGCGGGGCGAGCCCATGAATATTGTGCTCTACCCCGATAGTTATCACGACTTCGACAACCCCGGCATCAAGGCTAAACGCGTGCGCAAGGATGTGCCGAATGGCGTGAATCCGGGCGAAGGCGTCACCGTCGCGCCGAATCCTGAAGCGCGCGAAGACGCCAAGCGGCGCGTCATTCGATTCCTGGGTGAGCATTTCAGGTAGTGCGAGGATCGCCGCGTTGCCGCGCGATCAGTACCGACCACCGCGCGCGAAATGCTCTTACCAGCCATTGCCAGCACATTCGCGAATCCAACCAAGCGGTTGAGGCTGCTTCGCCCAAGTCATTCCGATCACGCCGGTCTGGTCAGGCTGGCCCCACGACAAAGCGCAAAGCCGATTCGGCCGCATCGGTCATGTGCCGCAGCCGCACCAGGTCATCGGGCTACATACTGCACCTGCGCCTCGTTACCGACCTGCGGGCGAGGCACGTCAATACTGCCATCTTTTGCTTGATCCCCGCGCCGATATTGGATCTCCTGGCGAAATACTGCCATTGGGTATTTCCGTTCAGTCGGCTTTCGCCCCCGAAAACTTCACCACCTTGCCCCAGCGCGCATGGTCGGTGCGCAGGAAATTCATGAACTCTTCGGGCGAAAGCGTCCACACGTCGTAGGCCTGCACGCGGATACGCTCGCTTACCTCGGGCGTCCTCAGCGCGCGGACCAACTCCGCGTTAAGCCGGTCGATGATCGCCTTGGGCATACCGGCCGGGCCGAGAACGCCGAACCACAGGTCGCTGCCGGCTTCCTCGTAGCCCTCGATGCCGGCTTCGCGCATGGTCGGGATGTCGGGCGCGTAGCCGCTGCGCTTTGCACTCGTGACGGCGAGGGCGCGCACCTTGCCTGCGCGGATCTGCGGCAGGCTGGTGACGAGGATGTCGAACATCGCAGTCGCGTTGCCGGCCATCACGTCCACCAGTGCAGGGGCGCTGCCTTTGTACGGCACATGCAGCATTGGCGCGCCGGTCACGGCCTTGAGCAGTTCCCCCGAGAGGTGGTTGGTCGCGCCGGTGCCGCCGGAGGCGAAGCTGACCTTCTGCGGGTTGGCTTTCGCGTAGGCCACCAGCTCGGCGACGGTCTTCGCCGGCACGTTGGGGTTCACGACCAGCACGTTCACGTACGACACCACCGGCGTGATCGGCGCGAAGTCCTTGAGCGAGTCGTATGGAAGCTTCGTGTAGAGGTGCGGATTGATCGACTGCGTGCCCGAATGCCCCATGCCGATCGTGTAACCGTCCGGCGCGGACTTGGCGACCGCATCCATCGCGAGGCTGCCACCTGCGCCGACCTTGTTCTCGACGATCACCGGCACGCCGAGCGACTCGGAGAGCTTCGGTGCGATCGCGCGCGCAAGCACGTCCGTCGGGCCGCCTGCGGAGAACGGGATCAGCCATTTCACCGGCTTGCTCGGGTAAGTTTGCGAGAGTGCAGGCCCGGAAACGAGGGCAAGCAGCGCAACCAGATTCAACAGCTTTTTCATCAACGAGCCTCCTTCAGCATTTCGCGGGCGATCACCAGTTGCTGGATCTGGCTGGTGCCTTCGTAGATGCGCAACAGGCGCGCATCGCGGTAAAGCCTTTCGATTGCGTATTCCTTGATGTAGCCGTAGCCGCCGTGGATCTGCAGCACCCGGTCGGCAATGCGTCCCAGGGCTTCGGTGGCGAAATATTTACAACAGGCCGATTCCTTGGTGATCCTGATGCCGGCATCCTTGTCGCGCGAAGCCTTTTCCACCATCGCGCGCGCCGCAAAAGCCTCCGCCGCGCAGTCGGCCAGCATTCCCTGGATCAACTGGAAATCCGAAATCGGCTTGCCGAACTGGCGTCTGTCCATCGCATAGCGCACACCTTCGTCGATGATGCGCTCGCACAGGCCCACGGCCACCGCGGCCATGTGGATGCGCGCGTGGTCGAGCGACTTCATCGCGGTCTTGAACCCGATGCCTTCCTGCCCGCCGAGCAGCGCGGAAGCCGGCACCCGGCAGTTCTCGAAGATCACGTCGGCGGTGTGCGAGCCGCGAAAGCCCATCTTCTTGTAGTGCGGGGCGATCGAGATGCCCGGCGTGGCCCGTTCGACGAGGAAGGCCGAAATGCCGCGCGAGCCGGCCTCCTTGGGCGCAGTCCGCGCGAAGACCGTGAAGATCCCGGCATGCGGCGAGTTCGTCGTAAAGCGCTTGGTGCCGCTGATCACGTAGTGGTCGCCGTCGCGCACCGCGCGCGTCGTGAGCGCGGCTGCGTCCGAGCCCGCGTCCGGTTCAGTGAGGCAGAATGAAGCGACGAGGTCGCCGCTTGCGATGCCAGGCAGGTATTGCTTTCGCTGCTCTTCGGTCCCGTCGATCAGGATACCGAGCGTGCCCACGCCGTTGCTGGTGCCGAAATAGGAGCGGAATACGGGGGATGCGTAGCCGATCTCGAACACCACCCGCGCTTCCTCGTACATCGACAGGCCCAGGCCCCCGTACTCCTCGGGGATGGTCATGCCGAACAGGCCGAGGTCCTTGAGTTGCCTGATGATGGCGGCGGGGATGTCGTCGTCCTCTTCCACCTTCGGCTCGGCAGGCAGGAGTTGCTCCCGCACGAACCGCCGCACGGCGGAGGCGAGCTGCTCGGTGGTTTCAGCGCTTTGTGTCATGGAATGATTCCTCGTTCATTCCGCGCGGATTCCGGCTTCGCGGACGATCTGCGTCCAGCGTGGCACCTCTTCGGCAATCAGGTCGCCCAGGCGCTTGGGCGAGCCGGCGGTGGCGATCACGCCGAAGTTGACGAAGCGCTGCTGCAGGTCGGGCAGGGCCAGAGCCTTGCCGACCGCATCGTTGAGCTTTGCGACGACATCGGCCGGCGTTCCCGCCGAAGCGAGCAGGCCGAACCAGATCTCCACTTTATAGCCGGGCAGGACGCTCGAGACGACCGGCGCGCCGGGTGCAAGCGGCGAGGGCTCAGGCGTGGAGACGCCGAGGAGCTTGAGCTTGCCGGCGGAGATGAAACCGTTCATGGCAGACGACGACGTGGTGATCAGCACCTTGACTTCGCCGGTCATGACCGCGTTGGAGGTCGGCGCCTGGCCTTTGTAGGGAATGTGGATCATCTTGATGCCGGCCATGCGCGCGAAGAGCTCGCTGGCCAGATGGCCGAGGGAGCCTATGCCCGCCGAGGCGTATTCGAGGCCATTTGGTTGCGAACGCGCGTAGTCGATGAAGCTCTTGAGGTCGTTGGCCGGCACCGCAGCATTCACGACGACGAAGAGCGGCGCGGTGGATACCAGCGATACCGGCGCGAAATCCCTGATCCCGTCGTAGCCCGCGTCCTTGACGAGCAGGGGCGTGGTGCTCGAGGGCCCGTTGTTCGAGAACAGCAGGGTGTAGCCGTCGGGCGGCGATTTCGCGACCTCGCGTGCGCCTATCGCACCGGCCGCGCCGGGCTTGTTGTCGACGATCACCGGTTGCCCCAGCGTCTTTTGCATCGGCTCTTGCAGAGCGCGCGCCATCAGGTCCGTGGTGCCGCCCGCGGGGTAGGGCACGATGATGCGGATCGGCTTGGAGGGAAAGGCCTGCGCCGCCGCACCGGTGCTGAAGATCGTGCACGTTGCGGCGAGCAGGACGCCGAATGCATTCAGTTTCATATTGTCTCCTTGGTGTCTTCTATTTTTCGTCCAGCCACGCGGCAATGACTTTCGCATTGCTCGCCCCCAGGGCGTCCACTTCGCCACGCACATGGGCCGCGGAGTTTTTCAGCTTGAACGCCGGGTTCGGCGCAAGAAACTCGCCGGCGCCATCGCGCACCTTGCCGAACGTCCCGCGGCTAGCGACCGCATCGCTCTTCATCGCCTCGCCGACGCTCTGGTAACGCGAGCAGGGCACGCCGCCGTCGAGCATCGCCTTTTCGCATTCGTCCACGGAGCGCTTGCCCGCCCATTGCTCCAGCAGGTCCATGAGGACCTCCCAGTTGCGCGCGCGATTGGCCCGGCTGAAGCGTTCGTCGGTAATCCATTCGGGGTGCCCGCAGACGCGCGCCATGTCGGCGAAGTTGGCCACGCTGATCGGCGCGACGATCACATAGCCGTCGAGCGCTTTCACCGGCCGGTAGAGCGGGCGCTGGTACTTCGACGGGAATTGCGCTTCCTGGCATTCGTAAATCAGCAGGCCCATCATCGCGTCCATCAGGGACAGGTCGATGTGCTCGCCCTCGCCGGTTCGCTCGCGCCGCACGAGCGCCGCGCTGATCGCGCCAAAGGCGAGCGATCCGGCAAGCACGTCGGCGACGAAGATTCCACTTTTCAGCGGCCTATCCATTTCGCCCTGGTAGCCCAGGTAGGCAAGCTCGTATCCGCAGGCGGCATGCACGATCGGCGCGTACCCGGGCCGTCCGGCCGCCATGCCCGTCTGGCCGTAACCGGAAATCGAGCAGTACACGAGGCGTGGATTCGACGCGCTCAGGTCGTCATAGCCCAGGCCCAGGCGTCCCATCACGCCTGGCCGGAAATTTTCGACCACGACATCGGCTTTCGCGGCTAACGCCATCGCGGTCTTCTTGTCCGCCGCGCTCTTCAGATCCAGGACGATGCTTTGCTTGCCTGAATTGAGGCCGCCGAAGTAGGCGCTGTGCGCGGTGCCGTCCTTCGCCTGCCTGAGCGGCTCGCGCGTGCGCAGTTGATCGCCCTCCGCGGTCTCGACTTTGACGACTTCAGCCCCGAGGTCGGCGAGCAGGCGGGTGCAATAGGGGCCGGCAATCACCGACGTGAAGTCGAGGACCCGAATTCCATCCAGCGAGCCTTTCATTGGCGCCCCTCCTTCGTGACCGCTTCGTACCGCGCGAGGTGGAAGCGTTGCAGCCGTTTTAACATCGAAGCCATTTCCGTGGCGGCGGTTTCGCCATCTTTTGCGCGCAGCGCCGCCAGCAACCGTTTGCGGGACGGCATCACGTAAGGGTTGGGCTGATAGCCGACCGCCTCGACGAAATGGCGCGTCATCTCCATCAGCGCGTCCGTCAGGATGATCAGCACCGGGTTCTTCGCCGCACGTGCCAGCAGCGAATGAAACTCGTAGTGGATCTCGGCGCGGCGGCCGAGGTCGCCGGCCTTGGTTGCCGCTTCGGCTTCGGCCACGTTGGCCTCCAGCGCCTTCAGGTCGGCCGCGGTGCGCCGCGCGCAGGCGAGCCGCGCGACTTCGGTGCCGATCAGGATGCGCGCTTCGGTCAGGTGCTCGGGCCGGATGTTGCCGAGGCGGTACAGGTCCGACAGCCCCGCGACCACCGCGTCGCCGCCGCCTTCGCGGATGAATGCGCCGCCAGTGGCGCCTTTCCTGAGCTCCAGCAGTCCCGCGATCTCCAGCGAGCGCAGGGCTTCGCGCAGCGTGTTGCGGCTGACGCCGAACTGGTCGGCGAGGTTCCGCTCGGCCGGCAGGCGGTCGCCGGTCTTGAGCGCCTGGCGTGCCAGCCGGTCGCGGATCTGCGCGGTGATCTCCTCGAATGCGCGGCGCGTGGCGACCGGCCGGAACGCAGTTCCCGCCATCAGTGCATTCCGAGCAGGTGGCGCGAGATCACAATGCGCTGGATCTGGTTGGTGCCCTCGAAGATCTGGTTGATCTTGGCGTCGCGCATGTAGCGCTCGACGCCGACGTCCTTCATGTAGCCGGCGCCGCCGAAGATCTGCACCGCGTCGGTGGTGACTTTCATCGCCATGTCGCTCGCCTGGCACTTGGCCATCGACGCCATCTCCGAGAGGCGCGAGAAGTCGCCCGCATCCGCCATGCGCGCGCACTCGTAGACCAGCGCGCGCGAGGCTTCGATCTGCATCGCCATGTCGGCCAGCATCCACTGCAGCCCCTGGAACTGGCCGATTGCGCGGCCGAACTGCTTCCTTTCCTTGGCGTATTGCAGCGCGAGGTCCAGCGCCCCCTGCGCCACGCCCACCGACGCCGCGCCGATGGTCGGCCGGTTCAGGTCGAGGATGCGCATGCAGGTGATGAAGCCGCGGCCTTCCTCGCAGATCATGTTCTCTTCGGGGATGCGCACGTTGTCGAAGAAGATCTGCACGTTCGGCACGCCGTTGAGGCCCATCTTGTTCTCGTTCTTGCCGATCCGGAAGCCCGGGGTCTTGGTGTCCATCAGGAAACAGCTGATGCCCTGGAAGCCCTTGTCGCCGCTGGTGCGCGCGAACACCAGGATGTAGTGGGCGATGTTGCCCCAGGTGATGTAGCACTTCTGCCCGTTGAGCACCCAGCTCGCGCCGTCCTTCTTGGCGCGCGTCCTCATCGAGGCGACGTCCGACCCCGACTCGGGTTCGGTCATCGCCACCGCCGTCCAGATGCGGCCCTTGGCGACTTCCGGCAGCCAGCGCTTCTTCTGCTCCTCGGTCCCGAAGTGCAGCAGCGGAAGAATCATGCCGATGGAATTCATGCCGGCGATCAGCGCACAGGCTTCCGACGAGCGCGAGATCTCCTCCCTGGCCATGCACACCGAAGTGAGGTCGCCGCCCGGGCCGCCGTATTCCTCCGGCACCCAGAGCTGCATGAGGCCCATGTCGCCGAAGAGGTGGAAGATGCGCTCCGGGATCTGGTCGGTGGCGTCGATTTCGGCCGCGATCGGGCGGATCTCCTTGTCGACCATGCGGCGGATCCCCTCGCGCATGGCGAGCTGAGTTTCGGTGAAATAGGGCATCGGGTCTCCGCAGGGTGGCTTGATTTCAATGGTTCAACCAATTATAGTCGGCGCACCTCCACCACTGTCAAGCCGGGTTCCACATGAGCGACTACTCGTCGTATGAATGCCTCCGGATCGAAAAGGCGGGCAAGCTTGCCATCGTCACGCTGAACCGCGAGGAAACCCGCAACCAGATCGACCGGCAGTTCCACCACGAGCTGCAGGACATCTGGCGCGACCTGGCCGAGGACACCGAGATCAACGCGGTGCTGCTCACCGGCAGCGGCAAGTACTTCAGCGTCGGCGGCAACGTGAAGGGCATGACCGAGCGCCCCGGCGGCGACGTGTTCGCCGAGGGCGAGATGATCGAGCCGCGCAGCGCGCGCAAGATCGTCAACAACATCCTCGACTGCGAACTGCCCATCGTCTGCGCGATCAACGGCGACTGCATCGGCCTCGCCGCAACGGTGGCGCTTTTCTGCGACATCACCGTCTGCGCCGAAGACGCGCGCATCGCCGACCCGCACGTTAAGATCGGTCTCGTGGCCGGCGACGGCGGTGCCGTGATCTGGCCGATGCTGGTCGGCCCCAATCGCGCCAAGGAGTTCCTGATGCGCGGCAACCTCATCAAGGGCCGGGACGCCGAGCGCATGGGGCTGGTGAACTACGCGCTGCCGGCCGACCAAGTGCTCGCCAAAGCGCGGGAACTCGCCGAAGAACTCGCCAACGGCCCGACCTGGGCGATCCGCTGGACCAAGCTCGCGGTCAACAAGGCGATCAAGGACAAGGTGAACCTGATCATGGACGCGTCGTTCGCGCTCGAGATGGCGACCTTCCAGACAGAGGACCATCGCGAGGCGGTGCGCGCTTTCGCCGAGAAGCGCAAGCCCAAATTTACCGGGCGCTAGTCCTTCGGCATTCAGCCAGCGCGAGCAACCATCAGCGCGCCGAGCAGGACGAAAACGGTAAACAGCGCGCGCTGAAAGAGCACAGGCTCCAGGCGATTGCGCAGCGTGGCACCGAGGAAAAGTCCCAGGAAGGCGGCCCCGAGGGCAATGGCAAGATCGGCCAGGTCCAGCGACCCCAGCGCGATGCCCGTGCGTCCGAGACGGATGACGAGCGCGGCAGTGGCGATCATGAACGTCAACCCGAGCGCCTGGATCATTTCGTCCTTGCCCAACCGGATCGATTGCAGGTAGGGCACCAGCGGCATCACGAATACGCCCGTGGCCGCGGCCAGTGCGCCGGTCAACACCCCCGCCGTACCTCCGGCGAGCGCGGGGTAGGCGCGCAAGTCCGGGAGTGCGGGCTTCATGAGTCCCCAGAGGCCGTAGGCGACCAGCACCGAACCAAGCAGCAGCCGCGCAGCGTTTCCCGCGGTGCCCAGGCCCGCCAGCGGGCTGAAGATCGTCGCCGCCACAAGACCGAGCCACATCGGCCAGAGGCGGCGGGCGAGGCTCTTGGCATGCGGCCCGATGCACTGCGACACATTGGTCGCCAGCGAAGGCAGCACCATCAGCGTCGCGGCGGCGGCCGGCGGCATGAACAGGCCGAGCAACGCCATCGAGAACGTCGGCAACCCCATGCCGGAAACGCCCTTCACGGCGCCGGCGGCAAGGAAGACGAGGCCTACCAGAACGCCCAGCGCGGAATCCATGCGCCCGGGCCGCGGGTTAAAGCCCGAGCCGCTGCCAGATCGTGGTGACTGCGCCGGCCTGGTTCAGGGTATAGAAATGCAGCCCCGGGGCGCCTTCCGACAACAGCTTGTCGCAAAGCGAGGTCACCACGTCGAGGCCGAACGATCGTATAGACGCCGTGTCGTCCCGATATCCCTCGAGCTTTATACGCATCCAGCGCGGGATCTCCGCGCCGCAGGCATCCGAGAAGCGCGCCAGTTGCGAGAAATTTCCGATCGGCATGATGCCCGGCACGATCGGCACCGAAATGCCCGCCGCTTCGCAGTCATCGACGAAACGGAAGTACGCATCGGCGTTGTAAAAATACTGCGTCATGGCCGCATTGGCGCCGGCGTCGATCTTGCGCTTGAAGTTCTTCACTTCATCGGCCGCGTTGCGCGTTTGCGGGTGGTACTCCGGGTAGCAGGCGACTTCGATATTGAACCAGTCCCCGGTGGTTTCGCGGATGAACGCGACGAGCTCGTTCGCGTGCCGCAATTCGCCGGCCATCGCAACGCCCGAAGGAAGATCCCCTCGAAGCGCGACGATGTGGCGGATGCCGTTGTCCTTGTAGTGCTTGAGGATGTCGCCGATCTCGGCTTTCGAGGAGGCGACGCACGAAAGGTGTGGCGCGGCCTCGTGGCCGGCCTTGCGGATTTCGAGCACCGTGTCGAGCGTTCCCTGCTGGGTCGAGCCGCCCGCGCCGAAGGTGACCGAGAAAAAGCGCGGCTTCAACTGCGCGAGCTGTT
>CANKMT010000064.1 GCA_947482825.1 Betaproteobacteria bacterium | reverse complement strand
TGACGCCCGAGTCGTTGATCGCGATCCGGCAGGGCTCGATCGTGCGCTCGATGAGGTCGTCCACGAGCGACTCGAATTTGGCGCGCGTGAGCTTGAGCGCAAGGTGCTTGGGACCCTTGGCGTCGGCCGTGACGTACGGCAGGTTGATCTCGGTCTGCTGCGAAGAGGAAAGCTCGATCTTGGCTTTTTCTGCCGCGTCCTTCAGGCGCTGCAGTGCGAGCACGTCAGTGCGCAGGTCGATGCCCTGTTCCTTCTTGAACTCGTCGCAGATGTAGTCGATCAGGCGCTGGTCGAAGTCTTCGCCGCCGAGGAAGGTGTCGCCGTTGGTCGAGAGCACCTCGAACTGCTTTTCGCCTTCCACATCTGCGATTTCGATGATCGAGATGTCGAACGTGCCGCCGCCGAGGTCGAAGACCGCGATCTTGCTGTCGCCCTTGGACTGCTTGTCCATCCCGAAGGCGAGGGCCGCCGCGGTCGGCTCGTTGATGATGCGCTTGACCTCCAGCCCCGCGATGCGGCCGGCATCCTTGGTGGCTTGCCTTTGCGAGTCGTTGAAGTAGGCCGGCACGGTGATCACCGCTTCGGACACGGTTTCGCCCAGGTAGTCCTCGGCCGTCTTCTTCATCTTGCGCAGCACTTCGGCCGACACCTGCTGGGGCGCGATCTTCTTGCCGCGCGCCTCCACCCAGGCGTCGCCGTTGTCGGCCTTGGCGATGCCGAACGGCATCAGTTCGATGTCCTTCTGGACTTCCTTTTCCTCGAAGCGGCGGCCGATGAGCCGCTTGACCGCGTAGAGGGTGTTCCTGGCATTGGTCACCGCCTGCCGCTTGGCCGAGGCGCCGACGAGGATCTCCGACTCGTCGGTATAAGCGACGATCGAGGGCGTGGTGCGCGCGCCTTCGGAGTTCTCGATCACCTTGGGCTTGCCGCCCTCCATGATCGCGACGCACGAATTCGTCGTGCCGAGGTCAATGCCGATGATCTTTCCCATGTCAGTGTCCTTGGAGCAGTCTTAAACGTAGGTTGAAAATGGGGTTTGGGCGGCGTTTTTCAAGCGCGCCGTGCCCTCAGGCATTGCGCGCCTTGGCGATCATGACCAGCGCCGGGCGCACCAGGCGGTCGTGCAGCCGGTAGCCCTTCTGCATGACCTGCACCACGGTGTTCGGGTCGGCGTCGGCTTCGACCGCAGACATGGCCTGGTGAAAATGGGGGTCGAATTTTTCCTTGGGGGCCGGGTTGATTACCGCGAGTCCGGCTTTCTCGAACGCCGCCTGGAGCTGCTTGAGCGTGATTTCCACCCCGCTCCTCAGCGTCGCGGGGTCGGCCGCGTCTGCCATGAGGGCGGCCTCCAGGCTGTCGATAACCGGGACCAGGGATTCCGCGATGCGTTCGACCCCGTATTTGTGGGCCGCCGAGATATCGGCCTGGGCGCGCTTGCGCGCGTTTTCGGCGTCTGCAAGGGCGCGCAGCCAGGCGTCCTTCTGCTCTTCGAGTTTGGCCTGGGTTTCGGCAACAAGTTCTTCGAGGGATTTGGCTGGCGCTTCGCCGGGTTCCACCGCAGTCTGAGTCTGGGTGCTGGGTTCGGACATGGCTGCTTTGTTGGATTCCAATCCCCCGGAAGTGGGGATGGAATTGCGACAATCAAGAGTGACTGCGCAACCCATTGATTCATAAGACCACGACGCGGACAACTACTTCAGCGCAAAGCCCTGCTTGCGCACGTACGGCCCGAAGCTGTGGCGCTCCGGGACGGAATACTGGCGCGCCTTGTCCTCGGACCACGTGTACGGTTCGGCCAGGCCCCAGCGCTCGGTGAATCGCTGCTTGCCGGGCTCGGCCGGTTCGGCTTTCGCGCGGCGCGCGTCGTAGGCCGCGAGTTCAGAGTCGAACCGGCTCGCGTCGTAGCGATCGGTGTGAACCGTAATCGAAGGCGGCAGGCGCAGGCTCAGTTTCCCGGCGCCCTCCGGATGCCCGACACACAGACCGGCAACCGGAAACACGCCTTCGGGCAGCGCCAGGAGTTCGCCCAGTCGCTCTATGCGGTTACGGATCAGGCTGATCGGGCAGCACCCGAGCCCGAGGGACTCTGCGGCCGTGATGAAAGCCTGCAGTACGATCCCCGCGTCGACGGCCGCGTTCATGAACATGTCGAGCGTGTCGTTCGGGAAAGGTTTGTCGCGCAATTCGGCAATACGCCGGATGCGCCGGTTGTCGCCGCAGAACACGAGGAACAGCGGCGCCTGCGGGATCCAGGGCATCGACTCGACCAGGCCGTTGATCGCGCTGCGCTGGGCGGCCTCCCGTATCACCACGATGCTCGCCTGCTGCAGGTCCGATTTCGCCGGCGCAGACAGGGCCGCAGCGAGAACGATCTCCAGCGTTTCCTCCGCAACCGGGTCGGGCTTGAAGCGCCGCTGCGAGCGACGCGCAAGCATGCCCGCGACGGTACCCGAGGCCGGCTGGTCCTGCCCGGCGCGGGTCGGCAGGCCGAAGCGGCGCTCGATCAAGCCGGCGATCGTGTCGGACATGGAATCTCCTTTGAAAAGTCGAACATTCTTTTCATCAGTCCGCGCCGATATTAGGCGGCATGGCGGTTTTGTTCTGGTACCAGTACGTTTTGAATCTCGTTCAGGTCACGCAGCGGTGCGCAGTGCAAGGTCGGCCATCGCCTCGATCCACGGCCCTTCCTCGTTCAGGCAGGTGAGCAGGTTGAACTCCTTGCCGCCGGCCTCGAGGAAGGCCTCCTTCGCGCCGATGCCGAGTTCTTCGAGCGTTTCGAGGCAGTCGGAAGGGAACCCGGGGCAGAATAGATCGGCGCGCTTCAGTCCGCCCTTCGCCATTTCCACCAGTGTCGGCTCGGTGTAGGGCTGCAGCCACTCGGCGCGCCCGAAGCGGGACTGGAAGGTGGCGATCCATTCTCCCGGCTCCAGCCCGAGGCGTGCGGCGAGGAGAGCGGCGGTCTCGAGGCACTCGCGCTCGTACGGATCGCCTCGCTCGACCGAGCGCTTGGGGATGCCGTGGAAGCTCATGAAGAGCTTGCCGCCCGTGACCGAAGCCCGGCCATGCTGATCCCAATGCCGCTGCACACGCTTGGCTAGCGCATCGATGTAACCTGCGTCGTTGTGGAAGCGTTCGATGAAGCGGACTTCCGGTGGATTTGGAATCTTCTTCAGGTGGGCGTCGAGCGCGTCCCTTACGCTCGCCGTGGTGCTGCCTGAAAACTGCGGGTACAGCGGGAGGACCACGATTCGCGCGCATCCGGCCGCGCGCAGCTTGTCGAACGCCGAAGCGATCGAAGGCGCGCCGTAGCGCATCCCGAATTCGACCGGCATCGACGGATTCGGCTTGGCGCGCTCGCCCAGCAGTCCGGCCAGCAGCTTCGCCTGCCGCGCCGTATGCACCGCGAGCGGCGAGCCCTCCGGCGTCCAGACCTTGGCGTACTTTTCCGCCGACTGCGCCGGCCGCGTGGTCAGGATGATCCCGTACAGGATCGGCAGCCAGATGAAGCGCGGGATCTCGACTACGCGCGGGTCGGACAGGAACTCGCGCAGGTAGGTGCGCACCGCAGGCGCAGTCGGGGCCGACGGTGTCCCGAGGTTGACAAGCAGGGTGCCTGTTTTTACCGGTCCCGGCATCAGGGGCGACCCGCCTTGGCCCGGAAGGCGGCAAGCCCTTCCGCTGCCTGCTTGCGCACCTTGTTGTGGATGATCGGGGTCCAGCCGAGGAGCCAGCCGGGCGCGCCGAGCGCCATGCGCGACCAGCGCCAGAAGTCGAAGTCGTCGGAGTGCCAGCTGATCAGCCCGTCCTTGAACTCGAACTCGGCGTCGATGCTGTTGTTGACCTTGCGGCAGGTCTTCGTGAAAGTGTAGTCGGCATCCCAGTGCGCCGCGCCGCGCCGGTCGTCGACTTCCTTGACCTCGAACCGCACCACCAGGTCGGTCGCCCGCGCGGCGAGCATGCGCCACATGTCGCTCGCCTGGTCGCCTTTGAGGTCGGGGAACACCGGGTCGGAGAATTCGATGTCCTTGTGGTAGCACGCGGCCATTGCTTCGGCATCGCGCCGGGCAAAGCCTTCGTAGAAACGCGTGATCAGCTCTGCGTTCGCGTGCATCGAAACTCCGCTGGGAATCGGTTGTGGCTCAGTTGTGCGACAGAGCGCTGGACAGCAGCTTGGCCGTGATGTCGACGATCGGGATCACCCGGTCGTAGGCCATGCGCGTCGGGCCGATGACGCCGACCGTGCCGACCACCTCGCCGTCGACCTTGTAAGGCGCGGTGACCACGCTGACCTCGTCGGGGGCCGACACGCCGGTTTCCCCGCCGATGAAGATCTGCACCCCATGCCCGCGCAACGAGATGTCGAGGATGTGCACGAGCGAGGACTTGCGCTCGAACAGCTCGAACAACTGCTTGAGGCGGGTGACGTCCGAAGACAGGTCCTGGACCGAGAGCAGGTTGCGTTCACCGGAGATCACATAAGGTTCGTTGCTCTCGGACACCGCGCGGCCGCCCGCTTCGAGGGCCACGCTCATCAGTGAATACATGTCCCGGCGTAACTCGGAGAGTTCCGCGTGGAGCTTGGCGCGCACTTCCTCGAAGGTCTGGCCAGAATAATTCTGGTTGATGTAATTGGCCGCCTCGATCAATTCGGCGGCGCCGTACTCGCGCTCGGTCATCAGGATGCGGTTCTGAACGTCGCCCTCCGGCGTCACCACGATGAGGAGGACGCGCTTGTCCAACAGTCGGAGGAACTCGATCTGGCGGAAAGTCACCGCGCGCCTGCGCGGCGTCATCACCACGCCGGCGAACTGAGTGAGTTCGGAAAGCAGGTTGGAGGCCGCGTGGATGACCCGTTGCGTATTGTCCGGGTGAAGGTTGTCCTCGAGCTGGTGGAGCTCGGCCGATTCGAGCGGCCGGGTGATCATCAGTGTGTCGACGAAGAACCTGTAGCCCGCCGGCGTGGGCACGCGCCCGGCCGAGGTGTGCGGGCTCACGATGAAGCCCATCTCCTCGAGGTCGGACATGACGTTGCGGATGGTGGCCGGCGAAAGGTTCAGGCCGGAGTACTTCGAGAGCGTGCGCGAGCCCACCGGGTGGCCTTCGGTGATGTAACGCTCGATGAGCGTCTTGAGCAGGACCTGCGCGCGTTTGTCCAGCATGCGGATCATTCTACACACCGCCGCCCCGGCCGGGGCCGGGGTTCGAACCGATCCGCGCACATCGACTGCGCGCTGTGGTTAAATCGCTCGATGAAGCCCGCCGGGTCACCGCCTGCATTTCGCAAGATCGCCCTGATCGGCAAGTTCCAGAGCGCCGAGATAGCCGAATCGCTGCATGCGCTGTCCGGCCTGCTCAAGGAACGCGGCTGCGAGGTAATGGTCGAGCAGGAGACGGCCAGCAATATCGGTGCTGCGGCGCGGGCGGCCAGTTACGCGGAGATCGGCAAAGGGGCGGATCTCGCGGTGGTGGTCGGGGGCGACGGCACTATGCTTGCCGCGGCGCGCAACCTGGTCCAGTACCGCATGCCGCTGGTGGGCATCAACCAGGGCCGCCTGGGATTCATGACCGACATCGCGCTGCAAGACATGCACCGGTCGGTGGGCGCCATCCTCGACGGGCAGTACTCGATGGAGGAGCGCTCGCTGATCGACGCCGAGCTCGTGCGCGACGGCAAGGTGCTGCTCAAGACCGTGGCGCTGAACGACGCGGTGGTCAACAAGGGCGCGCAGGGCCGCCTGATCGAGTTCGAAGTCCACATCGACGGCCAGTACGTCTATACGCAGCGCTCCGACGGCGTCATCGTCGCCACGCCCACCGGCTCGACCGCCTACGCGTTGTCAGCGCAGGGACCGATCCTGCACCCGTCGTTGCCGGCTTTCGCGCTCGTGCCGCTTTATCCGCACACGCTCTCGGCGCGGCCGGTCAGCATCAGCGATCGCAGCACCATCGAGATCGTGCTCCTGCATGCGGTCGATGCGCGCGCGCATTTCGACGGGCAGGCGCTGGCCGATATGGCCGAGGGCGACCGCCTGCGCCTGAAGCGTTCCGAGAACGCGATCCGCTTCGTCCATCCGCCCGGCTACAGCTACTTCGTCATGCTGCGCGAGAAGCTGCGCTGGAGCGAATCGATCCACAATCCGCCTCCGGCGTCCTGATGCTGCGCAGTCTCGCGATCCGCGACTTCGTCATCGTCGATTCGGTCGAGCTCGAGCTGTCCAAAGGCTTCACTGTGCTCACCGGAGAGACCGGCGCAGGCAAATCGATCCTGGTCGATGCGCTCGAACTGCTGGTCGGCGGCCGTGCGGATGCCAGCGTGGTTCGCGAAGGCGCCGAGCGCGCGGAGTTGGCGGCCGAGTTCGAGGCCAGCGGCCCGCTCGCGGCCTACCTCGAGGAAAGCGAGCTCGGCGGCGACCCCGGCGTGCTGCTCGTGCGCCGCGTGATCGACCGCTCGGGGCGCTCGCGCGCTTTTGTGAACGGCCGCGGCGCGACGCTCGCCCAGCTGAAGGAGGTGGGCGAGTACCTCGTCGACATCCACGGCCAGCACGCACATCAGTCGCTGATGCGCCCGGTCGCGCAGCGCGCTCTGCTCGACGGGCATGCCGGCATCGAGTCGATCGTGCGCGAGGCGGGTGACGCATACCGCGCGTGGAAGCGGCTCGAAGCGCTGGCCGCCGAAGCAGCCGAGCAATACGCGCAACGCGAACTCGAGCGCGCCGAACTGCAGGACAAAGTCTCCGAACTCAAGCGTCTCGGGCCGGC
This sequence comes from Betaproteobacteria bacterium, assembly GCA_947482825.1. Taxonomy (GTDB): domain Bacteria; phylum Pseudomonadota; class Gammaproteobacteria; order Burkholderiales; family SG8-39; genus SZAS-79. Next base: position 27,105 of record CANKMT010000064.1, on the reverse strand, counting down.
CGAGGGCGAATGGGACGCACTCGTCGCGGAGCACTCGCGCCTGGCGCATGGGTCGAGCCTGGTCGCCGGCGCCGAATCCTCGCTGGAGTCGTTGTCGGAGGCGGACGACGCGACGCTTGCCCGGCTCGCGGCGGTCGCCGCGCAGTTGCGCGGATTGTCGGACCACGACCCGATGCTGGTGCCGATCGTCGAATTGCTGGAGTCGGCCGAGGCACAGGTCAGCGAGGCCGCGAGGGAACTGCGCAACTACGCATCCAAGATCGAGCTCGACCCGGACGCGCTGCGCTCGGTCGAGGCGCGCACCGAGGCGCTTCATGCCGCCGGCCGCAAGTTTCGCGTGAAGCCGCCCGAACTGCCGCAGCTAGCCAAGGACCTGAAGCAGCGCCTCGCCGAACTCGAACTGGCCGCGAATCCCGAGGCCCTGCAAAAGCAGGTCGCCGCGCTGAAGGACGCGTACCTCGTTCTGGCAAAGCGGCTGTCTGAAAAGCGCAAAGCCGCGGCCGGCGCTCTGTCGAAGGCGGTGACCGCCGGGATGCAGGAACTCGCGATGGGCGGCGGGCGCTTCGCAGTCCAGTTGACGGCGCTGCAAGAGCCTGCCGCGCACGGACTGGAAGACGTGGTGTTCGAAGTCGCCTCCCATCCGAGCCTGCCGCTGCGGCCCTTGGGCAAGGTGGCTTCAGGCGGGGAGCTTTCGCGCATCAGCCTTGCGCTGCAGATGGTGGCGAGCAAGTCCTCTCCGGTGGCCACGCTGGTGTTCGACGAAGTCGACAGCGGCATCGGAGGAGCGGTGGCCGAGATCGTTGGCCGCTCGCTCAAGGCGCTCGGCCGCGAGCGGCAAGCGCTTGCGGTGACCCACCTTCCGCAAGTCGCGGCGCAGGGTGACGAGCAATGGACCGTGGCCAAGGCCGGCGGCAAGGGCAGGGTGCGTACCAGCGTCACGCGCCTGGACCGGGCGGGGCGGGTCGAGGAGCTTGCGCGCATGCTGGGCGGCACCGAGATCACGCCGACCACTCGCAAGCACGCCGCCGAATTGCTCGGGCGCTAGAAGAAAGTCTGACTTTTCATATTGAAGAGTCAATATCCTGGCTGTTTCCATGGCAATTGAATTTTTATTTATGGCAAACAGGCGGCGGCTCCTCGGCGGCGCGCTTGGCGCCCTCGCGCTCGCCGGCACCCGCGGAGTGTTCGCGCAGGAGGCTTGGCCAGTCAAGCCGATCCGGCTGATCGTTCCGTTTCCGCCATCCGGCGGCACCGACCTCCTTTCGCGCGAAATTGCCGCGGCAATTGCAGCGTCGACCCGATGGACAATCGTGATCGACAACCGGCCGGGTGCCGGCGGCAATATCGGCCTCGAAGCAGCGGCGAAGTCCGCGCCTGACGGTTACACCATCGCAATGGGGCAGACGGCGAACCTCGCGGTGAATCCTTCGCTGTACGCCAAGCCGCCTTTCGACCCGCTCAAGGATTTCGCGCCGATCGCGCTCGTGTCGGCGCAGCCCCTGATCCTGGTCGTAGCCAGCCAGTCGCCGTACAAGACGCTCAAGGACTTCGTTGCCGGTGCGAAGTTGAAGCCCGGGGCGCTCAACATGGGCTCGCCCGGCAACGGCACGGTGGGCCATGTCGGCGGCGAGCTGTTCCAGCGAATGGCCGGCGTGCGTTGCGCCCATGTACCGTACAAGGGCGCCGGCCCGGCGGTGACCGACCTCATGGGCGGATCGATCGACTTCTATTTCGGCAATTCGCAGTCCGTTGCGACGCTGGTGAATTCCGGCCGGTTGCGCGCCATCGCGGTGACCTCCGGCAAGCGAATGGCCGTGTTTCCCTCGGTGCCGACAGTGGCGGAATCGGGTTACGCGGGATTCGATGTCAGCACATGGAGCGGCCTGGTCGCGCCGGCCGGCACGCCTGCCGCAATCGTAGATCGACTCAATGCGGAAGTCGGCCGGGCCTTGCAAAGGAAAGACCTGCTCGAAAAGCTTGCGGCCGACGGCAGCGAGCCGATGGGCGGTACGCCGCAGCGGTTCGCCGATTTGATCAGGGCCGAGCACGCGAAATGGGGCGCGGTCGTCCGGGAGTCCGGCATCAAGCTGGACTGAAGGCCGATCTGGAAGCCTTCCTTGTTTCAACGCTGGTTGTCGCAATCGGCGAGATCGGCGACAAGACGCAATTGCTTGCGCTGATCCTCGCTGCGCGGTTCCGGCGCCCGGTGCCGATCATCCTCGGCATCCTGTTCGCGACGCTCGCCAACCATACGCTTGCCGGACTGCTTGGCGCTTGGGTGCGCGCGGCGGTTGCGCCCGATGTGCTTCGATGGGGCCTCGGTCTGTCCTTCCTCGCAATAGCAGTATGGGCGCTAAAGCCCGATGAGATCGACGACGAGCCGGTGACCGTTAGCAAGTACGGGGCGTTCGCGGTGACCTTCGTTGCCTTCTTCCTGGCCGAGATCGGCGACAAGACGCAGCTCGCCACCGTGGCGCTCGCGGCCCGGTTCGATTCTTTGGTTGCCGTGGTGGCGGGGACGACGGCCGGCATGCTGATCGCGGACGTACCGGCGGTGTTCCTTGCCGACCGGGCGTCTACGAAGATTCCGTTGAAGGTGATCCGCTATATCGCCGCGGCGCTATTTGCAGCGATGGGCATCACCGCGCTGGCGGGGTTCAGCTTCGGTTAGCCCCCCGACCGGGCCTGCGGCTCGCGTAACCACCCGGGCCATTGGATCATCCGCAGATGATCCAACGTCTTGCTCAGTCGTCGCTCTGCACGAAGCCTATTCTGCGGCGTTTGGGCTCGGGCGGCGGCGGTGGAGGGGCCATGAGTTTGCGGATGGCGTCCAGGATGCCGACGATGGCTTGATCGTGGGTGGAGAGCTTTCGCTCCATGCGCGCTTCGAGCTGGTCCAGGCGCCTGGCCAGTTCCTTGTGGCCGGTGAGCAAATCGCGCAACTGCACGAAGGCGCGAACGACGTAGATCGACACTTCGACTGCACGCGGCGAATTGAGCACCGTGGCCGCCATGATGGCGCCGTGCTCGGTGAAAGCATACGGGGCGTAGCGCCGTCCTCCCCAGGCGGCGCGCTCGCTTGAAGTCGCAAATTGCGACCTCAAGATTACAAGCTCCTGATTGGTCATCTGAAACATGAAATCCGCCGGGAAGCGTTCGGCATTTCGCCGCACCTGTTCGTTGAGCCGCTTGGTGGTGACGCCGTAGAGGGCGGCGAGGTCCGCATCGAGGATGGTGCGTTGCCCGCGCAAGATGAGAATGCGGCTGGCGATCGCCTCGCTGGCGGCCAGGGCGGCGGAGTTCTGCCGGCTGGTGGTGGTCCTGGTTGCGGCGCTCATGCTTCAATACGATGGTCGGGTCACCTCGAGCCAAAGCGTCCAGGCTCACGAAAGGTGTAACGGCCAGCCGGGCGAAGAGGTTGACGCAACTACCCGGATTCCCCGGTCCCGGATCTAGCGGGCCTTGCGGTGAACGCAGTCGGTCTTCGTGCAGTCCGCGTAAAGCGCGAGCGAATGCCCGTGCAGGTCGAAGCCTTTTTCCCTCGCGATCTCGTTTTGCCGTGCCTCGATCTGCGAGTCGAAGAACTCCTCGACGCGGCCGCACTGCAGGCACACAAGGTGATCGTGATGCTGGCCTTCGTTGAGTTCGAACACCGACTTGCCGGTCTCGAAATGCTGGCGCGACAAGAGGCCCGCCTGCTCGAACTGGGTGAGCACTCGGTAGACGGTTGCCAGGCCGATGTCGATCTGCTCGGTGATCAGCGCCTTGTAGACATCCTCGGCCGAAAGGTGGCGCACCTTGCTGTTTTCGAACAGTTCGAGGATTTTCTTGCGCGGCAGGGTGGCCTTGAGGCCGATGTCTTTGAGGCTCTGGGAGGTGTCCATCAACGGGGCTTCGATTGCGGTTCGGATATCATATAGCCATTCCAATGCGTTTAGAACCTGCGGTGAAGCAAGTAATGCGAGAAGTGAAAAATGTCGTCTTCTTCGCGCGCCGGCGCGCGGCCCCGATGCTGGTATCGATGGCGCTGCCCGCGATGCTCGGGGCTTGCAGCTACCTTCCGGAGCTGCCTTCGCTCCCGGGCCTGTCCTCGATCAAGCCCTACCGGATCGACATCCAGCAGGGCAACTACCTTTCGGCCGAGATGGTGGCCCAACTCAAGGAAGGCATGACTCGCGAGCAGGTCCGGTTCATTCTCGGCACGCCGCTGGTGGCCGACATCTTCCACGCGAACCGCTGGGACTATGTCTTTTACCGCGAGCTTGGCGACGGCAGGAAGGAGAACCATCGCGTGTCGGTGTTCTTCGAAAACGAAAAGCTCGCGCGCTTCACCAGAGACAACGTGCCCTCAGCGGTTCCTGCGCGGGCCGTCGTGGCGCCCAAGCCGCCGGCAGCCGCAATCGAACAGAAGCCCCCGGCCGAGCAGGCCGCGCCCACGGGCAACGAAGAAAAGAAGTGAGGAGGGTTCGCTCGTGAGGATTGCAGTGGCCGGCAGTTCGGGGCGCATGGGGCGCACGCTCATCGAATGCGTGCTCAAGGACGAATCGCTCAACCTTTCGGCGGCGCTCGACCTGCCTGGGCAAGTGCTTATTGGCCGCGATGCCGGAGAGTTTGCGGGCTTGGCCAGCGGCGTTCGTATCAGCGCCGACATCGAAGCCGGACTCGCCGCATCGGATGCGATCATCGATTTCACGCGGCCCGCAGGGACGCTCGCGCACCTTGACGCCTGCCTGAAACTCGGCCGCAAGATGGTGATCGGAACGACCGGCTTCTCGGAAGCCGAGAAAGCGCGCATCGCCGAAGCCTCGAAAGAAATTGCCATCATGTTCGCGCCCAACATGGCCGTCGGCGTGAATGTGACCTTCAAGCTGGCCGAAATCGCGGCGAAGGCGCTTGGCGACGCGTATGACGTCGAAATCATCGAAGCGCACCATCACCACAAGGTCGATGCACCCTCGGGCACCGCGCTCAAGCTGGGCGAGATTGTCGCAGGCGCGCTCGGCCGCGACCCTGCCAGGGACTTCGTTCACGGCCGCGAGGGCGACACCGGCGAGCGCAAGCCGCGCGAGATCGCCTTCCATGCGATCCGCGGCGGCGACCTCGTCGGCGAGCACACGGTGATGTTCATCGGCCTGGGCGAAAGGGTCGAGGTCAGTGTGAAGTCCTCGAGCCGCGCAACCTACGCAACCGGCGCGCTGCGCGCCGCCAAGTTCCTGAAGGACAAGCAGAACGGCTTGTTTGACATGCAGGACGTGCTCGGCCTGCGCTAGTTTTCTCGCGGGTTCATCGTGGGTTCATCGTTGCCTCGAAGGGCGCTTCGCGGTACAATTTCGCGCTTCTTACCGAAGCGGGAAAGGCCAGCGGCCTCTCCCGCTTTTTTGTGTCCACTCCTGGAGTTTTCGTGCCCGAGTTTCCCGCCGCCGCCCTCGTCCTGGCCGACGGGACGGTATTCCGGGGCAGGAGTATCGGTGCGCCGGGTCTCGCCGTCGGCGAAGTCGTGTTCAACACCGCGATGACCGGCTACCAGGAAATCCTCACCGATCCGTCCTACTGCCGCCAGATCGTCACGCTCACCTATCCGCACATCGGCAACACCGGCGTGAACGCGCAGGACAACGAGTCCTCGCTCATCCATGCGGCGGGCCTCGTAGTGCGCGACGTCCCGTCCCTGCTGTCGAACTGGCGCTCGCAGGAAAGCCTGCCGGCGTTCCTCGCGCGCAGCGGCGTGGTCGGCATTGCCGACATCGACACCCGCAAGCTCACCCGCCTACTGCGCGAGAAGGGCGCGCAGAGCGGCTGCATCGTCGCGGGCGACGGGGTCGTCGCGCTCGACATCGATCGCGCGCTGAAGGAGGCGCGCGGCTTCCCGGGCCTGGCCGGCATGGACCTCGCCAAGGTTGTCACCGCGCCGGCCCCTTACGAATGGCGCGAGGGGTCGTGGCGCCTCGGCAAGGATTTCAAGGACATCGACCGGCCGCGTTTCCATGTCGTCGCCTACGACTACGGCATCAAGCGCAATATCCTGCGTCTCCTGTGCGAGCGCGGGGCGCGCGTGACCGTGCTGCCGGCGCAGGCGACTGCGCAAGAGGCGTTGTCCCTCGCGCCCGACGGCGTCTTCCTGTCGAACGGCCCTGGCGACCCGGAGCCCTGCGACTACGCGATTCACGCGATCCGCACGATCCTCGACTCCACTGACGTGCCGGTGTTCGGGATCTGCCTCGGCCACCAGTTGATGGGCCTCGCCTCAGGCGCGAAGACCGTCAAGATGAAGTTCGGGCACCACGGCGCCAACCACCCGGTCAAGGACCTGGACACCGGCCAGGTGGCGATCACCAGCCAGAACCATGGCTTTGCGGTCGATCCGGACACACTCCCGTCGAATCTGCGCACGACGCACGTATCGTTGTTCGACGGCTCGCTGCAGGGCCTGGCGCGCACCGACCGGCCGGCGTTCTGCTTCCAGGGCCACCCGGAGGCGAGCCCCGGCCCGCATGACATCGGCTATCTCTTCGATCGCTTCGCCAAGCTGATGCAGGCAAGGCAAAGCGCCGCAAAGGCGGGCTATGCCTAAGCGCACCGACCTGCATTCGATCCTGATCATCGGCGCCGGCCCGATCGTGATCGGGCAGGCCTGCGAGTTCGACTATTCGGGCGCGCAGGCCTGCAAGGCGCTGCGCAGCGAAGGCTATCGCGTGATCCTCGTCAATTCGAACCCGGCGACGATCATGACCGATCCCGGGATGGCGGATGCGACCTACATCGAGCCGATTACCTGGCGGACGGTCGCACGCATCATCGAAAAAGAGAAGCCCGACGCGCTGCTGCCCACGATGGGCGGGCAGACCGCGCTGAACTGCGCGCTCGACCTTGCAAAGCACGGCGTGCTCGAAAAGAACGGCGTTGAGATGATCGGCGCCAAACGCGAGGCGATCGACAAGGCCGAGGACCGCGAGAAGTTCAAGAAGGCGATGACCAGGATCGGCCTGGCCTCGGCCCGCTCGTCCATGGCGCACTCGCTCGAGGAAGCCCTCCAGGTACAGGCGGCTTTCGGCTATCCCACGGTGATCCGCCCGTCGTTCACGATGGGCGGATCGGGCGGCGGCATCGCCTACAACCGCGAGGAATTCGTCGCGATCTGCGAGCGCGGGCTGGAAGCCTCGCCGACCAAGGAACTCCTGATCGAGGAGTCGCTGATCGGCTGGAAAGAGTTCGAAATGGAAGTCGTGCGGGACTGCGCCGACAACTGCATCATCGTCTGCTCGATCGAGAACCTCGATCCGATGGGCGTGCACACCGGCGATTCGATCACCGTCGCGCCGGCGCAGACCCTGACCGACCGCGAATACCAGATCATGCGCGACGCATCGATCAACGTGCTGCGCGAAATCGGCGTGGACACCGGTGGCTCGAACGTGCAGTTCGCGATCAACCCGGTGGACGGGCGCATGGTGGTGATCGAGATGAACCCGCGCGTGTCGCGCTCGTCGGCGCTTGCTTCCAAGGCCACCGGGTTCCCGATCGCCAAGGTCGCGGCCAAGCTCGCGGTCGGCTACACCCTCGACGAACTCAGGAACGAAATTACCGGCGGCGCCACGCCGGCCTCGTTCGAGCCGACCATCGACTACGTGGTCACCAAGGTGCCGCGCTTCGCGTTCGAGAAGTTCCCGCAGGCCGACGACCGCCTGACCACGCAGATGAAGTCGGTCGGCGAGGTGATGGCCATCGGCCGCACTTTCCAGGAATCGTTCCAGAAAGCGCTGCGCGGGCTGGAAGTCGGCGTCGACGGGCTCAACCAAAAGACCACCGACCGCGAAACGATCGAAAAGGAGCTCGGCGAGCCTGGTCCGGAGCGCATCTGGTACGTCGGCGATGCCTTCGAGAACGGTTTTACGCTCGAGGAGGTTTTCCAGCTCACGAAGATCGACCCCTGGTTCCTCGACCAGATCAAGCAGATTGTCGACCTCGAAATGGAACTGGACGACACCGACCTCGCCTCGATCGACGCCGCGCGCATGAGGGCGCTAAAGCGCAAGGGCTTTTCCGACCGGCGGCTCGCGTACCTGTTCAATGCCAGCGAAACCGAGGTGCGCGCCGCGCGCCACGCATTCGGCGTGCGCCCGGTGTACAAGCGTGTGGACACCTGCGCTGCGGAGTTCGCGACGAACACCGCGTACATGTACTCGACCTACGAGGAAGAGTGCGAGGCCGCGCCGACCGACCGCAGGAAGATCATCGTGCTTGGCGGCGGGCCGAACCGCATCGGGCAGGGCATCGAGTTCGACTACTGCTGCGTGCATGCGGCGCTGGCGCTGCGCGAAGACGGGTTCGAGACGATCATGGTCAACTGCAACCCGGAAACCGTCTCCACCGACTACGACACCAGCGACCGCCTGTATTTCGAGCCGCTGACGCTCGAGGACGTGCTCGAGATCGTCGATAAGGAAAAGCCTGTCGGCGTGATCGTCCAGTACGGCGGGCAGACGCCGCTAAAGCTCGCGCGCGACCTGGAAAAGAACGGGGTGCCGATCATCGGCACCTCGCCGGACTCGATCGACGTGGCCGAGGATCGCGAGCGGTTCCAGAAACTGCTGCACAAGCTGAAGCTCCTGCAGCCGCCGAACCGCACTGCGCGCAGCGCCGCGGATGCGATCAAGCATGCCGAGGCCATCGGCTACCCGGTCGTGGTGCGCCCGAGCTACGTGCTCGGCGGCCGCGCGATGGAGATCGTGCACCAGCAGGCGGACTTGGAGCGCTACATGCGCGAAGCGGTCAAGGTGTCGAACAACTCGCCGGTGCTGCTCGACCGCTACCTGTCGGATGCGATCGAAGTCGACGTGGACTGCATCAGCGACGGCAAGGACACCTTCATCGGCGGCATCATGGAGCACATCGAGCAGGCGGGCGTGCACTCCGGCGATTCGGCCTGCTGCCTGCCGCCGCACTCGCTCGCCAGCCACATCGAGCGTGAATTGCGCCGGCAGACCGTGCTGATGGCCAAGGCGCTCAAGGTGGTCGGCCTCATGAACGTCCAGTTCGCGATCCAGCGCGACACGGTCTACGTCCTGGAGGTCAATCCCCGCGCCTCGCGCACCGTGCCTTTCGTGTCCAAGGCCACCGGGCTGCCGCTGGCCAAGATCGCGGCCCGCTGCATGGCCGGCATCTCGCTCGCGGCCCAGAAGATCGGCACCGAGGTCATCCCGCCGTATTTTTCGGTCAAGGAGGCCGTGTTTCCGTTCGCCAAGTTTCCGGGTGTCGACACCATCCTTGGCCCGGAAATGAAGTCCACCGGCGAGGTGATGGGGGTGGGCGTCACTTTTGGCGAGGCATTCGTGAAATCCCAGCTGGCGGCCGGGGTTCGGCTGCCCTCGGGCGGGCGGGCATTCGTGAGCGTCCGGGACGGCGACAAGTTGGCCGCGGCGGCGATCGCCCGGGACCTGGCCGAACTGGGGTTCACCATCCTGGCCAGCCGGGGCACCGCGGCGGTCCTGGCCGCCCACGGGATCGCCGTGACCATCATCAACAAGGTGGCCGAAGGACGGCCCCACATCGTCGACATGATCAAGAACGGCGAAGTCAGCTTCATCGTCAACACCGTGGAGGACAAGCGAACCGCGATCCGCGATTCGCGCGCCATCCGCATCAGTGCCCTAGCCCAGCGCGTGACGTATTACACTACGATCTCTGGCGCGCGGGCTGCCTGCACGGGAATGCGCCACCTCACGGCACTCGAGCCCTATCGCCTGCAGGACCTGCATGCGCAACTGAAAGCTGCCTAGGGAACCAAGCACATGGCCATACCACTCACCATCGTCGGCGCCGGAATGCTGCGCGCTGAGCTGCAAAAGCTGAAGACGGTCGAACGTCCGAATGTGATCGCAGCGATCGCGGAAGCGCGCGCGCACGGCGACCTGTCCGAGAACGCCGAGTACGACGCGGCCAAGGAAAGGCAGGGGTTCGTCGAGGGCCGCATCATCGAGATCGAGAGCAAGCTGTCGAACGCACAGGTCGTCGATCCCAAGCTGGTCGATGCCGATGGCGCCTGCGTTTTCGGCTCTACCGTCGATCTTCAGGACATCAACTCCAAGGAAAAGATGACCTACCAGATCGTCGGCGAGGACGAAGCCGACATCAAGCTCTCCAAGGTGTCGATTTCATCGCCGATCGCGCGGGCCCTTATCGGGAAGTACGCGGGCGACGAAGTGGACGTTCAGGCCCCTGGCGGGGTGAAGCAGTACGAGATCCTGGACGTGCAATACCTCTAGCGGGGCGAGTGTCGGATCGAGGCGCGGATCGGGTCGCGGATCGGGCCCGGAACTTGATGCCAGTCCGCGAACCGGGCTTGGGTGCCGCTTTGCGAGGCGCCTTGCCTTCGTCCTTTTTGCGGCTTTTCGCTTTGCGCGCCGCGTCCTTGCGCACCTTTGCGCGGTCTTCGGCCTCGTCGTCCACTGGGGGCTTCTTTCGGTAGACCACGAGCATCTTCCCGATGCGCTGCACGGCTGAGGCGCCGGTCCGGCCGCAGATCTCGGCAAGGAGCCCGGCACGGTCCTCCCGCGCCGCCTGCGCGCGGATCTTTACCAGTTCGTGTGCGGCAAGGGCGCGTTCGATTTCGGCCAGCACGGCGGGCGTGAGGCCCTTGTCGCCCATCAGCACGACGGGCTCCAGGCTGTGGGCGCGGGCTTTGCGGGATCGGCGCTCGGCCTGGGTCGACACGGTCGCGGTCAATTCAGTGGCAGGATTCGTTTTGGTCATGTCGACACTCTAAGTCAAGCGATGGCGCGCTCCAAATCAAGCAAGGCCTGGCTCAGGCGGCACGTGAGCGACGCCTACGTGCAAAAGGCCAAAGCGCAGGGTTACCGCTCGCGCGCCGCCTTCAAGCTTGAGCAGATCGACGCGAAGGATCGCCTGTTCAGGCCCGGCGCACTGGTGGTCGACCTCGGCGCGGCGCCCGGCGGATGGTCGCAATTGGCGGTCGGGCGGGTGGGTCCAAAAGGGGCGGTGGTTGCGGTTGATCTTCTGGAAACCGCCCCAATCTCTGGCGTAAGGGTGATTCGGGGCGATTTTCGCGATCCCGGGGTGCGCGCAGCGATCCATGAGGCGCTGGGGGGCAAACTGGCCGACGTGGTGATGTCGGACATGCTGCCCAACGTTTCGGGCATCCCGAGCGTGGACCAGGCGAATGCCGCGGCGCTCACCGAGCTGGCAATCGAATATTGCAAGGACGGCTTGAAACCAGATGGGATTTTTGTGGTCAAGGTATTCCAGGGCGAGGCTTATCCGGATCTGCTTGCCCGCATGAAAGGGACATTTCGCACGGTCACCACCCGCAAACCCGATGCATCGCGGGGCGAAAGCCGCGAGATGTACCTGCTGGGACGCGGTTTGCGCCCTGCCGCAGTGATGGATTCGATGGTGCAAGATTCGGATTAGAATAGCCTTTCCTCCGCAGTTCGCAGTCAAATGGGCGCAAGCGCGCTGTCGCTCCAAGGAACCGCATGAACAACATGATGAAGAACCTGGTGATCTGGCTGGTCATCGGCCTGGTGCTGATGACCGTGTTCAACCAGTTCAATACCCGCCAGGCCGTGCAAGCGCCGATGGAGTACTCCCAGTTCATCGAGGAGGTGAAATCCGGCCGCATCGCCAAGGTCACCATCGAAGGCCGCCAACTCAAGGCGACGACCAACGACGGCAAGCGCGTCACCAGCTATTCGCCCGGTGACATCTGGCTGGTGTCCGACCTGCTCAAATACGGCGTGAAGATCGAGGCCAAGCCCGAGGAGGAACCTTCTTTGCTGGTCAACATCTTCGTCTCCTGGTTCCCGATGCTGCTCCTGATCGGCGTATGGGTGTTCTTCATGCGCCAGATGCAGGGCGGCGGCCGCGGCGGCGCGTTTTCGTTCGGCAAGTCGCGCGCGCGCATGCTCGATGAATCCACCAATACCGTTACGTTTGCCGACGTGGCCGGCTGTGAAGAGGCCAAGGAAGAAGTCTCCGAACTCGTGGACTTCCTGCGCGACCCGTCCAAGTTCCAGAAACTCGGCGGGCGCATCCCGCGCGGCGTGCTGATGGTCGGCTCGCCCGGCACCGGCAAGACGCTGCTCGCGCGGGCCATCGCGGGCGAGGCCAAGGTTCCGTTCTTCTCGATTTCGGGCTCCGACTTCGTCGAGATGTTCGTCGGCGTGGGCGCGGCCCGCGTGCGCGACATGTTCGAGCAAGCCAAGAAAAGCGCGCCGTGCATCGTATTCATCGACGAAATCGACGCGGTCGGCCGCCAGCGCGGCGCCGGGCTAGGCGGCGGCAACGACGAGCGCGAGCAAACGCTGAACCAGTTGCTCGTCGAAATGGACGGCTTCGAGGCCAACGTCGGCGTGATCGTCATCGCCGCGACCAACCGGCCGGACGTGCTCGACCCCGCGCTGATGCGCCCGGGCCGCTTCGACCGGCAGGTGGTCGTGCCGCTGCCCGACATCCGCGGCCGCGAGCAGATCCTCATGGTGCACATGCGCAAGGTGCCTCTCGCGCCGGACGTCAAGGCCGACATCATCGCGCGCGGCACGCCGGGGTTTTCGGGCGCGGACCTCGCCAATCTCGTCAACGAGGCGGCGCTCTTTGCGGCGCGCAAGACCAAGCGCCTCGTCGATATGGAAGATTTCGAGCGCGCCAAGGACAAGATCATGATGGGCGCCGAGCGCCGCTCCATGGTGATGCCGGTGGAAGAGCGCAGGAACACCGCGTACCACGAGTCCGGTCACGTGCTGGTGGCCAAGATGCTGCCCAAGACCGATCCCGTGCACAAAGTGACGATCATCCCGCGGGGCCGCGCGCTGGGCGTGACCATGCAACTGCCGGCGGAAGACCGCTACAGCCAGGACCGCGATCGCCTCCTGAACACGATCGCCGTGCTGTTCGGGGGCCGCATCGCCGAGGAAATCTTCATGCACCAGATGACCACCGGCGCGTCGAACGACTTCGAGCGCGCCACCGACCTCGCGCGCCGCATGGTGACGCAGTGGGGCATGTCGGATGTCATGGGCACCATGGTGTACGGCGACAACGAGGGCGAGGTGTTCCTCGGCCGCTCGATCACCACGCACAAGAATGTCTCCGAAGACACGCTGCGCCAGGTCGACGCGGAAATCCGCCGCATCATCGACACCCAGTACGCCCTGGCGCGCAAGCTCATCGAGGGCAATCGCGACAAGGTCGAGGTCATGGCCGCGGCGCTGCTCGAGTGGGAAACGCTCGACGCCGACCAGCTGAACGACATCATGGCCGGCCAGCCTCCGCGTCCCCCCAAGATCGTGGCGCCGTCGACCCCGACGCCGCCGCCCCCGTCGGACAACGCGCCCAGCGCGGCGGCCCCGGCAGCAAGCTGACCGCGACGCTTCAATGCGGCAGGTTCCTGCTGCCGCTGGATTTCCCGCTGGTCATGGGCGTGGTCAACGTGACCCCCGATTCCTTTTCGGATGGCGGCGCATTCCTCGCGCCGCCAGCCGCGATCGCGCAGGCCCGACACCTTGTCGAAGAGGGCGCGGCCATCATCGACATCGGCGCCGAGTCCACGCGCCCCGGTGCGCGCCCGGTCGATGAGCAGGAAGAACTTGCGCGCCTGCTTCCCGTCCTGCGCGGAATCCGCGACCTGGGGGTCCCGGTCTCGGTCGACACGCGCCGGGCCGCGGTGATGCGCGCGGTCCTCGCTGAAGGCGCTTCGATGATCAACGACATCGAGGCTTTGAGCGCGCCGGGCGCGCTCGAGGCGGTGGCCGGCACGGATTGCGCGGTCTGCCTCATGCACAAGAAGGGCGAACCCGCGACGATGCAGCAGAATCCCCGCTATGACGACGTGGTGGCCGAAGTGTTCGCCTTTCTCGCCACGCGCGTTGCCGCCGCTCAGGCCGCGGGCATTGCGCGCAATCGAATCGTGATCGATCCCGGATTCGGGTTCGGCAAGACGGACACGCACAATTTCGCGCTGCTGCGCAATCTTCGCGGCTTGGCGCGACAAGGCCTGCCGGTACTGGCCGGGCTGTCGCGCAAGTCGACGCTCGGCCGGATCACCGGGCGTCCGGCGGGCGACCGGAAGGCGGCCAGCGTGACGGCGGCTTTGCTCGCAGCGCAGCGCGGGGCGAAAATACTGCGCGTGCATGACGTGGGCGAGACGCGCGATGCGCTCGCCGTATGGAAAGCAGTGGAGGCAGGATGAGCAGAAAGTACTTCGGGACCGATGGCGTCCGCGGCACGGTGGGTGAGCCGCCGATGACGGCGGATTTCGTCTTGCGCCTCGGCTATGCGGCCGGCAAGGTCCTCACCGAGCGCAGGCAGGCTTCGGCCTCGGACCGGCCTGCGGTGCTGATCGGCAAGGACACGCGCATCTCCGGCTACATGCTCGAGGCCGCTCTTGAAGCCGGCTTCTCCGCCGCGGGCGTGGACGTGCTCCTGTGCGGGCCGCTGCCGACGCCCGGCGTGGCGTACCTCACGCGCGCGCTGAGGTTGATGGCCGGCGTGGTGATCAGCGCCTCGCACAACGCGTACCAGGACAACGGCATCAAGTTCTTTTCCGGCGACGGGTTCAAGCTGCCGGATGCCTTCGAGGCGCAGGTGGAAAGAGCTCTGGAATTCACCATGGGCTGCAACGCCGCGGCGCAGCTTGGGCGCGCGCGGCGCATCGAGGACGCGGCGGGACGTTACGTCGAGTTCTGCAAGTCGAACTTCCCCGCCGAGCTCGACCTCAAGGGCATGAAGCTCGTGGTCGACTGTGCGCACGGCGCGGCCTATCAGGTCGCCCCACACCTGTTCCACGAACTCGGCGCCGACGTGGTGCCGATCGGCGTGCAGCCCGACGGCTTCAACATCAACGACATGTTCGGCGCGACCGCGCCCGACCAGCTCGTGATGGAAGTCAAGCGAACCAAGGCCGACTACGGCATCGCGCTCGATGGCGACGCCGACAGGCTCGTCGTCGTGGATTCAGCCGGGCGGCTGTACGACGGCGATGAATTGCTCTTTGCCATCGTCGGTCACCGCGCGCGTCGCGAGAAGGTGGCGGGGGTGGCCGGGACACTGATGACCAACCTCGGCATGGAGCAGGCCATCGGCCGCCTGGGCATCGCCTTCGGCCGGGCCAAGGTCGGCGACCGCTACGTGCTCGAGATGCTGCGCGAAAAGGGTTGGCTCTACGGCGGCGAGAATTCCGGGCACGTGATCTGCCTCGACAAGCACACCACCGGTGACGGGTTGGTGTCGGCCCTGCAGGTCCTGACTGCGATTCGCGAATCGGGCAAGTCGCTTGCCGAGCTCATCTCGGACCTCGCGCTTTACCCGCAGGTCCTCGTCAATGTGAAGGTCGCGCGCGGATTCGACTGGACGGTGCACGCATCGATCGCGGCGGCGCAAAAGGAAGTGGAAACCTCGCTCGCCGGCCATGGCCGCGTCCTGCTGCGTCCGTCGGGCACGGAGCCGGTGCTGCGCGTGATGGTCGAAGGCGAGCCGCGCTCGGCGGTCGAGCAGGGGGCGGAATCGATAGCGGCTGCGGTACGGCAGGCCGCTGGCGCCTGAGCAGGGCGCGATCGACGCGGCAAAGCAAGGCGCTGTTCCTGAGAGCTTGTCTGAAATGGAAAAACGGGAGAATTCCATGCACGCATTGACCCATGCACGTGAACTGTTGATCGCACTCATGTTGTCGGCTTGCGCGAGCGGCGCGCTTGCGCAGGCGACGCCCGCCTACGAGCCCAATGTAGGCCAGGAAGGCAAGGATGTCGTCTGGGTACCGACTCCACAGGCGCTCGTCGACAAGATGCTCGACATGGCCAAGGTCACGCCGAAAGACTACCTGATCGACCTCGGCTCGGGTGACGGCCGTACGGTCATCACCGCCGCCAAGCGGGGTGTGCGGGCAACGGGCATCGAGTACAACCCGGACATGGTCGAGCTCTCCAAGCGCAATGCGCAAACGGAAGGCGTGGCGGAGAAGGCGACTTTCGTCAAGGCGGACCTTTTCGCGAGCGACTTCTCGAAAGCCACCGTGATCACGATGTTCCTCCTCGACCGGATCAACCTGCAGCTGCGCCCGAAGCTGCTCAACCTCAAGCCCGGCACGCGGCTCGTCTCGAACACGTTTACGATGGGCGACTGGGCTGAGGACGCCAAGGTGAACGTGAGCGACGGTTGCCAGTCGTTCTGCGCCGCGTACCTGTGGATCGTGCCTGCGAAAGTGACCGGCGCCTGGAAGATGGGGCCGGGAGAGCTCCAGCTGCGGCAGGATTTCCAGATGGTCACCGGCAAGCTCACGATCGGCGATAAGGAAATGCTGATCAGCGGCGGGCGGCTGCGCGGCGACCGCCTGGCGTTTTCGGCCGGCGGCGTGGACTATGTCGGCCGCGTGAACGGCAACGTCATCGAGGGCGTGGGCAAGGGCGCGGCGGCGTGGAGGGCGGAGCGCGTGCGCAAGCAGCGGGTTGAGCCCGAGCCGCCGGCGGGCGTCGAGCGGTCCTAGCGGCCTGCGGTGAACCAAGCGGGCTGCGGCGTGTCACAAGCCGGTATTCTGATTTGCGCGTGCTAGCATATGAAGATGGTCCTCAAGTTCAAAATCCTGATCCTGCTCGTGGCGCTCGTCGCGCTGCCGCTGCGCGGCATGGCCGCCGTGGCAATGTTGCATTGCCCGCAGGATCAGCACGAGACGGCGATCTCTGCGGACGGACATGGGGATCATCACGGAATGCACGGTGAGCAGGACGCCGGCCACGACCACACTTTCGCGGTGCATGGCGAGCCTGCCGAATCGCAGGGCTCTCCCACGGCCTCCTCGTGCAGCGCCTGCGCTGCGTGCAGCGTCGGTGGCGCCGCGGTGCCCGCGGCGTGGACTTCGTTCCCGCTCGAGCCGCCCGGCGCGAGCCTCATTGCCTTCGCCGAGCAGGGCTTCGCGGGTGTCGTGCCCGCGCAGCTCGAACGGCCCCCGCTCGTCCGATCCCTTTGATTCGTAGCGCGGCTCGCTGAGCCGCAACCCCTGCGTGCGCGTGCACGCAGATCACGAACCATTGCAGGGAGTCTGGACATGCGTCCAAACCGAACTTTCATGGCGATATGCATCGCCATCGCCACACCCGCGTATTGGGTATCGACCGCCAGCGCCCAGACGCGCGCCGATCCCGCGGATCCGGGAGCCCGGGTTCCCGCCGCGACGTATCGCTCGCCGTTCGCCGACTATCGCGCCCTGGGTGACGAATCCGTCGGCAATTGGCGCGCCGCGAACGACGAAGTCGGCCGCATCGGCGGATGGCGCGAGTATGCGCGTGATGCGCAAGCCCCCGGAGCCGCGGGCACGGCCTCCGGAGAGGCTCCGGCGCCGCCTGTACGGCAGCCGAACCCGCCGGGCGCGCACGGCGGACACACCATGCCGGGAGGTAAGCAATGAGGAGCGCGCGCCTGGCGGCGATCGCTTGCGCAACGATCGTCCTTGGCGGGTGCGCGACGTTCAGCGAGGACGGCGGTTTCGGCATGGTGGAACGCACGGTGAAGGAACGCACCGGCAAAGACCTCGTGTGGGCGAAGACCGGAGAGCAGCGCGAGAGCATTGACCGGCGCGTCGCGGAACTTCTGGCCAAGCCGCTTTCGGCCGACGACGCGGTGCAGGCTGCGCTGTTGAACAATCGGGGCCTGCAGGCGGAATTCGCCGAGCTCGGAATAAGCGAGGCCAGCCTCGTGCAGGCCGGGCGGCTGCCGAATCCGCACTTCTCGATGCTCCGCGCTTCCCATCCGGAGGGCAGCGGCCGCGAATACAAGATCGAGCAGGCGCTGACGTTCAACCTGTTTTCGCTGATTACGCTGCCGCTCGCCTCCGAGATCGAGGCGCGCAACTTCGAGCGCGTGAAACGCGGCGTAACACTCGAGGTGTTGCGTATTGCTTCAGAGGCGCGCAAGGCCTACTACACGGCGCTGGCCGCCGAGGAGACCGTGCGCTACACGAGGCAGGTGAAGGACGTGGCCGATGCGAGCGCCGAACTCGCGCGGCGCATGGCGCGCAGCGGCAACTGGGGCAAGATCGAGCAGGCCCGCGAGCAGGGTTTTTACGCCGAGGCCGCGCTGAACGTGGCGCGCGCGGAGCAGGCGCGCGTCGGCGCGCGCGAGCGGCTCGCGCGGCTGCTGGGGGTATGGGGCGACCAGACTCAACTGAAGCTCCCCGAGCGCCTGCCCGATCTTCCAAAGGCCGCCACCGACCTGCCGGACATCGAAGCCCGTGCCATGCGCGAACGCCTCGACCTGCAGGCAGTCCGGCTCGATGCCGAGGCGCTCGCAAAATCACTCGGGCTGACGAAGACCACCCGGTTCATCAACACGCTCGAGTTCGGTCCCGCGCGCGTGCTCGAGGGCGCGCGCTCGAGCCGGTGGAAGAATGGCTACGAGATTTCCTTCGAGCTGCCGATTTTCGATTGGGGAACTGCGCGGGTTGCAAAAGCGGAGTCGATCTACATGCAGGCGGTCGAACGCGCCGCGGAGGCCGCGATCCATGCGCGTTCCGAAGTGCGCGAAACCTATTCGAACTACCGTTTGACCTGGGACATCGCGCGCCACTATCGCGAGGAGGTCGTCCCGATACGCAGGCGCATCGCGGACGAAAACCTGTTGCGCTACAACGGAATGCTCATCGGTGTTTTCGAATTGCTGGCCGACGCACGCTCGCAGATCGCCAGCGTGAACAGCGCCATCGAAGCCCTGCGCGATTTCTGGGTCGCCGAAGCCGACCTGCAGATGTCGCTGATCGGCAAGCCGACCCTGAGCACCGCCCCCCGAGGCTCGAAAGCCAGCGCCGAAGCCGGCGCCGGCCACTGAAAGAGGATGCGAGAGATGACATCGAGAAGGAATTTTCTGCGCGGCGCCGCGCTGGCGGGATCCACGCTTGCCGCCGCCGCAGTGAGCCGCGCAACGCTCGCCGCATTGCCGGAAGTCGTGAGCACCGACAAGGCCGCAACCCAGCCACCGCTGGTGCCCAACAGTGGCCAGCCCTACAACCCGGTCGTGACGCTCAACGGCTGGACCTTGCCATGGCGCATGAATGCAGGGGTCAAGGAGTTTCATCTGGTCGCGGAACCCGTCGTGCGCGAGATCGCGCCGGGCATGAAGGCGCACCTGTGGGGCTATAACGGGCAGTCTCCCGGGCCCACGATCGAAGTGGTCGAGGGCGACCGCGTGCGCCTCTTCGTCACCAACCGGCTGCCGGAGCACACGAGCATCCACTGGCACGGCCAGCGGCTGCCGAATGGAATGGACGGCGTCGCGGGGCTCAACCAGCCCGCGATCGGTGTCGGCAAGACCTTCGTCTACGAGTTCGTCGCGCGCCGGCCGGGGACTTTCATGTACCACCCGCACGCCGATGAAATGACCCAGATGGCGATGGGCATGATGGGTTTCTGGGTCACCCATCCAAAGGGAAAGCACCCGCTCATCGACCCGGTGGACCGCGACTTCTGCTTCCTGCTGAATGCCTACGACATCGATCCCGGCAGCTACACGCCGAAGATCATGACCATGCTCGAGTTCAACCTGTGGACCTGGAACAGCCGAGCGTTCCCGGGTATCGACCCGCTGGTGGTGCGCAAGAACGACAAGGTGCGCCTGCGAATCGGCAACCTGACGATGACGAACCACCCGATACACCTGCACGGCCACGAGTTTCTCGTCACCGGCACCGACGGCGGCCCGACGCCGAAAAGCGCCCGCCAGTACGAAGTCACCGCCGACATCGCGGTCGGCCAGATGCGCCAGTTGGATTTTCTCGCCGACGAGGAGGGCGACTGGGCGTTCCATTGCCACAAGTCGCACCACACGATGAACGCGATGGGCCACAACGTGCCGACCCTGATCGGCGTGGAGCATCGCGGCGTAGCACGCCAGATCACGCGGCTGATCCCGGACTACATGGTGATGGGCGAGCGCGGCATGGCCGACATGGCCGAGATGGAGATGCCGCTGCCCGACAACACGCTGCCGATGATGACCGGCACCGGCCCTTTCGGATCGGTGGAAATGGGCGGCATGTTCAGCATGCTCAAGGTGCGCCGCGACCAGAAGCCAGGCGACTACAAGGACCCGGGCTGGTACGAGCACCCGCCTGGAACGATCGCGCACGAATGGACCGGGCCGATCGCCGAGCCTGCCCGCTTCAAGTCCGAAGGCGGGCAATCGATGCCCGCGCAGGGCAAGCCGGGTGCTGCCGAGGTGCGGGTGAGGAAGCCCAAGGCCGGAGGCGGCCATGGGCATTGACCGCCGGCGCGACCCCATTGCTGCCATGTTTTCAATAAGTACCGCATGGATATTGACTCTCCAGCCAAATTGCTGCCATCAACCGAGGAACGATAAATGAATACGATTCGGACTTATCTGCCCGCCATCGCCTGCTCGATGGTGTTCGCCGCGGCTGCGCAGGCGCACGGGGACAAGCATCCCGCACCCGCGAAGGTGGACTATTCCAAGGCCGAACAGATGCCTTTCGGTGTTGCGTCCGACCCCAAGAAAGCCGCCCGGACCATGCACATCGAAATGGCCGACACGATGCGCTTCACGCCGGGCGAAGTGAAGGTGAAGCGCGGTGAAACGGTGCGCTTCGTGGTCACCAACAAAGGAAAGCAGATGCACGAGATGGTGCTCGGCACGATGGACGAGCTGAAGAAGCATGCCGAGCTGATGAAAAAGCATCCGGGCATGGAGCATGACGAGCCGCACATGGCCCACGTTGCGCCTTCGAAGACGGCCGAGATGGGCTGGCGCTTCAGCAAGGCAGGCACTTTCTACTACGGCTGCCTGCTTCCCGGGCATTTCGAGGCCGGGATGATCGGCAAGATCATCGTCGAATGAACGTTTTCCGGGCCGAGGGTTCGAATCGATTCGCCTGCTCACCAACAAACGCAAAGGAGATGTCATGAAATTCATTCCGTTCGCAACGATTTGTGTCGCGGCACTGTTTTCGCAGCCTGTTCTCGCCGACGATGCGCATCACAAGAAGCCGCAGGCAGCGGCCACCGCAAGCGCTGTCGCAATGGCCGAAGGCGAGGTGCGCAAAGTCGACAAGGAGGCAAAGAAAATCACGCTCAAGCACGGCCCGATCTTGCATCTCGACATGCCGGCGATGACCATGGTTTTCCAGGTTGCCGATCCGGCGATGCTGGACCACCTGAAGGCCGGGGACAAGGTGAGGTTCTCGGCGGACAAGGTTGGCAGCGGATACGCGGTTACGAAGATCGAGTCGGGAAAATGATCGCTGCGTCGAGCCTCCGGTTGCGCTAGGTCCGCATGCCGATCCGCATGTTTCGATTCCTCAATGGGGGGCTCGGTGTCGCTGCCTTGCTGGCGGCTCTGGCGATGATGGCTACGCCGGCGTTCGGCGCCGAGCCTTTCTTGGCGGCGAGGCGGACTTCCATTTGATCGCGGCCGGATATCGTTCCGGAGCCGTATACGTCTTGAGTTCGCGCCCGAACGAATTGATGCCCAATCCGGGACTGCACGTGCCTCGCTACGAAGGAAGGACCTGGATGCGGGCGGCTGCGCGCGGTCTGGAAGGCGAGATCTTTGGTGTTTCAGCGCATCCGCACGAGGCCGGGACGATCGCGATTGCGACCTCTTCGGGCCTTTACCTCGCCCGCGACGGCGGCGAGACATTCCGCCGCGTCGACGGAAGGCAGGCGGCGACTGCGGTTGCGTTCGACATCGACGGAAAGAGCGGCGACCTGCCATGAGCGGCATGGAACGCAGGCGGTTTCTCGCCCCCACCGCGGGGGCGGCGGTCGGGTTGGCGCTTGGGACCCAGGCCAACAGCGCGCCTGCCGCGCCGGCCCGATTTGCGCTGGTGCTGGGCGGAGGCGGGTGCCGTGCTCACGGCCACATCGGCGTCATTCGCGTATTGGAGTAGAACGGCCTGAGGCCCGATCTGATCGTCGGCACGAGTGCAGGCAGCCTCGTTGGCGGTCTCTATGCCGCCGGCATCGACGCCGGTCGGTTGGAACGCTATGACCAGGACCTTGGATCGCACGTCCTTCGCGACTGGGCCATTCCGCGACTCGGGCTTTTTGGCGGGGACGCGATCCGTCGCTTCGTCGTCGAACGGCTCGGCCCGATGAAGATCGAAGCGATGCAGATCCGGTTTGCGGCCGTAGCCACCGACTTGAGTAACGGGGCGCTCAAAGTCTTCGAGCACGGGGATCTCGGCCTCGCGGTGCAGGCGTCCAGCAGCGTTCCCGGTTTTTTGGAGCCCGTGAGGATCGCAAATCGCCTTTTCGTCCATGGCAGTCTCTCAAGTCCGGTGCCGGTTGGTACGGCTCGGCGGATGGGCGCGACAAGAGTGGTCGCCGTGGACGTCACGTTTCCACCGGAGGAAGCCGAGTTGAACGGTGTCTACGATGCCCTCCACCAGGGATTTTCAATTCTCACGCGAAAGCTTGCCCTCGAAGAGCGTGCGACGGCTGACCTGGTGATCGCTCCACAGCTGCCGGTCTATTCCGACATGAAACCCGCAACGCTCAAGTTGCTGGTCGCAGCCGGCGAACAGGCGGCGCGCGAAGCGCTGCCAAGGTTGCGCAAACTGCTCGGTTCAAATCAGGAGACATCGAAATGACGGACACCGGGCACGCGCATCACCACGGGCATGCGCCACCTTCATTGCTGGACAAAGGCGTTCCCGGAGTCGCCGGGTCCGGCCACAAGGCCGCCGTCTATACCTGTCTGATGCATCCCGAAATCGTCGGCGATGCACCGGGCAGCTGTCCGAAATGCGGGATGACTCTGATATTGGTTGCGGGCACCGGAGCCGGCGAATCCGACGACTCCGAATTGCGCGACCTCACGCTGCGCATGTGGATCGGGACCGCCTTGTCGATCCCGCTGGTGATCCTTGCCATGTCGCCAATGGTGGGACTGCACGACCTGTTCGGGCTGCAACCGCGCGCGCGCGGGTGGGTCGAATTCGTAATGGGCACGCCGGTGGTGCTGTGGGTGGGATGGCCAATCCTGAGGAAATTCTGGTTCTCGCTCGTGCACCGCGAGCTCAACATGTATTCGCTGATCGGCCTGGGCGTCGGGCTCGCCTACCTGTTCAGCCTTGCCGCGGTGTTTTTTCCGGCCTGGTTCCCGCAGGAGTTCCGCGAGCACGACGGCGCGGTCGGGACCTACTTCGAGGCAGCGGCGGTGATCGTCACGCTGGTAATTCTGGGCGACGTGCTGCAATTGCGGGCGATGGGCCAGACCAGCCAGGCGATCCAGCAGCTGTTGAAGCGGGCGCCGAACCTCGCGTGGCGGCTGCGCGACGATGGCAGCGAGGAGCAGGTCGCGCTCGATATGGTCGCCGTCGGCAACCGCCTGCGGGTCAAGCCGGGCGAAAAAGTCCCGGTGGACGGGATTGTGCTCGAAGGCGCGAGCCGCATCGACGAATCCATGATGACCGGCGAGCCGGTGCCGGTGGCCAAGGCTGCCGGGGACAAGGTTTTTGGCGCGACCGTCAATGGCAATGGTTCATTGACGATTCGTGCCGAGCGCGTCGACGCGGACACGCTGCTCGCGCGCATCGTGCACATGGTCGGGGAGGCGCAACGCACGCGCGCGCCGATCCAGCGGCTTGCGGACGTCATTGCGGCGTATTTCGTGCAGGTCGTGGTGGGCATCGCGGTCGTTACAGCGCTCACGTGGTGGTTCGTCGGCTCTGATCCAAGATTCACCTACGCGTTCCTGAATGCGGTGGCGGTCCTGATCGTCGCCTGTCCCTGCGCGGTTGGTCTCGCAACACCCATTTCGATGACGGTGGCCATGGGACAGGGGGCGCGCGCGGGAATCCTGTTCCGAAACGCCGAGGCGATCGAGCGCATGCGCGACATCGATACGGTGGTCGTGGACAAGACCGGCACCCTGACGCGCGGCCATCCCGCGCTCACCGATTTCGCATTCGAGGGGATCGGCGACGACGAGGCCCTTTCACTGACCGCAGGCGTGGAGCAGTTGTCCGAGCATCCGATCGGCCTGGCGATCGTCGAGGGCGCCAAGGCGCGCGGCCTCGTACCAAAGACCGCTGGCGCATTCGAAGCCGTCAACGGCCTGTGGGTGCAGGCCGATATCGATGGCAAGCGCGTGCTCGTAGGCAGCCGCCAATTCCTCGAACAGCACAAGGTTGATACGAAGAAGTGAGAAGAGCGCGCCGAGGCCTGGCGCGCAGAAGCAAAAACGGTGGTGTTCCTCGCCGTGGACGACATGGCGGCCGGGATCACAGCGGTAGCCGACCCGATCAAGGACGGTACGCGGGAAGCAATTGCGACCCTCAAGGCCTCCGGCGTGCGCGTCGTGATGCTGACCGGCGATTCGAAGCGCACGGCCGATGCCGTGGCGAAGCAACTCGGCATCGATGAAGCGTTGGCGGAGGTCCTGCCCGAGGACAAGGCCGGCCACGTCAAGCGACTGCAGGGCGAGGGCCGCAAGGTCGCGATGGCCGGGGACGGGATCAACGACGCGCCGGCCCTTGCGCAGGCGGATGTGGGAATTGCGATGGGCACAGGCACCGATGTGGCCATGGAAAGCGCCGGCGTGACGCTCGTGAAGGGCGACCTTCGCGGCATCGCTCGCGCAGCGGTCCTGTCCCGGGCAACGATGCGCAACATCCGTCAGAACCTGGTGTTCGCGTTTGGCTACAACGCGCTCGGCATACCAGTGGCGGCCGGCGTCCTGTACCCGGCGTTCGGGTTGCTGATGTCGCCGGTGTTCGCAGGGGCGGCGATGGCTCTGAGTTCGGTGTCGGTGGTTACTAATGCGTTACGTCTCAATCGGGTGAAACTGGGTTGAAGGAACGTGAGAACTGCGATTCCGCGCACTACGAAAGTGCAGGCGCACCAATTTGGATCAATGAAGATCAAGGCTTGGTTGATGCATGTCAAAGCGTCGCGAAGAGATGCAAGCAGTCTGTCACATGTGAATTGCGGCTCGATGCGGTGGGTAGTCGGAGTTAACTAGCCGGTAGAGAGCCCATTCAACTACTCACACAGGAAGACCATCATGCGTAAATTAAGATTTCCGATTCTCCTGCTCGCCTTTGCAGGCGCGGTGTTTGCCGCCGAACCGCAAACCATAGAACTGAAGGATGGTGGCAAGGTCGTCATCGACAAAAGCGGGGCCATGGCGCATATCGACGCCGCGGGCAAACGCGAGAAGATGAAAGACGGCAAGGTCATGGAAGCCAAGGACGGCAGCAAGGTGATGATGAAGAACAACGCGGTCTGGAAAACCATCACTGAGCACGGCACGCTGAAGCCGGGTCACTGAGCGGTTTTTCGATGCCGGAGGCTGTGCTGACTGCGCCGAGCCGGGCCCCCCAGGTCGGGCACGTCTTTCAGATCCCGCAGCAGCCGCGCTGTTCCTGCACCGGAGGGCAGGGGACCGATCCGTAACTGCAGAACACGCAGCAATCGCCGGGTTTGGGTCTGAGACGGGCGCCGCAGCCCTCGCACATATAAAAATAAAGGCAGGCATCGGTAGGCATGATCTGAGTGCTCGCGAACCCGCATTCAGGGCAGGTAAGGATCGATTCGAGAACCGCTCCGCTCACGGCGATGGCCTGAGTGTCGAAGGGTAACCCGCGTTCGCCGTTGCACGCATGAGTTGCGCGTCCGAGGTTTTTGCATCGTCGTAAGTGACGACCGCGAGCGGCGGCTCCAGGGTCACCTTTGCGTCGATGACCCCTGCCACCTTCTTCAGCGCAAGCCGTACCGTGAGCGGGCAGGTCGCGCAGTTCATGCCCTTGACGTCGAGCTGCACCGTGCGCTGTTCGGCCAGCGCATGCGGCGCGGGCAGAGCGAACAGCGCGAGGCTAAGCCAGAAGACGCGGGCCATAGAGCGGGAACAGCAGGATGGCTTTTGCCGCAACCAGCGCGACCCAGAAGGCGATGCGCTGTCGCCTGAGAACCGGCGCTGCCGCACAAGCGGCCGCCGGCGCGCAACGGCGCGGGGCAACATAAAGCCGCCAGAAGGCGAAGGCGAACGCACCGAACGCAAGTGCAAGAAAGAGCGGGTGAAGCGGCTCCAGCGATCGCAGCCCGCTCGCCCACGCGCCGCCCAGGCCCAGCGCGACCAGCGCGAGCGGGCCGACACAGCAGGCAGACGCGCCCAGCGCTCCGCCTATGCCCGCGAGGATGGGCGCGAGGGCCGAGCGCGGCGGATTCGAACCGGTGGAGGAATCTGAAGAGAGAGTGTCCATTTGGCGATGATACAGTCCGTACCCAACTACGGAGTCAAGCGATGTCGGAAACCCTCACGATCGGCGGGCTGGCGAAGCAATCCGGGGTCCACGTCGAGACCATCCGGTACTACCAGAAACGCGGGCTGCTGTCGGTGCCGAAGCGCCCGGCCGGCGGGTTCCGGCGATATGAGCCCGGCACGGCCGCGCGCATTGCGTTCATCAAGCGCGCGCAGGAACTCGGCTTCTCGCTGGACGAGGTGATCGAACTGTTGAAGCTCGAAGTGACGCCGGGATGCCGCGATGCGCGCGACATCGCCTCGAAAAAGCTTGCACTGGTCGAAACCCGTATTGACGATCTTCAGCGCGTGGCCCGGACGCTTTCGGCGCTGATCGCTGCGTGCAATTCCGGCACGAAGCGGCAATGTCCGATCATCGACGCCTTGCGAAGAACGAGATGACACCAAGGAAAGTATCGGGTGGATCAGACCTCAGCGGATTGGAGCGGAAGATGCTGCATACCGTCGCTGGCTAGCGGCGCGCCCGCGCCGGCCGTGCGGCCGACAAGGCTGACAATCCAGTCGATGTCGGACTTCCTGCCGGGGTGGTCCCCGAAAAAGTCCGGGCTCCGCTTAGGCGACTGCGTGCGATAGCGAACGGACTGTGAGGAAATTCGAGCCCATACAGGAGTGCGTATCGCTTTGACCCTTCCACCTACCGGAAATCCACCATGGACAATACAAGCAAGACAGGTCTCCTAATCGCCTTCGCTGTTACGGCCGTGCTGCTGCTGATCTTCGGCGGCGGGATGGCGACCGGAACAATGATGACCGGCGGGTAACTACTCGCCCCCTTGGGCATAAAGTTTTCCTGACAGCGCCATTTGGATAGCGACCAGCGGGTTGTAGCCC